>CAYGYY010000014.1:0-36192 GCA_964354265.1 uncultured Actinomycetota bacterium
GAAAAATTTGACGCTCTCGTAATAGGACCCGGCCTGTCAAAAAACCCCAGTACAATATGTCTTGTAAGGGAGGTATTGAAAAAAATAAAGAAACCCACAGTACTTGATGCCGATGGCCTGAGGGCGCTTTACGGTCCAAGGGATATCGGTGAAGAGGATGACCTGGATCTATCACATGTTGTCATAACCCCGCATGCAGGCGAGCTCTCGGCGATACTTGGCATAGACAGGATAAGCCAGGAAGACAGGTTAAAAGAAAATTTCTCGGTTGTTGATAAATTTGGACTGGTTTCGGTTTTAAAGGGCGCAGCTACAATAATTTCTAATCCTGAAAAATCAATATTTATTAATCCCACTGGAAGCTGGGCCCTTGCTGCTGCAGGAACGGGAGATATACTTACAGGTATAATAGGTTCCCTGCTCTCCCAGGGGCTGGAGCTAACTGATGCTGCTGTGTGCGGGGCTTTTATACATGGTTTAGCTTCTGATATAATTGCAAACAATACCAGCAGGACTTCCCAGATTGCAACTGATCTTCTTGAAGGGATAAAAAAGGTATTTCTTGAGATAGAAGAATTGAAATATTAAAGAGTATTAAAATATGTGGGAATGGATTAAAGAGCCTAAGAATCTTTAAATAGAAAAAAACAAAAGGGGTTTTCATGTCAGAATTAAAAGCCAGCGATATAATGATAAAGGATGTTATAACAATTAAAAAAGATGCTTCCATTGGGGAACTTTCAGAGCTGCTTATACAAAATAAGATCAGCGGCGTTCCAGTAATTGATGAGGAATATAGAATCATAGGCATAGTGACGGAAGCAGATATAATCGTCAAGGATACAGAACTGCATTTCCCGAGATATTTTAAGCTTCTGGATGGCATAATCTATCTTGAAAGCCTTAATAAATTCAAATCCAACCTGCAAAAGCATCTTGCCACAAAAGTCGAAGATATAATGACAGTGAAAGTAAAGACTGTCCATCCCGATACGATGGTAAACGAGATTGCAGACCTCATGTTGAGTATGAAGATAAACAGGCTTCCCGTCGTGGATGATGACAACAGGGTGATAGGTATAGTAACCAGGGCGGATATAGTAAAATCGATGATATCCAGAGACTGAGCTAACCTGATTTATGCTTAAAATTAATAGAAAAAACAAAAGATTCACAAGAATTGAAATAAATCTTGCTGATTTTACCCACAACATAAGGGTTTTAAGGTCACATATTTCATCGCCGGGCACGAGAATAATGGCTGTAGTCAAATCAAATGCCTACGGGCATGGCGTGGTGGAAATATCAAAGCATGCTGTAAAAAATGGAATAAATTCACTTGGTGTAGCTCTTGCAGAAGATGCCATGACATTAAGGAAAGTCGGCATAAAAGTGCCAATCTTAATACTCGGCGAGCCGCCAATGGAAATAGTAAATGATGCGATAAAATATGATTTTACGCTTTGCATTAATTCACTTGAAAAAGCCCAGGCAATTTCAGGGAAATGCTCCAAGTATGGTAAAAGGGCCAGGGTACATATAAAAGTCGATACAGGCATGAACAGGGTTGGCATAAGCTTCAGGGATGCTGTAGAAGTGATTTGCAATATAGTTAAACTGCCTAATTTGGATGTTGAAGGACTTTTCACCCATTTTTCATGCGCAGGTGAAAAAGACCAGTCCTACACTAAGATGCAGTGGGATAGATTCCAGGAAGTGCAATCTGCGCTTGAAGCAAAAAAAATGCATTTCAAGATAATTCATTGCGCAAACAGCGCAGCATTTTTGCGAAGTAAAGTATTTCACTGCAACATGGTAAGGCTCGGGATATCATTATATGGCCTGAGCCCGTTTGGGTCCGGCAGTGAAGATTGGCTCGAACAGGATGCGCAGAAAATATTAAAAGACCTGCGCCCTATACTGAGCCTTAAATCAAGGGTCTCGTTTGTCAAGAATGTACCGGCAGGGCAATCTATATCATATGGAGCTACTTACACTACAACAAAACCAAGTGTAATAGCTACAATTCCTATTGGTTATGCTGATGGTTATACACGTCTTTTTTCCAATAAAGCAGGAGTGCTGATAAATGGAGATATTGCTCCTGTAGTTGGGAACGTAACAATGGACCAGATAATGATAGACGTGACTGATGTAACTGATAACGGGGAAATAGTCGAAGGAACAGAAGTAACGCTGATTGGAAATGCCGGTAATAAAAAGATAACTGCTGATTATCTTTCCGGAATGATAGGGACAATAAATTATGAAATTCTATGCATGCTTAAAGACAAGATTCCCAGGATTTATATTTACTGATATTTCAATTATTTTATTGTGTGAATATTGAGGAGGACGGATGAAGGTTGTAGCTTTTAATGGCAGCCCCAGAAAGAATGGCAATACAGCGGCTGCAATAAATATTATTTTCGAAGAGCTTGAAAAACAGGGCATAGAGACTGAAATGGTCCAGGTGGGTGGAATGCCAATAAAACCCTGCAGGGTTTGCCTGAAATGCAGGCAGAAAAAAGACGGGTTTTGTTATGGTTATGAAAAAGATAACTCTGACATCCTTAATGACTGTATTAAAAAAATGATCGATGCCCAGGGTATAATAATCGGTTCTCCTGTTTATTTTGGTTCAATTACCCCGGAAATAAAATCCCTTATAGACAGGTCAGGATATTGTTCCCGTAGCGGCGGGAATATAATGCTAAGGAGGAAAGTTTGCGCCCCTTTGGCTGTAGTAAGGCGACAGGGCTCTGGAGCGGTTATTGAACAGATAACTAATCTCTTTGCATTAAGTGAAGCAATTGTTCCATACTCTAATTACTGGAATATGGCTATTGGCCGGGAGCCAGGCGAAATATTGAATGATGAGGAAGGCGTAGGAACATTTAGGAGACTGGGAGAAAATATGGCCTGGCTTCTTAAAAAAATTTACAATTAAGAATTTTTGACTTAAGTTATACAGGTTTTTTTAAAGTATCTGCCAAAGTTAAATTATTAATAAACAAAAAGCGCAGGTCTTAAAAAGCTAAAAATAATCCCAGTTATTAAAGATCGTCATCTTCCAGTTCTTCGCTCATTCCCCTGGATGCAAACTCAGAAATAGTGTCTGCAATGTTTTCGGGAAGGATATTTTTTGACTTAAGAACGTTCAATATGTTCTGAAACCCGACTTTTTTTATGATGTACCCGGCTATAGCGCCGACTACTGCCCCACCTACCACGTAATAAACAATGGCCTTGTCAGTTTTTTTATCCTTGCTCATTTTAAGAACCTCCAGAAATCAGGAATGAATAAATGGTTTATCTGTCCCTTATTTTCTCTTTTTAAAAAAACATTAAAAATCTTATAATATTTTCTTATTATACTATTATGTCTGGTATTAAATCCATACGCGGATATATAATTAATCTTAAATACCAGGGTCCGGTAATATGGAAAAAACTACAAAATATATTTATTTAGATGTAATAACCGGGCTATTTGTCGCGGTGCTGCTTATTTCAAATATTGCCTCCACAAAGATCGTGCAGATAGGGAGATTTACATTTGACGGAGGAACCCTCCTTTTCCCGCTGACCTATATTTTTGGCGACATATTGACAGAGGTCTACGGTTTCAGGGCTGGAAGAAGGGTCATATGGATAGGATTTTTCTCTGCATTGTTAATGTCTCTTTTCCTTGGATTGATAGGGCTTATAAGGCCTGCTGCCGGCTGGGAATACCAGCAGGCTTATATGCAGATACTTGGCCAGACGCCCCGGATTGTTGCAGCCTCGCTCATAGCATATTTTGCGGGCGAGTTTTCAAATTCTATAGTACTTGCAAAAATGAAAATCCTGACAAAAGGCAAATGGCTATGGACAAGGACTATTGGTTCCACACTTGTCGGCGAGGGTGTAGACACTGTGTTATTTGTGCTTATTGCTTTTGCAGGTCTTTATAGCTGGGAAATGGTAATGCTGATTATAATTTCAAATTATATTTTTAAGGTGGGAATTGAAGTCATACTTACTCCTGCGACATATTCTATTGTCGGGACGCTGAAAAAGAGAGAAAAAGTGGATTATTATGATTATAATACAAACTTTAACCCGTTTAAGCTAAACGATTGACAAAAGCTTCCAATGAATGTGGCAGTCGCTGGCTGCTGGGCTCCAGCCCATTTTCTATTATTTATTCTTCCTCATAAGGATTCGGGTACCTGTAATGTCCAACAACAATATATTCCATCAGCTTATCAACCTCGCTGATTTTACCAAATTCCTTTGATATCATTATGACAAGAGGCACACCCTGGTCATTTTTTCGTGAGGAAATAAAACCGCCCAAATCCTGGTAAGGATTATCAGGGTCAAACTGGAAATATACAATATCACCCGGCTGCCACTGTATGTTGTTGTCGGCATCACCCGGGATAAACTGTTTATCAAGTTCAAGGGCATTTCTTTTAAAAAACTGTTCCTGGAAAAAAACATCCCTGAAATCGATATACTTGATTGCTTCATCCCTCTTCTTTATATCCAGGGGATAATCTTCCTTATGTTCGGTCATATCCTTATTTATAAGCTCCATAAGGTCGTATCCGGTATCTTTTAAAACTGTTGAAATGACATCCGTGGATATCCATATGTTTCCGGGCGGATAACCTGATTCAGGATAGACTTCATACCCGTACTGGATATCTTCTTCCAGCAGTTCTTTTAATCGCAATACAATGCTCTTCTGGACTTCGGATAGCTCGAATTCCTGTACAGGGGTTTCAGCCGTTTCGGCAGTTGTATCTTCTGCAGATTCTGCAGTTTCTGACGAGCCTTCTGTTGTTCCATCTGTTGATGCAGGAATATTTTCCATTACTCCGGCGCCTTCCTCACCCGGAGGTATGTATGGAGTATTAATTGTTAGTTCAGAAACAGGAAAAGGTTTTGATGAAGCAAAGAGGTCTTCAGGCAGTTTTATAGCAACCTCTTTATAATTGGTATAAAGAAACCAGACCTGCACAGCTGCAAGCACTACCACGGCAAAAATTATTATTTTAGTGCCCTGGCTTTTCCTCGCATAGATTTTTTTTGTCTTTTCCATATCAAGTGAATATATTATATTAAATCGCAAATAAAATAAATTGTTTAGTAACTTTAGTTTTCTTTACATTTGGGTTTACTTATATATACTATATAACTTAATTTACAAAACCTGTTATGGACCATTCTCTCATAGTAAAATGGAAGCTGAAACAAATCTGAGACTTTTGACAGGCAATGAAGCTATTGCAAGAGGCGCTTATGAAGCAGGAGTTAAAGTCGCGACTGCTTACCCGGGCACTCCCTCCACTGAAATCCTTGAGAATATTGCCAGGTACGAAGAGATTTACTCTCAATGGTCAGTTAATGAAAAAGTTGCCCTGGAGGTTGCTTCGGGCTCAAGTATTGCAGGCGCAAGGACTATTATTGCAATGAAACATGTTGGTTTAAATGTTGCAGCAGACCCCTTTATGACCCTTTCTTATACTGGTGTTAATGGAGGAATGGTAATAGTGTCAGCAGACGATCCTTATATGCACAGTTCACAGAATGAGCAGGATAACAGGTTTTACGCAAAATTTGCAAAAATACCGATGCTTGAACCTACTGACAGCCAGGAAGCGCTTGAACTTGTAAAAGAAGCATTTGAAATAAGCGAAAGGTTTGATACCCCTGTCCTGCTGCGGACCACCACAAGGATATCTCATTCAAGGTCGCTTGTAAGAACAGGGACCAGGGTAGTTCCTCAGGGAAAAAAATATGTAAAAAATGCCCGTAAATATGTAATGATACCTGCTTATGGAAGATTAAGACATGAAGCATTGATAAAAAGATGGGCGGGACTTAAAGCTTTTTGCCGGCAAAGCAGGTTTTTTGACATATATCTGCCTGCTTCCAAGAATAGCCTGCCTTCTTCCGTATATAATATCAATGATATAGGCATTGTCACTTCCGGAGTCGCATATCAGTATTGCCGGGAGGTTTTTGATATAATACCTGTATTAAAATTAAAGATGACAAGCCCACTCCCGGAGGAAGCGATAAGAAAATTTGCATCCGGTAAAAAACTGCTTTTAGTAATAGAGGAGCTTGAACCCTACCTTGAAGAGCAAATCAGGCTGCTGGGACTGGAACCGGAAATAGCAGGAAAGGAATTTTTCCCTGAGTCCGGGGAGCTGAATATTGAAATTCTGGAAAAGGTGCACGACAGGCTTTTTGGAACCAGCTTTTTTCCTGAAAAAGAAAACATAACTTTAAAAGATATGCAAAAAGATATCCCGGCAAGGCCTCCGGTATTATGCGCCGGATGCTCTCACCGCCCTGTATTCCATGTTTTAAAAAAATTAAAAGTCGCAGTGATGGGTGATATAGGCTGCTATACGCTTTCAGTACTGCCTCCCCTTTCTGCGCTTGATTCCTGTCTTTGTATGGGAGCAGGCATAGGACAGGCGCTTGGAATGGAAAAAGCCGATCCGGCATTAAAAAACAGGGTCGTTTCTGTAATCGGGGATTCGACATTTTTTCATTCAGGGATAACCCCCCTTATTGACAATGCTTATAACAATGGCACAGGCCTGATTATAATCCTTGACAACAGCACAACAGCAATGACCGGGCATCAGGTGCATCCAGGTGTGGGAAAAACGCTGATGGGTGATATTGCTATTGATATGAAACCTGAAGCCTTTGCACAGGCAGCAGGTATAAAAAATATAAGGATTGTAGACCCATATGATATGAAAGAACTTGAAAGGACACTAAAAGAGGAGCTTGAAGTAAGGGAGCTGTCTGTTGTGGTCTGCAGGAGGCAATGCGTGCTGTTGGAGAAAAAAAAGGATGCCGGGCTGACTTATATTGAGCAGGATGAGTGCAAAAAGTGCGGCTCATGTGTCAGGTTCGGGTGTCCGGCCATAGAACTGCGGAAGGATAGTTATATTATAAATGAGCTGCTATGTACAGATTGTGAAGTTTGTGTAGCAGTTTGCAGGAGCAGCGCTATAAAATCAAGGGCAACCCCCGATAAAAATAAAGCCTGGCTTATTAAAAAGGCTGGTGATAAAACAAAGTCAGCCAGTTAAAAACCCGGGTGTTACAGTTTAAAAAAAAATTATGATAGAAAAATAAAACATTTAATGATAAAAAACGACAATAATAACAACAATTACAATCAGGCATCCAGGGCTGCTGTAAAAAGAACAGAAAGTTCATTGAAAAAAGGAGATACAAT
Source organism: uncultured Actinomycetota bacterium (assembly GCA_964354265.1). Taxonomy (GTDB): domain Bacteria; phylum Actinomycetota; class Humimicrobiia; order Humimicrobiales; family Humimicrobiaceae; genus Fen731. The sequence continues at coordinate 7,259 of CAYGYY010000014.1, forward strand.
CTCCGTGCTTTTTGTCGGTGTCGGAGGACAGGGCATAATTCTTGCAACAACAATCGTTGCAAACACTGTAATAAACGCAGGTTTTGATGTTAAAGTCTCGGAAGTCCATGGAATGGCTCAGCGGGGAGGCAGCGTTGAGGGCAGTGTAAGATTCGGTAAAAAAGTATATTCACCTACGATAAATAAAGCAGAATTTATAGTCGCGCTTGAAAAACTTGAGGCGCTTCGTTTCCTGCCAAAACTTGGCAGCGGAGGTTCTATTATTGTAAATAATTATGAAATATTTCCATCTCCGGTTTTTTCAAAGGGAATCTCATATCCGGACGATATTGAGTCCAGGATAGAAAAGCAGGTGCCTAATTGTTTTTTTGCTGATGCTGTGGAAATAGCAAGGAGTTTAAAGGAAATCAGGGTATCAAATGTGGTGCTTTTAGGTATTTTTTCAAACTTCCTGCCTTTTGAAAATGATTTCTGGACTGATGCGATAAAGGGAAGCGTTCCCCGTAAAGCCATGAGCTTAAATATAGAAGCATTTAACAGGGGAAAATATCTTTTTTAAAATCTTTTACAAGGGAGGGAAAATGGCTGTAAAACAACTCACTGTATTTCTTGAAAACCAGACCGGAAGACTTGCGGAGGTCACAAGGATTTTAAAGGAAGCAAATATAAACCTCCAGGGTTTTTCAACAACCGAGGCCAGGGATTATGGGATACTGCGCCTTGTGGTATCAGATACTGATGCTGCAAGACAGAGATTAAAAGATGCGGGTTTTACAACCCATGTTGCTGAAGCTATCTGCATCAGGGTCGAAGACAGGCCCGGAGAGCTTTACAAGATACTCGATATCCTGGCAAAGGAAAAAGTAAATATTGATTATATTTATGTGATTGCAGATACGAGACTGGTATTGAGCGTAAGTGATATCGAAAAAACAGAGGACATTCTTGCCAAAAATGGAGTGGTCCTATGTTAAAAGAGTTTTTACAATAAAAAGAAAGGGGGTCATAATGCTTGGGTTTGCAGGTGTATCGGTTTTTCTGGCTTACTTGTTCTGCATCTTAGCTTCACTCGCATGCATCATTTATGGTGCAATAATGTGGAACAAAGATAAGTAGAGTATAAAAATTTTACGAAAGACTGCTTGCCAGTTTAGTAAAGTCTTTCACTTATCAGCAAAACTGGACTACCAAGAGTTTTTAATGATTCAAATTAATTGAAAAGGAGAGTGAAGTGGATACAACTATTTTTTTGATTGTTTTAATAATATACCTGGCTGCCACAATTGCGTTGGGCTGGTTAGGCTGGAAACAGACAAAGGACGCAAAGGATTTTTTAGTAGCAGGAAGAAAGACACATCCATATGTTATGGCAATATCATATGGTGCAACCTTTATCTCAACTTCTGCAATTGTCGGATTTGGAGGCCAGGCAGGAAACCTTGGAATGGGGCTGCTATGGCTTACATTCCTTAATATTCTTTTCGGGATATTTGTTGCCTTTATCTTTTTTGGCAAAAGAACCAGGCTTATCGGGCATAATCTTGACGCTACCACATTTCCTGAATTACTCGGGAAAAGATATGACTCAAGGGCTATCCAGAGGATAGGAGGTATAGTAATCTTTGTATTTATGCCGATGTATGCCTCTGCGGTGCTTATTGGCGCTGCAAGGTTCCTGGACACAACCTTGAAGATACAGCCCTTCCTCGGGATGCCGGGATATTTCTGGGCCCTGGTGATATATACTGTGATTATTGCAATTTATGTCTTTGCAGGCGGAATCAAGGGGGTAATGTATACAGATACGCTGCAGGGTACTATAATGCTTTTTGGCATGGCCGCACTCCTTATTCTCACATATTCAAAACTCGGGGGTGTAGTAGAGTCTCATCAGGCTTTGACAAATCTTGCATCCATGGTTCCTGAAAAACTTGCGGCAGGCGGAATGCAGGGATGGACAACAATGCCGGTCCTGGGTTCCCCCATATGGTGGACGCTCGTATCAACGATAATCATGGGAGTGGGAATCGGCGTACTAGCGCAACCGCAGCTTGCCTCAAGGTTCATGATGGTTAAAAGCAACATGGTATTAAACAGGGCTGTCCTTATAGGCGGGATTTTTATCCTCATGATGACCGGCGTGGCATTTGTTGTAGGCGGTCTGTCAAATGTATACTTCTTCAATGAAGCCGGAAAGATAGCGGTTGCATTTGTAAAGGATGGAAATGTAGACCTTATAATCCCTGAATATATAAACAGGGCAATGCCGCCATGGTTTGTATACCTTTTCATGCTGACCCTGCTTTCAGCAGCTATGTCGACCAGCAGCGGACAGTTCCATACAATGGGCACTGCTTTTGGAAGGGACGTATTCAGCAAATCCAGATACGAAAAAGATTACAAGGAAGAGCGGACAATCAAGGGGGTTTTTTCCAGCAAGATAGGTGTATTAATAGGAATAATAATGGGCTTTGTATTAGGTTATTTCCTGCCCGTAAGCATAATAGCCCGCGCAACTTCCCTGTTCTTTGGGATATGCGCGGCAACATTTTTACCGATGTATATACTTGGCCTGTACTGGAAACGGGCAAACAAGGCAGGCGCCCTGGCAGGCATGATAACCGGTATTGTTTCAAGCCTTTTCTGGATGTTGTTCGTCCATGAAGCAAACTCAAAAATGATAGGTCTTGTGACTGCCATGACCGGGAAGACAAGCATCCTTGGGCCGCCATGGAACGGAATAGACCAGATAGTCATAGCTTTCCCCCTGGCTTTTATAGTGACGCTGATTGTGACTGCCTGTACCAGTCCAATGTCCAAGTCATTCCTTGAAATAGTTTATAAAAAAGATGAGGGAGCTAAAGCTTAACCAGGTATAAATAAAATTTAACCATAGAACAATAAAATATTGGTATATGAAGATTGGTTGGAACTAACACCTTTTTTAAAGGTTATTGTCTGATTAAGACCATGTTCCGGCACAAGCGAATGTTTTCTGGCAGTTTTTTGAAATTATTGTTGAAATATAATATATTTCTTAGAGCTACCAGAAAAAAATTTCAGGAGGTCTTTTATGAGCGGCATTTACTGGGAAGAACAGTATGAGACAATGCCACGGGACAGGTTAAGAGCGCTTCAGGCAGAACGCCTGAAAAACACTCTTATCAATGTATATGAAAATGTAAAGTTCTATAAAAAAAGGCTTGATGACTGCGGTGTAAATCCATATAGATTCAGTGATCTGGAAGATATAGAAAAAATACCATTTACCACAAAAGAAGACCTCCGGGACAACTACCCGTTCGGTCTTTTTGCCAGAAATATGAGCGATATAGTCAGGATACACTCATCTTCCGGGACTACAGGAAATCCCACTGTAGTCAGTTACACAAAAAATGATATTTCCCTTTGGGGGAATTTAATTGCGCGCGACCTTTATGGCGCAGGTGTGCGCAAAAATGACATCATCCAGAACAGTTACGGATATGGACTTTTTACAGGAGGCCTGGGCCTTCACTATGGGGCCGAACTTCTGGGAGCAACAGTCATCCCGGTTTCAGGGGGGCTTACTGAAAGGCAGATAAAAATAATGAAGGATTATGGCTCTACTGTACTCTGCTGCACCCCTTCGTATGCGCTGCATATTGCAGAAGCCGGAAAGGAAAACGGTCTGGATTTTAAGGACTTACCGCTGAGGATAGGCATTTTTGGCGCTGAGCCATGGACAGAGCAGATGCGAAAGGAAATAGAGGAAAGACTATATATGCAGGCTATCGATATCTATGGGCTAAGTGAAATAATCGGCCCTGGGGTATCATGTGAATGTACCCGGAAGAAAGGCCTCCATGTTTCTGAAGACCATTTCTATGTTGAAATAATGGACCCCTCAACAAGAAAACCGCTTCCCGCCGGCAACCAGGGCGAAATAGTCTTTACATCACTCACAAAGGAAGCAATGCCGCTTATCAGGTACAGCACAAGGGATCTTTCAATACTTGATACAGCTGCATGCGAATGCGGCAGGACACACAGCAGGATGAAAAAACCCATGGGCCGCACTGATGATATGCTCATAATCAGGGGGGTAAATGTGTTCCCGTCGCAGATAGAGGAAGTCCTGATGAAAGTCAAGGAGATAGAGCCGCATTATCTTATAGTTGTTGACAGGGTCAACTACATGGATACCATCGAGCTCTGGGTTGAAGTCTCAGAGGATGTATTTGCAGAGAGGATAAACGACCTTGAAAAATTCGAGTCATCGATTGAAAGCAAGCTTTATGCAGCAATTGGCATTGGAATAGATGTAAAACTAAAAGAGCCCAAGACAATCATGCGAAGTGAAGGAAAGGCAAAAAGGGTTATCGATAAAAGAAAGGGCGATGTGATTTAAGATGAAATCCGATATTAAAAAAGATAAGTTCTGGGATCCGGAGATTTCAACTGCAAGCAGGGAACAGATAAATAAAATACAACTCGAAAACCTGAAAAGGACACTAAAACACTGTTATAATAATAATGAGTTCTATAAAAAAAGGATAGGCCAGTCCGGGCTGGATCCGGACAGGCTAAGCGATATCAGCCAGATAAGCAGCCTGCCGTTTACTACAAAAGACGATCTTCGGGATAATTATCCCTTCGGGCTTTTCTGCACCCCCTTGAGCCAGGTTGTGAGAATACACGCTTCTTCAGGCACAACCGGTAATCCTACTGTAGTAGGATATACAAGAGAGGACCTTGATGTTTGGGCAACATGCCTTGCAAGGATAATGTATGATACCGGGGTAAGAAAAGAAGACATTGTACAGGTTTCGCATACTTTCGGGCTTTTTACCGGAGGTTTTGGATTCCAGTATGCGGCAGAAAAACTCGGCGCGCTTGTTGTACCAATATCCGGGGGCAATACTGAGCGACAGCTAAAAATAATGGCAGATTTTAAATCGACAGTGCTTGCAAATACTCCGTCTTATACTTTATATATCGCAGAAGTTGCAGAAAGAGAAGGGATAGATTTCAGCAAGCTGCATTTAAAGCTTGGATTCCTGGGTGCAGAGCCATGGACTGAACCAATGAGGAAAGAAATAGAAAAGCGCCTGCACATGAAAGCCCTAAACAGCTATGGCTTAAGCGAAGTGATCGGACCTGGGGTTTCCTGCGAATGTCTTGTGCAGGACGGTCTTCACATAAACGAGGATCATTTCCTTACAGAAATAATTGACCCCGATACAGGAAAAGTGCTTCCTTATGGAACCAAGGGTGAACTTGTATTTACATCAATTACAAAAGAAGCATTCCCTGTTATAAGATACAGGACGAAGGATATATCATATATTTATGAAGACGATTGCCCATGCGGCAAGACTTTTATCAAAATGGCAAAACCAATGGGCAGAACTGATGATATGCTGATAATAAAGGGAGTAAACGTATTCCCGTCACAGATAGAGGAAGTCCTGATGAAGGTAAAAGACCTGGAACCCCATTACCTTATAGTATTATCCAAAGAAAACTATATGGACATGATAGAAGTCTGGGTGGAAGTGTCAGAAGGGATTTTCCATGAGAAACTCATGGATCTTGAATTTTTTGAAAAATCTATAGAAAATAAGTTATATTCCGCAATAGGCCTTCACATAAAGGTGAGCTTAAAAGAACCCAGGACTATTGCCAGGAGTGAAGGAAAAGCCAAAAGAGTCTGGGACAGAAGACAGGAATCCAATTGAATCCGGAACTTTTGCAGGTAAGAAGCCTTATACTAAAGGAATTGAAATACTTATCCGGGCTTTATCCATATAATATAAAAAAATTCTTTGACCCCAGGATGCTCAATGCTGCAAATATATTTACATTTCTTGGCAGGGACGCCAACCTCTCCGATGATTATAAATCAAGACTTATAAACCTTATTGCAGGCATAGAGCTTCTTTCAACAGGAGTTAACCTTCATAGCTTTAATACTGATGATTTTGTAATGCTTGCTGAAGATATCAGGCTGAAACCCAATAGAAAATATGATACTGCCAGATATAAATCAAGAAGTGAAAAAAATTATACTGTCGACCTTCTTTATGGGGATATCTTTTATTCAAGGGCGGTGATATACCTGTTGGAATACCAGGATTACTATATTTTTGAAAGCATACTCGAGTCCCTGAAGTCTGTTCACAGAAACAGGTTGCTGCTTCACCAGAAACTCGCAGAAACCGCCAGCAGTATCAGGGCCCGGACCAAAATCATTGATTTTGAAACCAGGATAGAGGAGCTTATTGAAGAAAGTGAAGTCCCTATACTGGGAATCAATTCTCTTCTAAAAACATCTTTTTTAATAGGATGGGGCTTATTTGGAAACAATGATGATTCATTTCCATATGAGACTATAAATGATTTCCTGTTCATTAAAGCGCTCCAGGACCTGTCTTTATTTTTTGCCGGCCTTCCTGCAGATTTTTTTTTCCTCAAGAAAATAAAATATATAGAAAACAGGAAAAATATAACAAGGGCCAGGCTTAATGATAACATTGCGGCTACCAGTCCCGCCTGGTTGAGGGAAAACCTTAAGGGCCTGAGCAGGCTTTATTTGTAGACGTTATCCTTTTTTGACCGTTGCCATCCTTACTGATGCGACATCGTTTCTTTAAATGCAGCAATATGTGAGTTCTTATTATGGGCTGGAAAGATTGATTATACTTTAACGATATTACTGCAGGCATTTCACCTGAGAAGCTTATAAAAATATTTAAAATTGTAAAAAGCATGAAGAAAAAATTAGTGGCTGGACCTTCTATTTTGCAAAAAAACTGTAATTAATCTATCATATCCATTTTGAAGCCATTTTAAAGCCGGACTGCACCCGGATATTAAAATTACGTTACTGGAGCTTCAAATTTTTAAAAACTTTTTAATTTTAAATATTAATTAATAAATATATGGATACAGGTTGCTCACATGGTATACTCAAAAACTGACCTGATTCTTCTTCATGCGCCAAGCGTGTATGATTTCAGGAAAAAAAGCATAATGTTCGGTCCTGTAAGCGACCTTGTACCCTCATCCCCGATATTTGAAATGTACCCTATAGGGTTTTTGACAATAGCTAATTACCTTTCAAAAAGGGGATTGTCTGTCCGTATAGTAAATATTGCATACAGGATGTTCCATGAGCCTGATTTTGATGTTGAGCTTTTTATCAAAAAACTGAAAGCGGTTGCTTTTGGAGTAGACCTCCACTGGCTTCCTCATTGCCAGGGCTCAACTGAAATAGCAAAAATAGTAAAAAAATACCATCCTGAAACCCCGGTCATCTTTGGGGGTTTTTCTTCATCATATTTTTACAAAGAGCTGATAGAGTTTGAACAGGTTGATTATATACTTAGAGGGGATTCCACTGAGGAGCCTTTATTCCAGCTCATAAGCTTACTTAAGTCCATTAGCGGAAAGGTCGGGACAATTTCTACGGATAATGACAGGTTAAGCGTGATTCCGAATCTTGTATATAAACAAAACGGGAAAATTTTTGCAAACCCGATTAAATGCATATCCCCGGACCTCGAAGATATCGATTTTGATTACAGGATAATGTTTAAGGAGGTCTTAAAATACAGGGACATAAGGAGCATAGTCCCATTCTGTGACTGGTTCAGGTACCCCATCACAACAATCCCTATTGTAAGGGGTTGCAATAACAATTGCTCTAATTGCGGCGGTTCAAAAGACGCCTTTGAACTTTTCGGCCAGAGAAACGCCCCGGCTTTCAGGGAGCCAAAAAAACTTGTGGAAGAGATAAAGACAATCAGGAAATTCATGAATTCACCTGTTTTCCTGCTTGGGGATCTTAACAGCAACGGCAAAGATTACGTTATGGAGTTCTTCAGGTATGCGGCAGGGCTGGACAGGAACCTGCAGATATTTTTTGAGTTCTTTTCCCCTCCAGACAAATGGTTTTTCCAGGAGGCTGCAAATACATTTACAAATGTATGCTATGAGATCTCGCCTGATTCCCATGATGAAGACATAAGAAGCACTATGGGTAAGAGTTATACAAATGAAGAGCTTATAGACAGCATAAAAAACGCGCTGTTGTTTGGAGCTTTGAGGTTTGACCTATATTTTATGACCGGGTTGCCACGCCAGACAAGGCAGTCCATCCTTGAGACTGTTGATTTCAGCAGAATGGTTTATGAAAAGACAGGCTGGGATAAGAGGTTCGCCCCATTCATATCACCTATGGCGCCTTTCCTTGACCCCGGCAGTCGGGCATTTGAGAATCCTGAAAAGTTCGGGTACAAATTGCTTTTCAGGACTTTAAAGGAGCATATATATGCAATAACATTACCATCATGGAAATACATCTTGAATTATGAGAGCGAGTTCATAACAAAGGACGATCTGGTCAGCAGCACATACGAAGCTGCCCTTGGATTAAACAGGCTTAAAGGTAAGGCCGGTTCAATTGATGAAAAAGTAATGCTGGAAAATGAGGCAAGGACACTAAGGGCAATTGAAATAATGAAAAAGATAGACGACATAATGGCTCTTGAGGACAGGGAGCTGGTAAAACAAAGGCTTAATGAACTTGGCAGCCAGACATATGAGTATAGCCTGTCAACAGTCTGCGAAAAAAAGGAGCTGGAATTTCCCCTTTCAAATAAGAGCTTTAAATGGTTTGAGATTTTTAAATCATCTTTTAGTTCAAAATGACACAAAAGCCTGAATCGAAAATAGAAATTGATTTTTTAAAGCCTGATATTAAGAAACTCGAAATGTACCTGTCTGCTTATACCGAAACGCTTGATGGCATATTGAAGGATACTGTGAAAAATACACTTATGGCAGGCGGCAAGCGCATCAGGCCTACACTATTTTTAATCTGTGCGCGCAACAAGAATTATGACATTGATTACCTTCTTCCAGCAGCCGCTTCTATTGAAATAATCCATACTGCTTCACTGATCCACGATGATATAATCGACAAATCAATATTGCGCCGCGGAAAACGAACGATACACCAGACATATGATAAAGATACTGCAAAATTCGTAGGCGATTACCTTTTTACGCAAACTTTTGCAATTTTAAATAACTACCAGGATACAAGAATAAACATTGAGATGTCCGAAGCCGCAGGATTTCTGGTAAAGGGGGAATTTAACCAGCTGAGGACCAAAAAAGATCTTTACCAGAATGAGAAGATCTATTTTGATAAGATATTTGAAAAAACATCGTCACTTTTTAAAGTCAGCTGTATTCTTGGCGGCATACTCTCAAAATCCAGCGATAAAGACATTAAAAACATGGGCAGGTTTGGAGAATATATAGGGACCTCATTCCAGATAAACGATGACCTTATAGATGTCGATATCAGTGAAACTTCAATCCTGGTCGGAAAGCCGGTTGGCAATGACCTGAAGCAGGGCGATATAACACTGCCATTTATATATGGTTTCGAGGATATAAGGTTCAGAAGAGAGATCAAACAAATACTTAAAAAAGGCAGCCTTTCGGACAGTGATTTGCAGAAAATACTGGGTCTTCTTACCGAAACTGATGCAATAAAAAAGACCCGGGATAAATTTTATGAATACATTAACATGGCAAAGGATGTCATAGAGGACATAGATGGTGAAGAGCGAAAAGAAGGTTTATTAAAAGTCTGCGAATCGATAATGAATAGCTCCAGGCTGGCAAAATGAGTTCTTTATTAAAAATTATCATAGAGGTATTAGGAGTAACCCTCCCGATTTTTGCAGTTATTGCAATAGGGTTTTTTATAAAAAAAAGAGGAGTTATTTCTGATGAAAATGTTCCTGTTTTAAACAAGCTTACCTATAACTTCGGGCTTTCTGCGCTTGTATTTATTCAAATAGCAGAAAATAAGTTCAGTGATATCTTTGATGCAAAACTGCTTAAAGTCCTTTTCCCGACATATTTTTCTTATATAATCATCATTTTTTTTGCCCTATTTTTCACGAAAATCAATTTGCGGACCAGGAGCGCGATGATAGTTTCATCCTTTAGAAATAATATGGCTTTCATAGGCATGCCGATCCTGCTCTATGCGTTCGGGGCCCTCGCAAGCGCTAAGGCAAGTATTGTAATAGCATTTCTTTTGCCGCTTAATGTGATTCTGACCGCCCTGTTTTTCCAGTTTTTTGGTATGAAGGGCGACAGCAAAAACACTGACTCCAAAAGTAATGTTGAAGGCAACGGGAACGGAAGAAGCAGGGTAAGCATCGGCAGGATGCTTAAAGAGATATTCCTTGACCCTGTGATAATAGCGGTCATTGCAGGCCTTATAATATCCTATTTTAATGTCAGCCTGCCAAAACCGGTGTCAAGCATTTTTAATATTCTATCAGATATGGCCGTACCGCTTGCTCTTATATCAATAGGGGCTTCTTTTAAGTTTTCACATGTAAGAAATCACCTGAAATACATTTCTATCATAAGCGCAGCAAAACTGATCTTATTCCCCCTTATCTCATTGATGTTCAGCTTATATGTTTTCAAGCTGGATAGCCTTGACATGTCAACACTTTGCATACTTTTTGCCACACCTGTTGCAGTCGCAACATATATACAGGGGCAGAAATATGATACTGATACAAATTTTATATCCTCAGTAATAATAACATCGACAATCGCTTCAGCAGTATCGCTGACTATGTGGTTATTCATATTAAAGATGATAAATTCCTGAAAGGCGTTGCCCCGGGAGGGTATTGCAGATTTACTCTTAAAATAATATATTTTTATGAAATCTTAAAAATCAGTTAAAATTTTAAAAAATAAAAAGCACGGAGCCGCTAAATGAATATAATAAAACTAAAGGAATTATTAATACCTGATGTAAAAGTCATAAATTATAAGCGTTTTGTAGACCACAGGGGTTATTTTACAGAGCATTTGAGGAAAAGTGATTTGATAGATAAGTCAGGGATAGCTTCCCTGAAGGGAAAACGACTTTTACAGGCCAATGAAAGCTTCTCATATAAGGGCACTTTCAGGGGGCTGCATTTTCAATGGAACCCGTATATGGGAAAACTTGTCCGGCCTGTTTCCGGGCATATTATAGATTTCGCCCTGGATATCAGGAAGGACTCTCCAACTCTTGGTAAAATAATAGGTTACAGCATGCAGGCCAGCATAGAAAAAGATAATGCTGAATGGATATGGGTACCGCCGGGTTTTGCCCATGGGATATTGATAATCGAAGACAGTCTGGTGGAGTATTTTTGCACGGGAGAATATAACCCGGACTGCGAGGCCGGCATATCTCCGGTTGCTGGAGATATTGACTGGACCCTTTGTGACAGGGAATTAAAAAAACTGTTTGATATTATAGTGCCTGTGTCCCGATTTATTTCTGATAAAGACCGGAATGGCCTTTCATTGAAAGAGTGGATAGGAGATCCACGTTCAAAATTTTTTTAATTTAATGATTCAGTGGGTCTATATTCTTCATGGACAGTTGATATATTATGGGCGAAATACCAGGGGGGTATTGATGCTGCCTCACCGGTATAGCATCTGGTAGAAGTAATAGCTCCCCATTACCTTTTTAATATAATTCCTGGTTTCATCATAAGAAACATATTCGATAAACTCATCAATGTCCCTGTTTCCCCAGTTGTTTATCCACTTGTTCATCGCTCCGGGGCCACCATTATATGCGCCACAGGCATAATACTTATTACCCCCAAAACTCCCAAGCTGCCTGCTAAGATAGTATGCCCCCATTTTTATACTGGTTTCAGGGTCAAGAAGCATATCGGCGCTATAATTCTTTATATCCAGCGCGTTTGCAATTGACTTCCCTGTCGCAGGCATTATCTGCATAAGTCCCTGCGCTCCGGCATAAGAACCAGCCTCAGGGTTAAAGCGGGACTCTTCACGGATTACTGCCAGCACAAAAAGCGGGTCCACGTCAAACTGCGCACTGTATTTATCAATGTATTCTTTGTATCCATAAGGATATAACATGTAGTAAAAATAATCCTTGTACGGACCCTCGAGGCTGCCCAGAAGCTTCGTATAGTATTTGGCGACTATTTTCTGGGAGTTAATATAATCTTTAGCCTTAAGGTAAAGAGTGGATATCTGGAGGATGCCTGTTGTATCATTTTCAAACTGGGCGCTTGCAGCATCTATCTCTATATCTGCGCTATTGTAGAATTTAATTAAGAGAAGTTCCTTTGCCTTGTCTACATGACTGAAAGCTGTCTTTTCTGCACCGCTTCCCGAACCATTATTATTGTTTTCAAGGCTGTCGTAAACATCAGGCAGTAATTCAACTGCCTGGGGATTGCCAGGATCTGCCTTGCTGTTTATTTTGCCGATTTCTTCAGGAAGACCTCTTTTTTCCAGTGACTGTTGGGCTGCAAAAGTATAATAAGAATATGTCTGCATTTTTATGATTTCACGATAAAGTGAGACAGCAGAACTGAAATTCTCAAGTTTCTCGGCTGATTTTGCCTGCCAGAATAATGCTTTCTCTCCAAGCTGGTTTCCTTTAAATCTTGCAGCCATCCCTTTAAAAGTTTCGAAAGCCGAACCATAATCGCTGCCTTTATATTCTATCATACCAAGTTCCCAGTATGCGTCAGGAACCTTATCTCCTCCGGGATATTCTGATACAATCCTCTGGAAATAATTTCGTGCATTCCCAAAATCATCCTTTAAAAAATATATCCTTCCAATCCTGTAAAGAGCGTCATCTGCATAATTACTCTGGGGGAACTTGGCAAGCAGGCTTTTATACTGTTCTTCAGCATTACTGTCATTATCAAGATTTGTCGCGACCCTGCCCAGGTAGTAAAGGCTGTCATCTGCAAGATTTCCTGACGGGAATTTCATATAGTTCAGGGAAAGGTACTCTTTTGATTTGGCATAATCCCTGAGATTATAATAGGACATCCCCATTTTAAACAGTGTCTTTGAGTATATGGACTGGTCTATACTGCCGGAACCAGCCCTCTCAAGGATTGTATTGAACTCTGCGATTGCGCTTTCATACCAGTAGAGGTCAAAAAAGATCTCACCTCTTTTATATAGCTCATCATTTGAAGCGGTAAAAGGCTTGATAATATCCTGCTCCACCAGCGATTCTATAGCTGTAAATGCACCGCCTGCATATTCGCTTGCCGGAAAATTTAGCCAGACAGACTTGTAATTCTCAAATGCCTCCTGTAGCTTATTATTCTTTTCCTGGCAGACTGCCAGCTGGTATTTCGCATAGGGTAAAAGCTCTGATTCGGGAAAATCGCTTATGAATTGTTCATAATTTGTCTCGGCTGAATAATATTTCTGCGTTATGTAAAAAAGATCGGCATATTCAAGGTTTGCTTTTTCATTAAATATGGAATCCGGATAATTTGTCTTAAGTTTCAGGTAGTTTTCTTCTGCAGCATCATACTTTTCCTGCATCAGCATGCTCTTTGCATAATAATATATGGCATGGTCTGCAAGTATGCCATAAGTATCCTTTACCTGGTTTAAATAATATTCTGCTATGACGTAATTGTTTTTTTCAAATGCTTCTATGCCGTTTTTAAAATTCTCCCTCTGCCTGGAAATATCAATGGCGCCAATTTTTTCATTTCCATTTTCCTGGCCACTATTGTTTCCTTTGCTGATGCCGTCAGTAGTATCAGTGCTCTTTTCACTGCCGGATGGATTTTCCTGCTGGCCCTGGCTTCCGGAGGTCTCCATTCCTCCAGCACCATCTTTTGCAGAGGCAGAGGCAGTATCTTTAGCGACCTCACTAAATGTTTCTGTTGATGATGCGCTGCTATCAATAGAAGTGTTGTCTGATTTACCGGATGCTTCGTTTTGGGTCCTTACTTTCCCAATACGTTCCACTATATTACTGAACTGTTCGCATCCTGAAATCATAAAAACTGTTGTTACGATTACAGCAGTCAATGTCAGTATTGAAGAATATTTCTTAAATTTTAAGTACTTCGAATTCATCCAGTTCCTCCAGGTATTTAAAAAGATTGTACTTTAATAAGATTTTTAAGTAAATAAATTAAAAGCTGCATTGATTTGCGTATAAATGGATAAAAATTATATAATTTTCTTATGTTTGAAAAGAGGAAAATCGGGATAGCTTTAAGCGGGGGCGCAGCTCGCGGCCTTTCACACATAGGTGTTATCCAGGTACTGGAGGAGATAGGAGTCGAAATAAATGCAGTAGCCGGTTGCAGCATGGGTGCAATAGTCGGAGCAGTATACTGCGCCGGACATGATCTTAAGGACATTGAAAAATATATTGCCTCCAATGACTGGAAAAATTTCCTTATGTTTTCGATGTTTTCCCTCTCCCGCTCAGGCCTTGTAAATGATAAAAAAGTTGATGATGTCTTAAAAAAATTCCTTGGGGACATAACATTTGATGACTGCAAGAAACAATTTTGTTGTGTTGCTGCAGATTTAATCACCGGAAAAAAGGTCGTGCTTAATTCAGGAAGCGTGCGGGAAGCTGTAAGAGCTTCGATTGCCGTGCCGGGACTGTTTCCGCCTGTTTCCAGGGATAACTGGCTTCTTATTGATGGTGGCGTCATTGAGCCCCTGCCCACTGAAGCTATAAAAACGCTTGATGCAAACTATATAATAGCCTCATCGATTGTCTTTGAGGGAAACAATACGGGTAAAATTGCAAAAAAACCTGGCAAGTCCAGGTCGGAAATAAGCAAAAAGCTATCCATGCAGGCTATCGTTGATAAAAGCCTGAATATGGTTCATGCACAGATGGTAAAAAGCTATATGAATGAAGCTCAAATCGTTATTGAACCCAGGATAGGAGATTTCGGGTTTTTCGATTTTGCAAAAGGTAAAGAGATAATCGAGGCAGGCAGGATTGCCGCAATAGAAAAAATCCCAGAGATAAAGAAAAAACTTAGGCTAAGATAAAGAAGAGCTATTTAAATCAAAGCTATTCAAACTCTAGCGAAAAATCAGCAGCAGGCGGGGAGTGTGTAAGTGCCCCGACCGAAATGATATCCACCCCAGTCGCGCATATACTTTCCAGATTATCAAGGTTTACACCACCGGAAACTTCTATCATGCATAAACCTGAAAGTCTATCTCTTATGATTTTCACAGCTTTTTTTATATCTTCAATATCCATGTTATCAAGCATTATTATGTCCACCCTGCAGCTTACAGCCTCATCAAGCTCATTAAAATCCTTTATTTCTATTTCGATTTTAAGCTGATGTGGCATTCTTTCCCTTATCCTGTCTATAGCTTTTTTAACTCCACCTGCGGCTGCAATATGGTTATCCTTGATAAGGATGCCGTCAAAAAGTCCAAATCTGTGATTAAAACCGCCGCCACAGACAACAGCATATTTTTCCAGTCTTCTAAGCAGCGGCCTGGTCTTACGGGTATCGGTTATCCGCACATTATATTTTTCTGCTATTGCAGCAAACCTGCCGGTCATAGTTGAAATCCCGGTCATATGCTGTAAAAAATTAAGGCTAAGCCTTTCGGCGGATAGTATTGCCCGCGTCGGACCTTTTATTCTGCATACAATATCAAAACACTCCAGGCGCTGGCCATCCTCCTTTATTTTTTCATACTTTATAAGCGGGTTTACCTCCTCAAATACAAAGCCCGCTACATCTATTCCGGAAAGTATTGCGCCATTTTTTTCCTTGCATATTATATATGAGGAGGACTCATAATCCTGGGGAATTGTAAGGCTGGAAGTTATGTCCCCGTATCCGCCCAGGTCTTCATCAATTGCAGCCCTGATAAGTTCTATGACTTCGTTTTTATTTATCTTATTAAAAATTGCTATGCTCATTTATACCCTTTCAAAAAGTTAAAAATCCGGACCAGGATTATATTTTATTTAAAAATAAAATTTAAAAATCAATCCTTTCATTGCTGCCCGTTAAGTCACCGGTTCAAAACTAACCTTTTCACCCTTTAATATTATGTGCTTCTTCCAGTTTTTATCGTCTGTGGCAGGAAAATCATTACGCTGGTGCGTGCCCCGGCTTTCTTTCCTGAGCGATGCAGCTTTTATTATAAGTGAGCCAACCGTTAACATGTTTAGAAGCCTTACTATATCTCTATCAACATAACCGGAAAGATTATTTTTTTTAAGGGTTTTACTTATGAATTGTTCAGCAAGATTAAGGCTTTTTTCATCGCGCAGAATTCCTACATCCTTGCTCATTATATGTCTGAAATCCGAAATAATACCTTCAATTGTCTCCATGCTGTAAAAGGGGTTTTTTGAAATACTGCTGTTGCATGAATTGCCGGTTTTTGTAGAATCACCTGAGATGCCGGACATTGCCTTTTTTACTAATGCAGCATTTTTTTGAAAAGATTTATTACCACCCTGGTCTTTAGACTTACTTATAATGTCTTTTGAGATCTCCCATCCGAAGACAAGACCCTCAATAAGGGAGTTACTGGCCAGCCTGTTTGCCCCATGGGCTCCAGTCGCAGCGCACTCACCGCAAGCATAAAGGCCCTTAACATCGGTATGCCCTTTGAGGTCAGTCTTTATTCCCCCATTCAGGTAATGGGCGGCAGGGAAGACCCTTATAAGGTCTGTGCGCAGGTTCAGGCCATTTTCCCTTAGCTTTATGATTATATTCGGGAAGCGTATCTTTAGCATGCTTTCAGGAAGATGTGTTGCGTCAAGATAAACAAATCCTTTATCCTGGGCCATCATGACCTTGACCATTTCTTTTACGACAATATCCCTTGGCGCGAGCTCAGCCCTTGGGTGTATGCCCAGCATGAATCTATTTCCCTTTGCATCCCTCAGGTATGCGCCTTCACCTCTTAAAGCTTCTGTTATTAAAAACAGGCCGCCTTCATTTGTCCTGAATACTGTAGGGTGGAACTGCATGAACTCTATATCCTTAATGGAAGCGCCCGCCCTATATGCCATAGCAATACCATCACCGGTTGAGATGGAAGGATTTGTGGTAAGCTCAAAAAGTTGTCCGATACCGCCGCTTGCAATTACCACATTTGAAGACGGGTGAAGCTCCACCTTATTGCTTTTTAAGTTAAGCGCTGTTATTCCATATACAATGCCATTATGGGTTACAATATCAATTGCAAGATATTCGGGGTAGAAATCTATTTTACTGTAGCTTTTTGAATAACTGACAAGCTTCTTTTCTATTTCCTCGCCAGTTGCATCCCCGCCTGCATGAAGCACTCTTGCAAAACTATGGCCACCCTCTGTTGTAAGGCTTATTTCACCATTGGAGATATCAAATATGATTCCAAGCTCTACAAGATCCTCTATCATTTTAGGAGCATTTTTAACCAGTTTGCGGACTGCATCACTATCGCTTAAACCCTGTCCGGCTTTAATGGTATCGTCATAATGGACTTTCCACTTATCAGGTTTTTTTACTGCTGCTGCTATGCCTCCCTGGGCAAACCATGTGGTTGAATCTGAGAGGTTTGCTTTTGTGATTACCTTCACTTTTGCATATTCGGATATTCTTATTGCTGTGGACAGGCCTGCTATTCCGCTGCCGACAACTATGCATTCCGAATAATCGTATACATTATCTATAAAAGACAGGTCTAATAAGTATCTTGAATACATTATTTCCTCCGGGTTGCCTGCAGTACCGGCTTACGTGATTTCCAGCATCTTTTCAATAGCGCCTTTAGCGCGGGCGATTATTTCTGCAGGGATTTCTATTTCAAATTCTTCCTCTTCAAGAGACCACAGGATTTTTTCAAGATTGATAAGCTTCATATTGGGGCATATTGCCTGTCCAAGCGCAGGGTAAAAGACCTTGCCAGGGTTTTCCTTTTGCAATCTGTGGATGAGCCCTATCTCTGTGCCGATTATGAATTCTTTGATTTCGGATTGTTTTACAAAAGATAGCATCTGTCCGGTGCTCAAAACCTTATCTGCTATGGCTGTTACATCAGGAGTGCACTCGGGATGCACCAGGACCATAGCATCAAGATGTTCTTTTTTAAGCCTTATTATAGATTTTACATTTATCCTTACATGCGTTGGGCAGTATCCGTTCCAGAGTACCATCTCCCTGCCTGTCTGGCTCTGCACAAAGGCGCCAAGATACTTATCGGGGATAAAGATTATCTTCTTATCTTCAGGGATGGAGTTAACTACTTTTACAGCATTTGCAGAAGTGCAGCAAATGTCAGAAAGTGCTTTTACTCTTGCAGAGCTGTTTACATAACATACGACCACAGCTTCCGGATGCTGTACTTTTAGCGCTGAAAGAGCGGACTCTGTTATCATATCCGCCATAGGGCAGCCTGCATCTTGATCGGGAAGCAAGACTTTTTTTTGAGGTGAGATTATCTTTGCATTCTCTGCCATGAAATGGACGCCGCAAAATACTATTATCCTGTTTTTTGTTTTTGAAGCTTCGATGCTAAGCTGCAGAGAGTCGCCAACAAAGTCAGCGATATCCTGCACTTCGTCTATCTGGTAATTGTGCGCAAGTATAACAGCGTCCTTTTCGGTTTTAAGTCTTACTATGGCGTCTATCAGGTTAATGTTCTTATTCATAAAATAATTGCTTAATTTTAAATTTGAGTTTAAATTATATAAAAAAAAACCGATAAAAAAAACAAAAAGAATCCGGGAGGGTTATTGAAGGTAATAATCAGCGAAAAAGAGATTGCTGCCCAGAGAATTGCCAAGATACTTGCGGGCAATGGAGTCAGGGAAGAAATGCTATATGGCGTGCCTGTCCATTATATAAAATATGGCGGCAGTGAATGTGCGGTAATGGGTCTGAAGGGCCATATCCTTCAGGTGGATTTTCCAAAAGAGTATTCAAACTGGTTCAAGGTTGACCCTGTTGAACTGATAGATGCAAGGATAGACAAGACTCCTATACATAAAAAAATAGTCCAGGCTTTGAGAAAAGTTGCCGAAGATGCCGAAGAGGTCATTATTGCTACCGACTTTGACAGGGAAGGCGAGCTTATTGGCTATGATGCCTGGCAGGTCATGGATGAAAAAAACAAACTATTCAAGGTAAAAAGGGCACGATTTTCAAGCATCACTCCTTCAGATATAAACGGCGCTTTTTCAAGACTCGACAAAGTGGACCAGAACCTGGCTTTTGCCGGAAGGGCAAGGCAGGATATCGACCTTGTATGGGGGGCTGTGCTTACCAGGTTTATTTCGCTGGCATCTTACCAGGTAAAGGACAGGTTCCTCTCAGTTGGAAGGGTGCAGTCTCCAACGCTTACTCTTATTGTCGACAGGGAGATGGAAATAGAATCTTTTACCCCCACCCCTTATTGGGTCATAAACGTCAAATTAAAGACGGATGGGGGAGAGGTATTTGAAGCGACGCACAAAAAGAAGAGGTTTGCAAAAAAAGATGAAGCAGAAAAAGCCTTTGCCAGGCTGGGAGACATGGCGACTGTACAGGAAATAAAAGAAAGCATAAGAAAAGTCGCCCCTCCGCCTCCGTTTAACACGACAGGCCTCATAGTCGCTGCAAATTCCATAGGTTTTACGGCAGTAAAGACAATAAATGTAGCAGAAAATCTTTATATGAACGGCTTTATAAGTTATCCAAGGACAGACAATACTGTTTATCCCCATGCCATCAACCTCAGGGAGGTAACGGGCGCGCTTGGTTCAGTAAACGAATTTGCAGCAGCATGCAATGAGATTTTAAAACAGGACAAGATAAATCCTTCCAGGGGGAATAAAAGGACCACTGACCACCCGCCAATATATCCCACCTCCCCGGTGAAGAGGTCAGGCCTGGCCGAAGATGAATGGAAGCTTTATGAACTCGTATCCAGAAGGTTTATTGCAAGCCTTCTTCCGCAGGCAGAGATAAAAAGCGTCTCAGCAACCATAGATATCGGCGGCGAGACATTTATAGCAAACGGTTCAAAAGTAATTAAGGCAAACTGGATAGCTCATTATCCCTACTACAAACATGAGGATGTATATATACCTGAGCTAAAGCAGAGCCAGAAATTAAAAGTGTCAGAAAGGGAGTTTCTGGACAAGGAGACAAAACCTCCTTCAAGATATACACAGGGAAAACTTGTGGAAAAGATGGAAGAGCTGGGATTGGGCACCAAAGCTACCCGGCACACTATAATCCAGAACATGATAACAAGAGGATATATAAAGGGGAATCCGCTTGTGCCTTCAGAAAAAGCTGTTGCTGTTATCAAAGTCTTAAAAAAGCATGCCGAAAGGATTTCTACCCCCGATATGACATCAGAACTTGAAATGGACATGGACGGCATAGCCAGGGGAGATGATACAAAAGAAGAAGTAATTGAAAAATCAAAAAAAATGCTCAAAGGCGTCATGGTAAACTTGCAAAATGACAGGCAGGAAATCTCCCAGGAAATAAAGAAAGCGGTCAAGGAAGATTTTATTGTGGGAAAATGTATGGAAACCGGGTGTGAAGGCGACCTGCTGATAAGGACTTCAAAAAAGACAAAGAAAAGGTTCATAGGCTGCAGCTCATACCCGGCATGTACAAGGACTTTTTCACTTCCACAATCAGGTCTTGCCGTTACCACAAGAGATTCATGCAAACACTGCGGATTTCCGGTTATAAGGATAATAACAAAGGGCAGAAAACCCTGGGACCTGTGCATAAACGGCGAATGCTCTGGAAAAAATGAGAAGAATAAAAATACCTTTTATAAAAAAAGCAGTAAAAAAGCTTCTGATTGATGCAAGCTTTTCGCTGCCTGGCGATATACTGGACGCAGTCAAAAAAGCAAAGGACAGCGAAGACAGAGCTATGGCTGGTATTATACTCCAGATGATACTTGACAATGCAAAGATAGCTAAAAAGGAAATGCTTCCGCTTTGCCAGGATTGCGGCAATACATATATAGAGATCGAAATGGGGCCCGATATCTGCATTTCAGGTGGTTCAGGCGAAATAAGTTTCCTGGAACCCGCAATCAACGAAGCAGTTGCAGAAGTATACAGGGACTATTATCTCAGGACATCAATAGTCGCAGATCCGCTTTTTGAAAGGATAAATACTGATAATAATACGCCGGCTATCATAGGCTGCAGTTATGGCAGGACTCCGGGTCTAGGCATATCAGTATATCTTAAAGGCGGAGGAAGCGAGAATTGCTCATGGCTGTTTATGCTTAATCCTTCTGAATCAAAGCAGGAAATAATTGCCAGGGTCCTTGATGTTGTAAGGGAAAATGCAACAAAAGCATGCCCCCCGGTCATTGTTGGATTGGGCATAGGCGGCAGCGCGTCCGGAGCGGTAACACTTGCAAAAAAAGCAGTTTTCCGTCCCCTTGATATACACAACCCTGACCCGCGTTACAAATTGATGGAAAAGGAACTGTTTCAGTCAGTAAATAATACCGGCATTGGTCCCCAGGGGTTAGGAGGGAAAACCACTGCCCTGGGATGCAATATAGAATTTGCGCCATGCCACATGGCCACTCTCCCGGTCGCAGTATTTTTAGGGTGCCATTCCACAAGGCGCGCTAATGTGAGGTTATAAAAAGATTCTTAAAATTGGTTTAATGTTTGATATTGATATCTGCAGGATTCCCTCCAAAAGCTGCAATAGACTGTATCTGCCCAAAGTCATCCGGTTATGGGTTCAGCAGGCCCTTTGGGTAAGTTGGGATAACCACTTTTGAATTGGCAGCATTTCTTTATATATTTCAAAGCAAAAAGCTATAAATCCGGCAGAGAAAAAAGCTTCAGGGATTTCAAAGCTTTTGTCTGCATACAATCCGTCATAAAGAAGAAGACCGGCATTTTTATGTCCGGCATCGTACCCGCCAGGCACTTTTTTGTAGTTCTTCCCGCCAAAATCAAAACCTTTGCCCGAAAGCTCTTCGACAATGTCAGCAAGTTCTTCTCCATAAACAGGATGTAAAACCGATTCCCTGTATGCTGCGAGTTGAGATTTTGTAAACTTATAAATGCCTGCGCCCAGCATAAGGCTTGAATACTCAAGATGTAAATAGAAGACAGAGGACTCCATACGTGGGATGTCTGCTTCCCAGAAAACAATTCCAAGATTTGTCTTGTATGGAGATTTATCTTTACTGAACCTTGTATCCCTGTTTATCCTGAACAGGGATTTGTTTACCCTGGGGTCCGCGTTTATAGCAGGAGACAACCCCCTTAGCCTTTCACCCATAGTTGTTATGAAATCTCTTGCCGGACTCAGGACATAATCTTCATAGGACCTCTGGTTTTGGTCAAACCATTCTTTACTGTTGTTGGATTTTAGTTCTTTAAAAAAATCCAGGGTCTCTTTAAAGAAACCGTCAAATCCATCATTATCTTTTTGCATCAAAACACCTCACACTATACATTTTTATTGAATGTAAATGATATTTTTTTAATTTGACAGGACTATTTTAAAACTGCTTATACGCCTGAATATATTGCTTTAGGGTTTAAATACAGGATTTTTTCTGCAAATCTCACTGCTTCATCAAAACTGAAATATCCTTCAGATGTTTTCTTATAAAGCAGGCCCGAAATTATTTCCCTGACTTTTTTCTGGCAGCCGTAGGTGCATTCAACAATGAAATTATCTCCTCCAAAAGCAAATATTTTATTTGAAGGTATGGTTTCAATTGCCAGATTTAAAATCTCTTTATATAAATCAAAGGACACCTGTTGGATCCAGCAAAAATCAAAATATACATTGGCAAATTGCTTGGCAATTGTAATAAGCTCATTTGAATAGGGAAATCCTGTATGGAAAATATCAAACCTGCATTTCCTGTATTTTAAAAACAGATTAATAAGAAAACAGGGGTTTGTATTTGAGACATCTCCCCTGTTTCCATTTAGAAGCCCGGTATGTATCTGTACAGGCCAGCCCTTCTCCATGGCTTTTTGTATTATATAGTGCACAAGATAATCCTGTAGCGGCTTAAGTTCGTCTTTTGATAAAAAATCGACTTTTTCAAAAAATCCATAATCCTTAAGCTTGAAAAGCTTTGTAAATACCATGTCAGCCTCAAAAAACCCTGTCTCCTCAAAATTTATTGTCCTGAAATATGCAATTACAATTTTCAGCGCCTGGTATCTTTCGCCTGCACTTTCTTCGACAATTTTGTCTATTAAGCATAAGTAATTCTTTAAGTTATAAATATTTACGTCATATTTCTCCTCAAATTTAAAAATATCTTCCATGCAACAAACGGATATAATATCTTCAAAATTTTTAACAGCTATCGTATCGCTTCTATTTAATGGTTTTTGGTTATTGATGCCCGGCATGTTTTCAATGAAATTAACCATATGCCTTATATTTGATTTGTCAGTTAAAACATGGTCATACCAGTTCATTTTCTTTGTATCTTCAAGTTTTTTTGACAATAGTTTATATGTTTCTTCATTTACATCCTCTATCCCGAATAAATCTTTTACTGCCTCATTAACCGTTTTGGCATAAGAAGTATTTTTTACATTTTCAAAGTGCCCGGAAAATATTTTCCATCTTTTCTCTATATCGATTGACTGGTCAAAAAGCATGTTATAATCGCTTTCCTGCATCCCTGATGCAATAAGGTCCGAAGCTACATAATGGCTGAATAAATAAAATACATCCAGATCCTTTTGCCTTCTTTCCTCTTCATGCATAAGGTGCTCATGGGTATCAAAAACAGGCATAAGCGATACTGCTTCGCTTATTTCATCCAATAGTTTTTTATCCTGCATGACTTTACCTCTCTGCTTATTAAAAATAGTAAAAAAATGCTTAAAGATATTATAAATCATTTCTGTAAATATTTGATATATTAATTTTGCCATTGTAATTTGCCAAAAACCATTATATAATGGCAGTATATTAAAATGTTCAAATAGAATTTTAGTGCTTTAAAGTAAAGGATTTAAATGACAACCAAAATCAAAACCAGGGTCGATAAATTTGGGAGATTTGTGATACCAAAAAGTATAAGACAGGATTTAGGGATTAAAAATAATTCTACAGTTTTTATTGAGGCTAGAGAGAATGAAATAATTGTCCGACCGGATGAATCAATCCCATTTGTAAAGGATATGGATGGAATTATTGTTGTCTGCTCTGAAATGACAGAAGAATTTACAGGATTTTTGAAACAGGACAGGGAAAACAGGATAAAAAGGATAGCAAAGGATATAAACCCTTGAAAGTATTTTTTGATACTTCAGTCATAGTTGCTGCATTTGTAAGCGCACATCCCAAGCACGGGGATTGCCTGCCCTGGCTGCAAAAAGTAAAAAAATCTGAGATTACCGGTATTATTTCAGCGCATTCACTTCTTGAAACCTACTCTGTATTGACCACTCTTCCATTGAGCCCAAGAATTAATCCCTCACTTGCAGTAAACCTTATAAAAGAAAATATAATCTCATGCTTTAAGATAGCAGAACATAAATCAGGCGAGTACTTAAAATTACTGGATGATCTTGCATTAAATGAATTATTCGGTGGTGCAAGTTATGATGGACTGCTACTATATGCAGCTCGAAAAGAAAAAGTCGATAAAATCCTGACTCTAAATTTAAATGATTTTATAAGGGCTGCTCCTCAACTGGTAAGGATAATATCCCCGCCCTGATATTAATAAAAATTTTGTAATGTTCTATAACTGGTGTTATGCCATAATGATATCAGTAATAAATAAAACTGGAAGAGTTGCAGGTATTTGTGCTGGATGATTATTTAGAATAATTAAAAACATCCCCGCCATATATATCGTATGCCACAATCAATGGAAAATCTTCTACAGCAAGGCGGTAAATAGCTTCAGGTCCAAGGTCGGTATAAGCAACTGCCTCTATTTTTTTTACTTTCTTTGAAAGATAGGCGGCAACTCCGCCAATGGCTATAAAATAGACTGCGCCATATTTTTTCATAAGGTGCTTTATATTGTCGCTTCTCTTGCCTTTGCCAATGGTAGCTTTAAGCCCTTTTTGTAAGAGCGGTTCGGTCATGCCGTCCATTCTTGCTGCTGTTGTCGGCCCTATGCTTCCGCTTTTTTTACCTGGAGGGGCAGGTGAAGGGCCAAGATAAAAGAGGGCCTGGTTTTCCAGAATGACCGGCAATTCATGTCCATTATTTATTGCGGCAACAAGCCTTTTATGAGCTGCATCCCTGGCTGAAAGTACTGTACCGCTAAGATAGACCATATCGCCTGCCCTGAGCTGTTTTAGTCCTTTTTGTGTTAGGGGCGCGATTATTTTAGTTAATCCCTCAATTTTATCCATTATTGCTTGTCCCTGTCATCAAGAGAGTTGAAGTATTTATCCCTTTTAAAATAATTATCGTAAGAATTATAGGGTCTTTTAATTTTTGTCACTCTTTTCTTTCTCCTGCTATATATAAGCACGAAAAATAAGAAAATAATGAACAGGCCCACAAGACCCAGGATAACAACCAGGACATATGAAAGGTACTTTATTTTCTTGCCTTCTATAGATATTTCTCTCTGGTCGCCAAATTTAAGGTTCCAGATAGCAATATTATCATCGCCTATGACATCAGCATTTGATTCTATAATTTTCACAGGGAATTTTACCTGGTAGGAGATCTTTAAAAGTTCAAGGTCAGCTTCAAAAAGGCCAGACAACCTTGTGAGATCATCAGTCTGCCCCTGGGATTCGATGAGGGCCTCGTCTACTTTCATGTCAACATAATCCTTAAAGAAATAATCGCTATAGAAGAAATAATCATCCATTTCCATTTTTGCATAAAAGAGTTCTGGGGGAGTTTCTGCAAAATTGTCTATGGAAATATGCTGAAGGAAATTTATATCTTCAAATTCAATAGTGGACCTGAAATGAGTATAATCCTCTTTTTCAAAAGTCTCTATTTTCCCTTCAGGAAGAGCAGCAAGTATTTTATCATTTAATGATTCATTGCCTGCAAGTATGACTTCGCCCTTTTTTAAATACTGTGTTTTAACTGCAATATCAACAACCCTTGTACCTGAATAATCTGTATTAATCTGGGTAAAAATATCAAAAACAGTTTCATCGCAGGAAACAGTAAAAACAACTATTGTTGCCAGAGTCAAAGCAATAAACAGGAATTTTAATAATTTATATTTTAAGGTTTTACCCCTTTCATAATCTTGATAGTATTTTGCTTATAATTTTAACAAATATACATTCATGTTAAAATATCGTAAATGGTCAAATTTGCTTCTGAAGCCCGGTAAAGATATAAAAATACCTAGCCGGGGATCCGGGACAGGCCGGAAAAAAAAAGAATTATTATAAATATTTTGCTGGGGTCATTTTATGAAAGGATTATTCATTACTTTTGAAGGGATAGACGGCTCAGGAAAGACGACACAGATAAAGCTGCTGTCCGATTACCTGCAAAAAAAGGGCCTGGATGTCGTTATTGCAAGGGAACCTGGCGGCACATCGATAGGTGATATGATAAGGGATATCCTCTTAAACCCTTCCAACAGGGGCATGTCTATCAGGGCAGAGACACTTCTGTTCCAGGCTTCAAGGGCAGAAATCGTAGAAAAAGTAATCGAGCCTGCATTAAATCAGGGCCGGATAGTAATATGCGACAGGTTTTTTGATTCAACCATTGCCTACCAGGGCATAGCGAGAGGCCTGGGTATTGAGCCTGTGCTTGATATGAGCCTCTGGGCCACCCGGGGACTGGTCCCGGACCTTACTTTCCTTCTTTCGGTCGATATAGATGCCTGCGAGAAAAGGATGAAGGCAAGGATGAAAACTCCTGACAGGATCGAATATGAGGAAACCGGCTTTAAGGAAAAAATCCAGAAAGGATATATTGAACTTGCCAGGGTCTTTAAGGAAAGGGTTGTGGTGCTTGATGGCGAGCAGGCAATCAGCGTTATCTTCACATTAGTCAAAAATAAAATCGAAGAGTTGTTATAAAGATGCTCCTGGATGATTTAAACTACCTTGCAGACAGCAATAGAAATAAGTCTAACCTGAAGATAATAAATTCAAGTATAAGTTCCGGTTCCTTATCCCATGCATACATTTTTTGCGGTTTTTCTATAGATCTTCTATACAATATCACCCTTGCATTTGCATCATCAATAAATTGTGAGAACAATGGTTGTGGTAACTGCAAGGTCTGTAAAAATACCCTGAAGGGGATTCATGAAAACGTAATTATCCTGGAACCTGATGGGAACAATATAACTATAGACAGGATCATGCAGCTTCAGAGATTCATGTCCGTCACCGCATATTCCCCTGGGTATAAAATATGCATAATAAAAGAAGCAGAACTCTTAAACAGGGAAGCTGCAAACAGGTTGCTCAAAACTCTTGAAGATCCGCCCGACGACAAGAGTATTTTTGTCCTGCTGTCAGAAGATCTTTCCGCAATCATACCCACAATAATTTCAAGATGCATAATCTTCGAGTGGGATTTTGTGTCTGCAGAAAACAATGCAGCAATGCATATAAATGGCGATTTACTAAAATCCATCCTGGATGACGGAATAATGAAGGTTTTATCTACAAAAGATGATTTTAAAATCTGCATGGACCTTTCTTCACAGGTTACTGATTTTATAAAGGATAGTTTTAAACCGGGTGATGATGCTGACAGGACACATATAGAACAGTATAAAAATACCGGAGCAACAGCAGGGGAAATAAAGAAACTTGAAGAAACGTTGAGGGCGAAAAACAGGAGGAAGTTGAATAAATATGGTAATTTGGGTATAAACATTGTTTTTGATATAATAACAGCCTGGCTGGAAGATATTCTGGCTGTATGCGAAGGCGTTTCGCAGGAAGCATTAAATATGCCGGGTAATTTTGATTTTATAAAAGCGACTTTTTCCATGCTGGAAAACAGGAAGGTCTTTGAACTTATGGATACTATAGAAAAGAACAGGAAATACCTGAAGTATTCAATTTATACTGAACTTTCGCTTGATAACATCTTCCTGCAGATGCAATTATTGAAAAACGTAAATTATTAAAAACCATATTGTAAACAAATAATAATTAATAAATCCGGTATTTAGGAGGTATTTGTGCCTTTAATAATAGGAGTAGTGTTTAGAAAAAGCGGGAGCGTATACTATTATGACCCGTTTGATATTGCGCTTGAAACAGGCGATAAAGTCATCTGTCATGTCGAAAGCACAACAGAGATAGGCGAGGTCGTGGCCCCGCCCACAGAAGTCAGTGAAGGTGATATAGCAGGCGTTTCAGAGCCGATAAGCAGGGTTATCAGGAAAGCCACAGAGTACGACATTTCTATCCTTGAGCTCAACAAATCAAAGGAGGAGGAGGGCATTAAGAAGTTTGATGAACTGACAAAATCGCATGGGCTTTTAATGAAGCTTGTAGAAGTCCATGTCATATTTGATAAAAGCAAGATGGTCTTCTATTTCACTGCAGAGAAAAGAGTGGACTTCCGGGAAATGGTAAAGGAACTGGCTTCTTATTTTAAGATAAGGATTGAACTGCGGCAGATAGGCGTAAGGGATGAAGCAAAAATTGTAGGCGGACTGGGTCCATGTGGTATGAACCTTTGCTGCAAGAGTTTTCTTACAGATTTTGAATCCATTTCAATCAAAATGGCAAAAGACCAGAACCTTCCTCTAAATCCGCTCAAGATCTCGGGTATATGCGGCAGGCTGATGTGCTGCCTTAAATATGAATATGATTGCTATAAAGATTTTCTTGATATCGCACCGGAGAGAGGGATAAAAGTAAAGACGCAATTCGGGACAGGGGTTGTAACAGGTTATGAATGCCTGAAAAAATCGCTTATTGTTGAATTTGAAAACGAAAATAAGCGCAGCATCCCTCTAGACGAGGTCGAAGTCACCAACGAGCGAGTGCCTATCGATGAAGACAAATAAATAGCCCTGTGGCGGCGCGGTTGCTCCTGCCGATGTAGCTCAATTGGAAGAGCAGCTCATTCGTAATGAGCAGGTTACCGGTTCAAGTCCGGTCGTCGGCTCCA
>CAYGYY010000015.1:0-30442 GCA_964354265.1 uncultured Actinomycetota bacterium
TTGAGAGCAGGTTTTTTTTAATCGGAAAGATACTCCATCCTGCTTACGCAGGTATAAATAATGCTTTCAGTAATAATTATCCGGGCTATTCTCCAGATTACCCTGAATCTGCAGACTATACTGATAATGATGAAGATATTTATAATAAGAATTATCCTGAGACTATTGTTTACTGTGACTATTATACCTGGCATAATGCGCAGAACTGGCAGCGGGGTTATTCGGATACACCAGTACTGGGTTTCTATGACAGTCTTGACCCTAAGGTAATAAGCGAACATCTGAAATGGGCCCGGGATTATGGGATAGATGTATTAAAAATCGAGTATTTCCCGCAACTTGATGAAAGTATTATAAATGGTATTTTTAGCGCAGATACGGGGAAAACTTATTTATGCCTGATGTATGACAGCCGGCTCAGGTTTGAAAATACCGGGTTTGAAAAACCTCCGTATGATTTTGATAATCCTGAGATTAAAAAAACTTTCATGACCGATATTTCCCATATTGCTGCCACCTATTTCTGGAGGGAAAACTACTTTAAGATAAATGGAAAACCTGTGTTATGGATCTATGTTACAAGGGATTTTACAGGCGGATTCAAGGAAACGATAAAAGAAGCGCGGGAAGAGCTGCTTAAAAAAGGATATGAGGTCTACCTGGTCGGCGACCATGTGTTCTGGAATTATAAGTTTTATGGAATCAGGGCATTCGATGCTGTGTCATGCTATTCTGCCTATGCCGGGAGGCCTCAAAATGCGGCTCTCTTTGCAGAGAGGCTAAAATTTCTATACATGGCATGGAAAAATGCAGCGGCAATTGCGGGAAGGGACTTTATTCCCTCCGCAATCCCTGGCTATGATGATACCTGCCTTGAAAATGAACGTAAGAGCCTGCCGGTACTTTCAGGTACTGCAGAGGATTTCAATTACCAGTTGGAAGTAATAAAAACATTTCTCGACCCGGTCAATATCAGTCCGGGATTGACACAGGCATCTGTAGCCACATTCAATGAGCACCAGGAAGGCACTTCAGTCGAGCCTTCACAGGAATGGGGTTTTACCAGGATTGAACAGATCAGTGAAGTTTTCGGAAATAATTGAAGAAATATTTTTATATAAATGCAATTTACTTTCCTGTTTCACTGTCTGTTATAATGTCATAAAGAGTAAAAAAAGGGAGGAGCACCGGATGAAAGAGATTTTTGAAAGAAGAAGCATAAGAAAATATAGCGGCCGGGATATCCCGGATGAAATGATAAAAGAACTCTTTAAAGCGGCAATGTCTGCGCCGTCTGCAGGCAACCAGCAGCCCTGGGAATTCATACTGATAAAGGACCGGGAGCTCCTGGATAAAATCCCTTCAATTCATCCATACGCCCAGATGCTAAGCGAAGCATCAGCAGGAATCGTTGTATGCGCAGACCTTGACAGGGAAAGGCATACCGGCTACTGGGTGCAGGACTGTTCCGCGGCCGTTGAAAATATCCTGATTGAGGCGCAGTATCTTGGTCTTGGCGCTGTCTGGCTGGGTATTTATCCCAGGGATGAAAGGGTTTCCAGCCTTAAAAAAATGCTGGGGCTTCCTGAAAGGGTCATGCCGCTTGCGGTAATTTCTATTGGCTTTCCTGCTGAAGAAAAAAGCCCTTCAGTTGAAAGATACGATGAAAAAAGGATACACCTGGAGAAATGGTGAAGTTTACATCCCGATGTAATTTAATAAAGACTATATTATTTGGATTTATACATAGGATTTCAGTACTTAGGATTTTATTAAGTAGTTAAAAAATATTTTTAATTAGGATTTTACGGGGAGGTAATTTATGACTGCTCATCCTGAGCCTTTAGAGAAAGATAAGAAAACAGTAATTGAAAACAATAAAAAAGAGGGGGAAGTAGTTTGCGTAATCGATAAAGCCCCAATAAATGCTAAAGCAGAAATCGAATTCCATCATATCAATCCATATCTTGCAGAAGAAAAACTGGATGTTTCAAACATTGCAACCGTCTGTAAAAAACATCATAAAGAACTGGGACAGCTTTCCATAAATGAGTACAGGACTTTAAAACAGATGGAGGAATTCTTTAAAGGGCCAGGGCTTAAAAAACTTGACGACCTGCTGTATCTAAGGCTTGGTGCAGATAACTGGGGAAAACCTGTAGATTTCAATATGAATGAAGCGGACAACTCAATAACAATATCATTAAACAACAGGCAATCCCCGCTGATCCTTCCTCTATCGACATGCCCTTCAACCGGTTTTAAATACTTCTATCTTGTCCTTCCTATCGAGCATGCAAACAATGATACCAGGCTCCAGCCCCGGCCCCTTGAATTAAAAAGGCTCTGGGAATTATACAGGCATCTCATTGTTCACAGCCAGCTTACGCCTTCCGTTTGCAGGCTTTCTGAAAACAGGGTATATATTTTTGATGGCCAGCATAAAGCAGCCGCCCAGATATGGGCCGGACGTAGTGAGATCGAGTGCAAGATCTATATAGACCCCGGCATAAAGACACTCAAGGAGACTAACCTTGTAGCGCATGACAAACTGAGGCAGATGCCATTCTTTACCTCTGTACTGATAAATAAATGGGCGAGCATTTTTGCTGAAGAGTGGAAAGAATATATGGAACAGAAAGGGGAAAAATCAGAGGCAGGATTTGTCTCATTTCTTGTAAGCAAAGGCAAGAAGAAGCCTGAAGCTATCCATATGCTGGAAAGCAATATATATGACAGTATCCTTGAGGATAATGACAACAGGATTAAAAAATATATTGAGGAGTATGGCGGCAATTTTAAAAAACCTCTTACAGTAAACCGGTTGCGCCAGTCTGTTTTCAAAAAATTCATAGCTTCGCCACCGCTTACCATCAACATAGAGGAATCAGACAGGCTGAGGGAGACTGAAAGAAAAAACATGATAAGGCTTTTAAATCTTATTTCAGATTATTCCCTTGAGGGAATGTGGGCCCCGGCAAAAAACGATAAAAACCAGGCAATGTCAGAAAAGATATATCTGAACGGCTCTTTTAAAGCCTGGACAGCAATATTAAAGGATGTAATAGCAAACATACTTGAGCTATATGACGAAAATGAAAGAAAAGAGCTATTTCTGCGGGAGATATCTGAAAGCGAGTGGGAGCTCATTGAAAAAAGCATTGAAATCTTATTTGCCCACAGAGTCTGGAATGACGATTCCCAGGAAAACTCCAATAACCTGAGGTTGAGCAATGAAAACCTGGTGCGCAAGTATCTTTCACGCAGGGGGCTAAACGCAAACTGGATATTAAACAGCTATTATGAATCCGAGAATAATTTCATTGATTAAATTAAGGAAGGAACTTGATTCTTTGCAGATTAGTATAGAATTACACAATTTTATGAGCCTGTTTCTTTTAAGTTTTTAAAAAACTGCAAATACAAAAATATCAACTTTTAGATGATATTTAATTTATATACAGCTTATTAAAAACCAGTTATCAAAAATTTGAGTTTTATTAAATAATTCCTATAATTTAAAATACATTTACTACTGCAGTTTTTTTAATGAATTTTAATTAAAAAGGAGCCTTAAATGTTTAAAAAAACAATGGTCAATAAGTTACTGCTTCTTTTATTCCTGTTTATACTTGCCTCTTCACTTCCTGTTTTCATGTCTTTCAGATTACCCGGCCCCAATAAGCATGATAGTACCGCAGTATTTAGCACTGATGAGGACCTGCCAGATAACGACCTGCTGGGTCCTGTACCTGGCAAGGATACCAGCTCAGGCTCAGAAAGCTCAGATGATGACTCCACGGTCAGCGGCAGTTCGGGACCTGAATTTGAAGCCACAGAAATAGTATTTTTAGATGCTGAAGGGACCGGGGATTTTGCAACGCTTGAAGAAGCATTCTTGCAGGTCACGTCCGGGGCAATGATAATGCTTTCTAAAGGCACCTATTACCTTGAAAGTAGCCTTGAAGTCAATAAGTCCATCTCATTAATTGGAGCAGGTGTCGGTAAGACTATCATAACATCAGATGTTGGCGGCGACAGTATAATAGTTTTTAGCGGGACTGGAAAATTCCTGGCTGATTCCATAAGTTTTAAGTATGAAGGTGAAGAGAACTCTGATGTTCTTGAAATTACAAGCGGGGCAGCTTTCATAAATAGATGCAGTTTTTCAGGAGGCAATGATGCTTATCCTGAAGATGATGAAAACTGGGGGATTGGGATATATATACATGAAAAAGCCGAGTGTACAGTAACAGATTCAATTTGTGAAAATAATGATTTTTCAGGAATTGATGTAGACGATTATGCAAAGGCCACACTTGTAAATAATATTATAAAGAACAATCTGCTTGGAATAAACTATTATTGTGAACAGGGCGGAGGCGCTGCAATAAATAATGAATGTACTTCAAACATTCATGACGGAATACAGATACAGTATGGGTCAAATCCAGTAATTGAAGGAAATTATGTCCATGACAACCTAAGGACCGGTATTGCATATTATGATGATTCAGGCGGGTTTGCAATGAACAATAAGGTCGAAAATAACGGGGAAGACGGGATTGTCATAGCTGATAGCTCCAATCCATCAATAATGTATAATACTATCAAGGGACATAAAGGTTACACAGGATTAGGATTCTGGACCAACAGCAGCGGTTATGCCATAGGGAATACATGTACCGGTAACGGATGGGGAATATATGTCGAGGGTACCGCAAAACCGTTTATTGGCGATAACTCCACTTCGGGCAATACAGAATCCGATTTCATTGACGACAGGGATGCCTAAAGACCGATTATTTGTACTTATTCAATCATAATTTATTAAATCATAATCAGCCAAACGGAAGGCCAGGTGGATTTTGAGTCCTGAAGAAATAATAACTTTTTCCAGCGGAGATATCCCTGTATTGAAAGTCGAGGGAATAACACTCCCTGAAGCATGGGAAAGATCCCTTATTGAAGTCTGGAAAAATGGTATTGCAATCAAAACCCAGTATGACAGACCTATTGATCCTCCGAGCAGGGACGCGACTATGGTCATGGTAATACATGAACCATTTGCAGAACCAAGGATACACAGGGCGCTCCCGACAGGGCTTGATGAGCTTGAAATCTACAGGCAGGAAGTAGTTCTTGGGATACATGACCACTGGATTGGGAGCCATGGATGGTCCTACAGCTATCATGACAGGCTCTTTAACTACAGAACATCTACGGGTTATCTTGACCAGATGGATAAAGTGATAGAAAATCTTGTTGACTGCTTTTATACCAGGCGAGCCCAGGCAATAACATGGGACCCTGAACTGGATGCAAGCCACCATGAGCCCCCCTGCCTGCAAAGGATGTGGTTCAGGATAATCGAAGATCCCCAAAAAGGTTTAGTCCTGAATATGAACACTCACTGGCGCTCAAGGGATGCCTTTAAAGCAGCTTTTATGAATATCTTTGCACTGACGGACCTTCAAAAAGCCATGGCTGAAAAAATATCAGGAGAAATAGGAAGGCAGGTTACAGTTGGAAGGTATGCAGATATTGCAGACAGCTATCATATATACGGCTCATATTTTGACCAGTTCAAAGGATTCCTGGAGACACTTAAAACAAAGACTTTTGAACAGAGGACATATCCGACTTCTTATGCCGAACCATTTTTTGAGGAAGCCAGAAAAAGGATAGAGTCGGAAAAATAATCCAATTAAATAGACCTGGGTTATAATCCTATCTCAGAATCGATTTCCTTCATTGATTTTAATCCAATTTCTATAAACTCCTCCAGGCTAAAACCCAGTCTTTCACACTGTAGTATCTGTTCCCTTTTTGCCCCTCTGGCAAACAGTTTTTCCCTGAACCTGTTTAAAACAAACTGGCTGTCTATAGATTTTAATTTCCTGTCAGGAGTAATAAGGGCCGCGGCCACTATCAACCCGGACAGAGGGTCAGCAGCAAATAAAGCTATGTCCATTGGACTTATAAGTTCAAAACCATGAATATCATTATGCGCCTTGACCGCATAAATGATATCTTGCTCAAATCCAAATTCTTCAAGCATCTGCGCCCCCCTGATTGAATGTTCTTCCGGTTTATCGGATGTAGCATCATAATCTATATCGTGGACCAGTCCAGCAATTGCCCATTCCCCGGGATCTGCTTCAGTTGAAGCCCTTTCGTTTAATCTTATTGCGGTTCCCCTCATTATTGCTTCAACAGCAAGACAGTGCTTGAAGAGGTTTTTATTTGTCACATTCTTTTTTAGAAGCGCAAGTATTTCTGCTCTATCCATTTACAATCCGGACTCCAAGTTCAACTGCCTTGATTTCAGCGAAATCCGTCACCTTGCATGGATGTTGTATCTTTATAATGTTTACAGGTTTCCTCTTAAGAATCTCCTGTATGTCCTCAGCAGTCAAAATCTTTACTTCAGGCTCAAGAATATATATGGAATCAGCATTTTGTACTGATGTAGCAGATATGGTATCCGGCTCCTGGACACGGCCCTGTCCCACATGAGCGCTGGCATGTACAGGCCCGGCGCTGCCCTGTCCTGCGGGCTGTTGACTGTTTTCACTTATAGTACTGTCCAGCTTGCTGAAGACCCTGGACACAAGAACGCTGGATTTTAATAATTCCCTGTAAAGAATGAACTTGGAATTGTTCTCAACACCTTCAAGAAGGGCAAAAGCCTCATCATGGCTCGCTGCTCCGACTATTACGCCATGCACAGGCATGATAGCTACAAGCGCTTCCCCCTTCTTCCTCAGGTCTTCAAAAAACCCGAATATTATATTGTTTTCTTCATTAGAAAGCGGGACCACGCCATATGGTACAACAGGAATATCTTTTATCTTATAGTAGTCTGCCACTTCTGTGACGCCTACAGGTTTTACGCCTGCTTCAACAAGAAGAGGACTGTAAAATGTATTGCCATGAAGAGTGCAATTAATATCCGGAAATCTCTGGAGAATGCCTATGTGCAAATCAAGTTCCCGGGAAAGCTTTTCTTCCCTGCCTTCAAGAATTTTTTGATCGATGTCAGTAACAATTATATTATCCGGCCGAAGTTTCCACCTGTACTTATCGGCGCTATGAGTCTGGGTCGAATATATCCTGTGTCCCACCCGCAGCGCCATGTTCCCGCCGCTGTAATCTGTAAGTCCCCTTGCAATCATGTGCTCCATGATATCCATTATTACTTCACGGGGTTTGAGCACCTCTTCTTCCGGAAAGCATACTATTTTGTCATCCATTAAAAAATCCTTTCAGAGCTTTTAAATTTTCTTTTATTTTATATTTTTTTTATATCTATTCAAACATAAATTCCTTCAGCATTGATTCCGGCATTAAAGCAGCACGTGTGTCATATAGAAAGCTTAAGTATATTCAGGTATTTATCCAGTTTATCCTGCCAATACAGGTAATTGCTTTTTTTGGGTTCATAAGTCTTTAAGTCCACAGAATTTGTAAAAATATGCCTTGCTTCATCAATCCCGGATACAGATTTTGTTGCAACCATCTGTGCAAGCAGGTTGCCGGCAGTAGTTGTTTCCTGGGGCCCTGCTATAACCGTCAAGCCCGATGCATCGGCAAGCCATTGGCACAATAATATATTATTTGAGCCTCCACCCACAAGATGCAACAGTTCTATTTTTTTGCCCGTGATTTTTTCAAGTTTTTTTATATTCAATATATATTTTAGAGCAAGACTTTCATAAAGAGCCCTTGACATCCCGCCGATATCCTGCGGCATCATCTGCCCTGTATTGTTGCAATAACGTAACACGACAGAGGGCATGTCAAAAATCTCCCTCTCAAATACGCTGTCATCGACGTCAATAAAAACGTTGCTGTTTGCAGCTCCTGCTGTAAGACTGTCTATTTCCTTCCAGCTTATCTCCCCTTTTTCTTCCATCCATTTTTTCCTGCACTGCTGGATGATCCACAATCCTATCATGTTTTTCAGGTAATGATACCTTCCTGCAAACCCTCCTTCATTTCCAAATCCTCTTTCAAACCCTGCCTTACTTACTATAGGATAACCGGTTATGATGCCTGCCATCGCCCATGTACCGCAATTCAGGTATGCCCAGTTTGCATCTTTGTTTTTATTTGAAACAGGTATTGCTGCTATCTCTGAAGTAGTGTCATAAGCTGGAAGCGACACCGGTATTTCTTTGGCGCCAAGCTCTTTTTGCAGGCTGCTGCTGAGATTTCCTATTATTTTGCCTGGCTGAGTGATTTCAGTAAAAATATATTCCGGTAATCCAATCTTCCTGATTATATGGTTTTCCCAAATTTTCCCCCCCTGGTTTAATAGTTGTGTGAGGGTTGCATTGCTGAACTCACATATTATCTCCCCGGTGAGGAAAAAATTAAAAAGGTCACCCAGGAGCAGGAAATGCCTTGCATTTTCAAGAATAGGAGATTTTATCTTTTTCAGGAAATATAGCTGGTAAACAGTATTTATCTCAAGTATCTGCGCCTGTGTCCGCTTATACATGTCCCAGTCAGGAATAATATCCTGCATTTCCTTTGCAAGACCAACTGTCCTTTTATCCCTGTAATGGACCGGATTTGAAAGCAGCATCTTATTATTATCAAGAAGACCGAAATCACAGCCCCATGTCTCTACCCCAAGACTGTCTATTTTTTTATATCTTTTTAATGCTTCAGAAATACCAGTTTTAAGCTCCAGGAATAACCGGGGAAAATCCCAATAATATGTATTACCCATATAAACCGGCCGGTTTTCAAATCTATGTACCTCATCAAGTTCAAGTGTGCTGCCATTAAACCTGCCGACGATTGCCCTGCCGTTGCTGGCTCCAAAGTCAATCGCCAGGAAGTTCCTGGTTTTTTTTGAGCTGCATTTTGATGAATCCACTTGTTTGGACCCTGCATCAAGCTTCATTCAATAAAAACTCCTTTTATTTGTTTGAGCTCGCAGAAATCCTCAAAAATACTGCTGTGATTTCCGAAGGAAACCATCCAGTGGTGTCCAAACCCTTCATTGCCGATTATGTTTATAAGTTCTTTAATATCTGTCTGAAACCTGACAGTTACAGGATTTCCAGCATAATCAAGTTTTTTTGTGGGTATTGTATTTCCAGAAAGGACGCAAAGCCGTAAAGTGCCTTCCCTTCCGACCATATTTACTATGGTGGTTTCCCTGCCTGCGATTTTAAGAGGATAATATACTGCCATTCCTGACTTGACTTCAAAATGTTCTTCGAGCCTTATATCAGAAGGCTTATCGGCGCATGAAAAGGGTCCGCAGCCGCAGTGTGAAAAAATAATTGCATTTTCCCCGGCGTCTTCATAGACAAGGTCTGAATTAAGAGAGCTTGTTCCTGTTATGGATTTTAAGATATACATTAGTATTGCAGAATGTATGTCGCTTTCACAGGCTGCGGGGATTCCTGCATCGTTTAAGTTGGACGCTGCAAGACAGGTTTTAGCCTTTATATATGGAAATGGATAGCAGTTAAATGAGATGGCATCAAGTTCATGCTGCTTGACTATATCAGAAAATGCAAGAAAATATTTTACAGATTCCTCAAGTACTGGATCCTGCACCTTTATATTTTTTACCTGACCCTTTATATTATTCATTCTATCTTTTATCCTTTTTTTATCGACGCCTTCAAGGAATTCTTCAAGTCTGCTGAAATCAATCGGTACCACTGTCGTTCCAAGGATTTTTTTAAGCCCGAATTCATCAATTGCCAGATTGCTCATTATAACAGGTCTACCGCCAACCACACCTACCCTCAAACAACTTATTTTCCCTGCAACTGCGCAGGCTGCAGCAAAGTCACTGACTTTTTTAAGAGTGTCGTCCTCTTCAATATTTCCAAAAATAAACCTGTATTCGATATCCATTTCTTTTAGCGATGCTGCAATTATCTGTGCCCCATTTAACCCTATGGTATACGGACTTAAAGTAGTAGTAAAAACAATCAATGGAAAATCAAGCCCTTCTATCAGTCTTAGAACTGTAGTATCAGGAGTCCATATGGCTGCTACAATACATAACAGGTCAAGTTCCTGGCTTTTTATTATAAGGTTGGCTCTTGCTGCTTCTCTTTCATTTGATACAAGAAAATCTATAACATGACTTTCAATGTCTGCCGACATTATTCTTGCATTAAAAATACTCCTGAATACGCCAAGCTTTTCCTGGTCTGCATCTATTCCTTCGATGGATGTATATACTATACCCATTCTTGGTTTAAGCTTCATCACAGCTCCTCTTATAGGCTTCAATAGCATTGCACTGGTTGTCTGTTATCATAGAAATTGCTTTTACTATGCCCGTTACATTCTTTGCTTCAGAAATATTCCTTCCAACAAGACAACCGCAGCCGCCTGCTTTTACTGATTTTTCAACCATTGACAGGAATTCAGGTTCAGGCATTTTTGGTCCCCCGTTTATCAATACAGGTATTTTTACGTAATCTACAAGGTCTGCAAAAGACTCTTCATCGCCTGTCCAGTTTGTCGATATCAGGTCACACCCAAGTTCCGCGCAGAGCCTTGCAGTAAATTTAAGGTACCGTACTCCGTGTTTCTTCAGGTGGGTCTCTGACGATTCATAAAAACCCGGAAACTCAGCTTCTGCAGCAAATACAAGTCCGTGCCTGTCGCACAATTCTCCGACCTTTCCCAGCATTTCAATAACAGCCTGGTCATTTTTTGTAGAAAGCCCCACAAAAAAACACACGCCATCTGCTCCTATCCTGGCAGACTCCTTAACTCCTGATATCATCACCTGCTGGATAGGATCAGGGCTCAGGGATGCATAAGTAAACAAATAGTTCAGTATCCCTATACTTCCGTCCCATTTTGGCGCGCTTTGCCTTAAAAACCCTTTGCTCATCACCATTGCTGTAGCTCCCCCGGCAACCGCGCTTTCTACCGCTTCCGGGACATTGACCTGGCCTTTGTATGGCTCGGGTGATGTCATATTGTGAACAGGCGCAAAGATTATTGCTTTGCCTTTTTTATTAAAAATCCTTTTTAGCCTGATTGTCTTGCCTGTGCTGATTGCAAATCCACCCTGTTGCATATTTTACCTCCTGAATAAAAATAGCAAATCTAAATATAAATATTTGTAAAAAAATCCTGGAATTTATAGATTTTAACAGGTTTTTATTAAACGTTTACTAAATTATACTTTATTTTATATAAAATTCAATTTTTCGTGTACATTTTTATGTATGGAATCGGGATTTAGGCACCAGGATTTTAAAGAAATATTATCAGCAGATTGGCCCATACTCTCATGCCACTGTCATATGCAACTACCCTAAATCATAGTTCATGGCTGTTTCATACATGACAACAGCATTTTTAAAATCAACCTCCGGGTGTATCTCAGAGGTGGAACCAATAAGTATCTTGCGCTTACCCGCAGCATCGATAGCTTTGTTAACTGCTGACCTTACCTGCTCCTCTGTACCATATGGCAGCAGTTGGGTGCAGTCTATTGGCTGGCAGATTACAGTATCAGGAAACTGTGCCCTGAATGCTCCCACGTCCATAAAACAATAGGGCTCAAAGGGATCGACAGCATCTGTCCCGGCTTCAATAAAATCTTTTAAAATAGGAAGCTTGTAACCATCAAGGAAATGCATTACATATTTGCCAGCCTTTTTAAAAGCATCGATCACTCTCTTTTCACGCGGAACTATCACTTCCCTGAAGAAATCATAGGCAAACATCAGCCTGTCATTTAAGCCTGTTGAGCCTGCCGAACAGCATATGGGCATTTCCTTCATTTGCGCATAAGCGTCTATGAATTTTAGCTCATAATCATAATAAGTATCGATATATTTAATCGCCAGCTCAGGATAATCATGGTAAAGATAGGACCACCAGTCAATTCCGTACCTGAATAATGCAATCGACACTCCCTGGCACATCTCGGGTCCAAGCATAACAGTACCTGCCAGCTTTTCATTTAGCCTCATATATTCCTCGCAGACCTCTTCGAAATATTCAAACTTCTCGTAAAAAAGGTTAACATGATTATTTGCAGCAGAACATATCTTTCCCTTTCCAGTGCAATCAGCGATTCTTTCAATGTCGGCCTCAACAAGCCTGGCAACATCATCGACATCGGCAAAATATGGTTTTTCAAGAATATGTCCGGTCCACCATTCATATTTATAGGTAAATCCATCATCCTCCCTGACTATCCTGGCGCCATCATAGCCAGGGACAGCAAAGTGCCTGATGAGGTCCAGGTATTTGTTTGCAGTCCTGCAAACAAGGTCTTCCGCATTTACGGGAGTTACTTTTTCTCCTGTCGCAAATTCCAGGAGATCAACGTTATGTATTATGTCATAGGTAGGGATCCTGTCTATCTCTCTGCCCTCAAATGTATTTATAAGCCTTTCCCGTGAAGTCATTTCGCTCATTATTATTCCCTTTCTTCCGGTGCTTTTTAAAGATTAAAGAGGTCTGCTGCATTATTATAGAAAATATTCTGCTTATCCTTTTTGCAGATATTTGCCCTCTGGACGCTCAACAATGTAAGCAA
Source organism: uncultured Actinomycetota bacterium (assembly GCA_964354265.1). GTDB lineage: Bacteria > Actinomycetota > Humimicrobiia > Humimicrobiales > Humimicrobiaceae > Fen731. The sequence goes on from CAYGYY010000015.1 coordinate 12,551, forward strand.
GGGATCGGTCCATGGCGAGTCTGAGCCAAAAAGTATTTTTTCTGAACCTATCTCTGAAACGAAAAGCTCAATCATGCCACTGTAAAAAATATCCCCTGCGATATCGATAAAAATACTTTTATCGATATTCTTTTTAAGCATTTTTATAACCCTGTAATAATAGTAGTCTTTTGCCCCTGCGTGCCCGAGTATCACTTTCAGCCCTGGGTATTTTCCAGTAATGTTTTCAAACAGCAGGGCGTCTGCATATTTCTGGGAGCTGCTGGCAACATCCGGATTCCATGTATGGGACAGAATGGGGATATTTTTCTCAATAGCTATCTTCCAGAGAGGTTCATACCTTGCGTCGGTAATATAACAGCGGTGGTCCTCGGGATGCATTTTTACCCCGACCATCCTGTTCCTTCCAAAGTTATCATTTATTATATTTAGGGATTTTTCAATATGGTGCGGATTATATACCAGGTATCCTGATGCAAATCCAGGATTGCGCCTTATAAAATCAAGCGTGAGCTGCAACCCCTTATCCGGCTCAAAAAAGAAACTGTTGTGGATTACAATTACCTTTACGAAGTTAAGTTTTTTTGCTTCATCGCACTGCATGGCTTCAAAACCAGTGTTTACAAATGAGCTCACATATTTGCCAATATGCATATGGCTGTCGATTATTTTAAATTCCTTTAATTCTTCCAAAATCTATTCCCTCAATAAGGCTCCTGGCGTTATCTGCCAGGATTTTTTTCTTCTCCTCATCTTCAATCCTTGCAAAGATAATCCTTTCTGCTGAAAGAAAAGCAGGATAGGCTGGAAAATTTGAGCCAAGCAGGATCCTTGACGCTCCAAACTTGAATACAATTTCTTCAATCTGGTTAAAAGCTAAAAGATTGTGCGATTCAAGGTATAAATTGCTGCAGCTTTCAAGGAGCTGGAAAAAATAACCGTTAAACATAAGTTCCTTTGAATTTCCGCCATCAAGGATTAAAGGAGTATTCGGGAATGCGTCTGAAATATCCCTTACAATCGTCCAGTCTATAGCTTTATTACCGGTTAGATCTATCTCATCTAAATTAATGACCAGGGGAAACGAACACATATCAAGGATATTGTAAATCCTTCCCATGGACCTTGCATCAGCCAAATATTTATGCGTTTTCGGGTATACCCTTAAGAATTTAAAGCCATTTAAATATTTTTCTTCAAGATATGAGGCAAATTCGTCTTCCCTGGAAATGAAGTAGTTAGGGAAGATTAGACAGCCTGACAGAAAATTGAAACCAGCAATAAATCCTCCAAGCTCTTCATCCCCACTAACAGGATCGCAGTATAAGGAATAATAACTGCTTAGAGTTACAACTGGATTTTTACATAAAGTCTGCAAATAATCATTATAACCTTCCAGTTTTTTTTCATCTGTGGAAAGTTCTTCTGAAAGGTAATGGTTACCAAACCAGCAGTTTAAATCAATGATGTTTTCTATCATACTCTAATCTCTTATCCCTGGCCCCTGCCATATACTTCCTGGAGGCATTTATAATATTTTTCCAGGATTATATCAGCCTCTTTTTCTGTCGTAATGAGGGGCGGCTTAATTTTTAAAACATTTTTGCCCCCGCATACTCCGCCATCCCCATATATTATCCCGTTATCGAAACCGGCTGTCCTCATCTTTGCACATCCATCAAAATCCGGCTGGCGGCTTGCAGGGTCTTTTACAAATTCGATTCCGATGTGGAACCCCAGGGCTCTTATATCCCCCATCACGGGATATTCTTTCTGTATCGCTATGAGCCCGGCTTCAAGATATTTTCCAGTATTTTTGACATTTTCAAGTATTCCATCCCTCTTTATTATCTCCATCTGCTTTAAAGCAACTACCTGTGAGAGCTGGTTATTGCCGTAAGTATGAAGATCCATTCCATTCATTTTCATTCCTTCTATATCATCAGATATAATCACAGCGCTCAGGGGGAAACCCGCTGCGATGCATTTGCTTACAGTAATGATATCGGGAGTGATTCCGTAATACTCCGAAGCAGACCACGTCCCCATCCGCCCGAAAGCTGTCTGTATGCAGTCCCAGATAAGGATGATGCCGTACTTATCACAAATATCCCTGACACCCTGCAGGTATTTACGTGAAAATATAAGCTGGCCGCCCGAACCCTGCAGAGGCTCCATCAGCATTGCGCAGACGGGACCGGTACTGCCGTATTTTATCTGCATCTCAAGCGCCCCGAGGGCATTGTCGTCAACCTCATCGGGGTCAGGGCTTGATGGATTGGAGACTTCAGTATATGGACGGTAATAATATGGGGGCGGGACGCGCATGAAATTATATGAATGATGCGCAAGCTGGGCAGGACCGAGCCATTTCTCATAAGCATAAGTCGCCATGTGTGTGGCGCCCGTCATGAGAAAAGAAGTACCGTGATAAGCGCCAAAAAGAGCAATAAAATTATGGGCTTCGGGCCTGTTTAGCATTGCTATTTTCAATGCTGCTTCATTTGCCATGCTCCCGCCAATTGTAAAAAGAACCCTGTTTAATTTATCAGGAAAAACCTCGGCTATCCTTTCAGCTAGTATATATCTTGGTATTGTAAAAAACCCCGTATGCATGTGGTAAGAATACTGGACCTGCTCCTGCACTATGCTGACAATTTCAGGATGAGAATAGCCTAGAGTCAGCGAGTATGATTGTGAAGTGCAGTCAATGTAGTTTTTACCCTCAATATCCGCCACCCATATCCCATTGCCTTTTATAAGGTTGACACCCGGAGTGCCTCCCCCCAGCATAAGGTGTTTCTCATATTGTGGTATATCATCTTTCTTGAAATCAAATATCTCTTTTATAACAGGATCCAATTTAACCTCCAGAATCTATTTGATAAATATCCATATGTTGAATTATTATGTACTATTATGAATTATAATGATAATTTACTCGAAGTCAATGAATTTTACCGGATTTTAAAAACCATTATTAGCTTAAAAAAAAGGAAAACCCGGGAACAGGCGAGGTAATCCTGCAGAAAAGCATTTAAAATTTCACCCGGCAGTCATTAAGTACCCTAAACAGTTATGACCCTGATCCCGAAGCTTTTTACTTTAGCTGCAGTTTTTTTATCAATACCTGTATCAGTTATTATGCATTCAAAGACATTTAAAGGCGCTACCTTTATATGGGCATTATTTGCAAATTTGGTACTGTCTGCAAGAAGTATCCTTCTAGCAGAATTATTTATTATAGAATTTGTAACGTCTGCATCAAGCTGATACGGGGTAAAAACATAACCCTGTTCAGCCGATATAGCCACTGCTCCAATAAAGGCTATATCTGCATTAATATTATTAAAGAAATGGATAGCCTGGCTTCCGATAAGGGTGTTGGACTTGGCCTCAAGCATGCCCCCGCTAATATATACCTCAATATCGCTCCTGTCCTTGGCTATTTTCCAGAGTTCATATGCCAGCGGGACAGAAGCAGTAAAGATTGCAAGATTTTTTTTATTTTCAAGGTTATAAATCAATTCCAGGCATGTAGTCCCGGATTCAATTACAATGGAGTTTCCGTCATTGATAAACTTAGCTGCTTCCCTGGCTATTCTTTCTTTCTTGTCCCTATTTAGTTTTATATCTTCGAGGTATACAGGATGATAAGTTTCCTTGATATTCCTCGCCATCGCCCCGCCGTGTACTTTGTCAAGGAAACCTTCTTCTTCAAGTTTTTTAAGATCCCTCCTCACAGTTATCTCTGAAACATTGAATAGTTTTGCAAGGCTGTTTACAGATATCGACTGATTATCTTTTATGATCTTTTTAATTTCAAATCTTCTTTTTTCCGGAACATCCATTGCTATCCTATCCTTTAATTCCTCCTGCAACAACACCCCTTACAAACCACCTCTGGAATATCATAAAGACAATAAATATGGGAACAACTGCGATTACTATTGATGCTCCGTATATTCCCCAGGGAATAGGGAATTTTGCCCCTATACCTATCCTGGACATTGCAAGAGGAAGGGTCTGAAGAGCATCTACCCTTATAAAAATAAATGCCAGCAGGAATTCGTTCCACATTTCCAGGAATAAAAATATGATGCATGTTGCAATTGCAGGTTTTGCCAGCGGCAGGTATATGTTCTTGAAGATCTGGAAGCTGCTTGCGCCATCAAGAAATGCTGCCTCTGTAAATTCATACGGGATCTGGCTGAAGAAATTGCGAAGAATAAGTGTTGCTATTGCTATGCCCATAGTGGCATATGGAAAAATAAGGGCAAAGTATGAATTCAAAAGGTCCAGCCTTAGAAGGACGAGATAAAGTGGTATCAGCAGGACCTGGACCGGTATCATATAGCTCAGCAGTATGAAGGTATAATAAGCCTCCTTTGCCTTGAAGTCGTAATGGACCATTGCAAAAGCTGCAAATGATGCTGCAAATATTGCAAGTATAAGCCCTCCTGCAGTTACTATGATGCTGTTGAGATACATCCTTATGTATGAGACTTCCAGCGCTTTCTCTGCAAAATTTATTGCGCCTGGAAAATTCTCAAGCGTGAAGTGGAAATTCTTTGGGAATATAAAGAGAGTCGACTGATATATTTCCTCCGGCCTTTTAAATGCAAGGAAAAATACCCACAGCATGGGCACTAAAACAATTAAAAGAGCGAGTGCTATTATAACCCTTGAAAATATTTTCTGTCCTATTGTAAGCCTGAACATCTTTACTTATAATTCTTCCTTTTTATGCTTTCTTTTTAAGCTTAAATGATTATGTTTCCTTAGAGAAAAACTTTATCCTTAAAACAGCAAAAATCATTACAATTATTGTCAGTGTCACAGAAATCGTGGAAGCATAACCCATATTGCTGGGTCCCCCTGACTGGAACGACTGGTAATACATGTATGTAGTCAAAACCTCTGACGAATGGACCGGTCCGCCCCTGGTCATCGCCCATATGATATCGTAAACCCTGAATCCTCCTATAAAATTCAGGACAGCGGAAAGAAAAATAACAGGTTTCATTAGCGGCAGCACTATACTGAATATAGCCTTCTGCAGGCTGGCTCCATCAATAAAAGCAGCTTCAATCAGTGAATGATCGATTGATTGCAGGCCGGCATAAAAAATCAGAAGGTTATAGCCTACCCATTGCCATGTTGTGACAAAGGAAACTATCCAGATGGTAAGATTCGTATTTGTGAGCCAGGGTATGGCCAGCTGTTCCAGGCCAATTGACTGAAGGAGTACGTTTACAGGTCCGGTCAGTTCAAAGAATTTCCTGAAAACAAGCCCTATGACTATTGCAGATATTACACCCGGAAAGAAAATCAAAGCCCTGAAGAAGTTGCCATATTTAAAACTTCCGAAATATATTATTAGCGCCAGGAAGAGCGCTATCCCATTCTGGACAAATACCACTGTTAAGACAAGGAAAAAAGTATTTTTCATCGCAGTCCAGTAAATGGGGTCCCTGACCAGCTTGATATAATTCTGTAACCCTGTAAAATCCTTAAAGATCTCCAGTGTATAACCACGCCAGTTAAAAAAGCTGAGAATAATTGAAAAAATAATCGGATACATCAAAAAAATCAGGAAAAGTATCATTGAAGGTGAGAGCCACAGGTAGGGCTCTGCTTTTTGTAATGTCATTTTCCTCTGAAATTGATATCTCATTCCCTTATAAGTTATCCCTTATCTTAAAAAAATCGATTACATAAAAAAGCCGGTATTTCCTGCGGGGAGATATTTTTACAATATCTCCCCGCAGATTATTCATACTTGGGTTCTATATCTTAAAAACTAAAAACTGTTTGAAGTATAGGGTCTACTGTTTTAAGCTTTTAAGACCATTGCTCAATTGCAAAACAAGATATTTACTGGGAAGCCCAGTATGCTTTTGTAACCTCGTCAACATTTTTCATACCTTCTTCAGGCGTAATGTCTCCCCGGTAAATAAGTGAAAGGTTGTCCAGTAATGCCTGCTCAACCTCAGGTGTATAGCAGATCCATGGCCCTATATTGCTTTTATTATACATTTCCACCATTTCTACATAAATATCATACTGTGCTATCTCTTTCCAGTTATCCGGGAATTTGCCTGCTGGATGGATAAGGTATTTTATAAATATTGAAGTTGCATCAGTTGTTGCAAGGAACTTCATATACTCAATAACTGCATCTTTCTTGGGATTGTCTGCCCTCATGGAAAGAACCTGGGCAGCATCAGCAGCCCAGACATTTTCAAGGGCGCCTTCAGCAATCGGCGGTTTGAAGAATGCAAATACATTCTCAATTGCTGTCGGATTATCAAGCAGTATGCCTGTAGACCATGGGCCCTCATACCATGAACCCCAGCATTCCTGGTTTAAAAGAAGCGCATAGCTGTCGGTCTGTGCATCGAGTGCCTGAACGTCTTCCCTCATCATCCGGTTAGTTTCCTTTACTGCTTCCGCAGCGATTATAAATGGCTCCTCTGTCCAGGATATCTCACCACGTTCAGCTTTATAAGGATAATCGAAATCCTTGGATACGGAATACGACCATGCGTAAAAAGTCTCTCTCAGAAGGTATGCGCCTGAAAGACCTGCAGTAAGATAGAATGTCGGATACCCTTCATCTTTAAATCTCTGGCACAGATCGCCAAGTTCCTTATAGCTCTTGAGGCTCTTGACTTCTTCCTCGGAACTTCCCATGTTTTCCAGGACATTCCTGTACCCGAACGTTGCAATATAGAAAATATCATATGGCACAGCTATGGTCTTTCCTTCAGAAGAAAGGGTCCCGCCCATTCCATATGTCTTGCCAAGGTTAGCTTTCCATTCCGGGTCAGCATTGATTGCATCATCCCACTCATAAAGAATGCCTGTCTTTTCGACTTCACGTGTCTGGGTGCCCTGATACAGGCCAAAGAGGTCAGGAAGAGTATTGCTCTGGATAGCGGTCTTTATAAGTTCTCCATACTCTGAAAGGTTGTATCCAGTCCTTTCAATGGTTACATTGGGATGCATCTGGGTATACAGGGCATTTATTTCTTCGAGGGCTGGGTCAAATGCTGAACCTGCCTGCCAGTCCCAGACTTCAATCACTATCGGTTCCGCCTCAGCCCCGGCAGCAGTTTCTGCTGATGTAGTCTCTTCAGCAGCTTCAGCAGCTGCAGCAGTAGTCTCGCCAGCGGCTGCAGTGGTTTCAGCAGTCTCTGCAGTACAGCTGACGCCTGTAAAAATGAGACTCAACGAAAAAACCACCACAAGTAAAAAAACTAAAAATCTTTTCACTTTTCCCTCCAGTCCAATTTATAAAAAAATATGACTGAAATTTTTTTCGATCGAACCACCTCCTTTAAAAATGCGATATCAAAATAAAAATATGTAAAAATAATTTTTAAACAAGCCCATCAGATTAGCACATTAAAATAGTAGAGATATTAACGATATTTATTCCTGTGTTGTATTATTATGTTCAATAATGTTTGTTTTTGATAATATAACAAATCAGTTTTCATGTCAATTCAGGATACCCGGATTTAAGAAGCAATATTTGTTTTAGATATTAATTTTGTATAAATTATAATACTAAAAGATTTCAAAATATTTATAGTAAACGTTTTATATAAAATTTTATTATCCTGAGCCTGATATGTCAATAATTATGGAGTATTTTACTTCAGCTTAAGCGACAGCGCATACTCCGAACTAATATTAAAAAACTCATCATATACATCCCGTATCTCTTCTCCAGAATGAATCGAAAGGTCCAGCGCATAATAAGGAATACAGGCAAGGTTTCTCTTTGACCCCTTTTCAGCAAGCTCAGAATAAAGGTTTACAGCTTTCCTGCAATCATAATATTCTTCCTCAAATAAAAAATACAGGACTGCTTCTTTTCCCGTGAAGTTATCCATAAAACTGTCAAGTTCCGGGTAAGTGCATTTGAGTGAGCAGTTTATTGCTTTAAGCGAGCTCGTCCCATAATCAAGATAATTTGAAGCGCAGGGGTGAGGACCGCAATTATGAAAACCCCCATAACCAAAACTGTCATACATTTTTTTATTGAAAGGTTTGCTGAAAATCTCAAAAGTCCCTGGTCCAAAGTTTGCGCAGGGGTCGTCACTTACATACCCCTTGCAGCCTTCCGGATACCATGAGACATCCCAGTCAATAGTTGTCATCCTGTCCATTCCCCCGGCCGCATCTACAAGAATTTCCTGGACCTTAACATAAAGCACTGACAGTTTTTCAAGGTATGCAATCATTTTTTCTTTTTCGGTAAGCAGTGAGACATAAAACAGCTCAGTGTCCATCATGTCAACAGAGCCGCACAAAACCCCTCCAATGTCTATCCCTGAAGTGTCTATATGGGTGCCTGCGGTCTCAATATAATAACTTATTTTTTCAAGGTTTAAAGGCATGAGGCCTTTTTTGATTATTTCATTTTTATCGACAGGTATGTCCAGCCTTTCAAGGTCGCTGATCTTAAATACAATGGGCTCTTTGACTGTGGAAAAATTACTGAATCCTTCAGTATAACTTATCCTGCAGCCAAGGATTGAAGGAATAGTGGCGCATCCGACTTCAGGTTTTAAAAACGGGATATAATCATCCTTTAAAAGTTCGAGGGATTTCTTTATCGAATTTATATCTAGCCTCAGGTTTTTTTCTTTCTCTTTCTCGATTTCCTGCCTTGTAAACCCTTCCCTGTTGTCTATTACATATAGCCCAAGAGGTATATGGTCCACGTGTTCATATTTCCATATTTTCCTGATTCTGTCTTTCCGCTTTTCAATACTTTCAACATCTATATCAAAATCTACCCTGTTTATTATTTCTTTCAACTGAATCCCCCTTTTATAATCTCACCTGCAAATGCTTCCAGCCTGTCTTTGTAGCCTTCCTCGAGCGGCCCTTTTAGCCCAAGCGCCTTTACCTTGAGGCTTTCTGCAGATTTTTTCATACCCCTGGAATTCAATAATTCCTCCATTTTCTTCAATGCTATGGTCCTTGGGTCAAGATAGGTCGTCATAAGGGCATATCCCGGCATATTTTCAGGGATTTTGAAATTTAAAATAAAGTTTTTTACTTCGGTCGGAAGTGAAAACTTCCTGGTGGGTGAGCTGAAAACAAATAAACCGGCAACAGGAATATTTTCAGGATCAGCTTCCAGGATATTAAACAATCTGACGTCCTGGCCTCTATTCTTCAGGATACCGGAGAGCTCTTCCACTACTTTTTTCCCATTTCCAAACCAGGAGGCATAAAATATATTTATTATCATCTTTACTATTTCCTTACTTATTTTTATAAACCTATTATAATTTATTATAATTTTACCAGGCTGTTTTTACCAGACAGTTTTAAGCATACAGGAAAAATGCTAAAACCTGGTTAAGAAAAGGCACATCTGCGGGAATCAGCAGAAGCAATAACTTTAGCAGACAAAGGAATAATTAAATGGATAATAATTTTTATAAGGACCGGGATAGTAATAAAGGTAAAACCCCTGATAAGGACCCGGCCAAAAATCCAGGCGGTAAGCCTTCTAAAAACCATGGAACTAAAAAATATAACCGGCTTATAAACGAGCAAAGCCCCTACCTTCTGGCTCATGCCGGCAATCCTGTAGACTGGTATCCATGGTCAGAAGAAGCTTTCAATAGGGCAATATCAGAAGATAAACCTGTATTCCTTTCCATAGGTTATTCATCCTGCCACTGGTGCCATGTAATGGAGGAGGAGTCTTTCGAAGACCGGGATGTGGCAAAACTATTAAACGATACATTTATAAGCATAAAAGTGGACAGGGAGGAGCGGCCGGATATAGATAAAATATATATGGACATGGCCCAGCTCATGACAGGAAGAGGGGGCTGGCCGCTTACAATCATAATGACTCCTGATAAAAAACCTTTTTATGCAGCAACCTATATCCCGAAATTATCAAGGTACGGAATGCCCGGAATTATAGATATTATTCACGGAATCAGCGAAATATGGTCGGCGCAAAGACAAAAAGCTGTCCGTTCTGCTGAGCAGGTCCAGGGACATATTGTCCAGTATATAGAAAAGAAATACACGGCAGGCAGCGCTCTTCTAGAAAAAACGGTTCTTGACGACGCTTTTAAAAGATTCAATGATTTTTTTGATGGCGAATCTGGAGGTTTTGGTTCAGCACCAAAATTTCCGATGCCCCACAACCTTATGTTTCTGCTGCGTTACTGGAAAAGAACTGGAAATGCCGGCGCAGTTTCGATGGTTGAAAAAACCCTCCAGGCAATGCGCAGTGGAGGAATCTGGGACCATATTGGAAATGGTTTCCATCGTTACTCAACTGACAGGAATTGGCTTGTTCCGCATTTTGAGAAGATGCTCTATGACCAGGCTTTGCTATCCCTGGCATATACTGAAGCTTACCAGGCGACAAAAAACGATGTATACAAAGACACTGCAGAAAAAATACTTGAATATGTATTATCAAACCTGACTTCAGAAGAAGGCGGTTTCTATTCTGCTGAAGATGCCGATAGCGAGGGAGAAGAAGGAAAATTCTATGTATGGGAATATGAAGAAATCAGGAAGCTTTTAAATCCTGATGATTTCTTGCTCGCAGAAGAGCTTTTTAATATCGGCGAAAAAGGAAATTATAAAGATGAGGCTTCCGGCAACCTTACAGGTAAAAATATACTTCATGTCATTGATTCGATTCCAGATATAGCCAGCCGATACGGTTTTTCTGAGGAATATCTGGCGCAAAGAATTGATGAAATCAGGAAAAAAATCTTTTATGCACGTGAAAAAAGGGTCCGTCCTTTCAAGGATGATAAGATATTAACTGACTGGAATGGACTGATGATTGCATCTTTTGCTCGCGCTTCACAGGCATTTAAAAATATGGATTATGCAAATACCGCAATAAGGGCTGCAGATTTCATTCTTGCAGGATTATATGATTCCAAGACAAAAGAGCTTTCCCATATGTATAGAGGCAAAAAAACTAAGCCTAATCCAAATCTTGATGATTATTCTTTCATGGTAATGGGACTGCTTGAGCTCTATGAGGCAACATTCAATACTGAATACCTTGACGCTTCCATTGATTTAAACGAAAAATTAATCAGCGATTACTGGGATAATAGGGATGGAGGTTTTTATTTTACTCCTGATTTGCGCAATGATGTAATAATAAGGATGAAAAGCAGCAGTGACGGAGCAATACCTTCCGGCAATTCAGTTGCTGTTTTAAATCTTTTAAAGCTAGCAAAAATCACTGGAAGACAGGACTACACTGAAAAAGCCGAAAAGGCTATCCGGGTATTTTCAACAGAAATCAGGCAGTCGCCGGATTTTCATGCTTTCTTCCTTATTGCCCTGGATTTTTTATTTGGCCCTACCTATGAAGCCGTAATTACAGGTATATCCGATTCAAAAGATACACATGAGATGCTGGGAATTCTCAGGAAAGAATTCATTCCAAACAAGATACTCCTGTTGAAGCCTGCTGAAATAACGGATCCCAAAATCACGGAAACTGCAAAATTTATCGGGCTGCTCACTGCAATTGAAGGAAAAGCGACAGCTTATATCTGCAGGAATTTCCAATGCAGCCTTCCAGTAACTGACCCGGCTAAGATGCTTGAATTGTTCGAATGATAATTTAAGATTACCTGCCGGCTATTGGTGCTGTTGACTCTCCAATTGCAAGCTCTGCCTTGAGTTCTATGTTTTCAACAGCTTCGCCATTTATTACCTTAATTAAAAGCTGCATTGCCTGATACCCCATTTCATATTTTGGCTGAACGACAGTGGTAAGTCCAGGGCAGATATATTTTCCGACCTCGAGGCCGTCAAAACCGATTATTGAGATGTTGTCCGGTACAATAACCCCAATTTTTTTTAAAGCTTTTATCAAAGCGATGGAAATCTTGTCAGATGTCACGAATAATGCCGTGCAATTGCATATTCTCTGTATATTTCTGTTGATGTATTCGAAACTGCTGCCGAAGTTTTCACCCATGAACCTCTCATCAACAAAAACAAGCCCTGGGTCAAATCTAATATTATTTTCTTCAAGGGATTTTTTATATCCACGAAACCTGGTTTCGACCTTGCCCACTTCCAGGGGCTCACCCATAAAACCTATTTTTTCATGGCCCAGGGAGATAAGGTAATCCACTGCTTTTTTAGATATCTCCAGGTTTTTTATGGAAATCGAAGGTATTTTTTTATCATCAACGAATTTTTCGATCAAGACAAGGGGGATATTATGGGACGACAATCTATCTATATTATTTTTATCCAGTACTGCAGAAGCCATGATTATGCCATCCAGCCTGTTGGAAAGGATGGTATTTATATTCTTATTTTCCTGTTCCTTATCATAATTTGAACTGAATATAGCAACAGAGTAACCATTTTCGTTTGCAGCTTCCTGGATACCGAGGAATATCTCGGAAAAGAATTCCGAATTCCATGGTTCTATAAACGCTATATTGAATGTCTTTTTTATCTTCAGTCCCCGGGCTATTGCATCAGGCTGATAATTCAGTTCCTTAACAACTTTTTTTATCTTCCTGCTGGTTTCTTCGCTGTAGAAAACTCCGCTGTTATTCAGCACGCGGGATACGGTTGCAATAGAATAACCAGTATAATTAGCAATGTCTTTTATTGTTACCCTCCCGCTTTTTGCGGGCCAACTTTGCGAATTTTTCATTTATAGTTTCTTGCCGTTTCGTACATTGTCAAAGCATTTTCAAGCTTTATTCCAGGATGTATCTCTGATGTTGAACCTATTAGAGTTCTTGCTCCCCCGGAATCCTCTATCGCCTTGATTGTTGCATCTTTTATTTGCCCTGGGCTGCCAAAAGCCAGCAGATCCTGGCAGTCTATCATCGAACCGCATACTGTATCAGGGTACATGTTCCTGAATTTTTTAATGTCCATGGTTGCAAGCGGTTCAAAAGGATTTATGGAATCTGCCCCCATATCGATTATATCTTTGCATATTTCCCATTTATTGCCATCGCTGTGGAAAATAACATAATAACCGTACTTTTTCCACCTGTCTATGCATTTTTGAACCCTTGGATAAATCATATCCCTGATGAATTGCATAGGCCACATAAGCCCGGTGTTAAAAGCTGTTGTTTCAGATATCATTGCTATTTTCGATAGCTTTGTGGGGCCGAAACAGTCTATCTTAAAAAGCTCATGGTCCACCAGGGCATCGTAATACTGTTTGAATACTTCAGGATGGTCATAGTACATATAGATAATCCATTGAAACCCATATCTGTGCGCTGCTGAATACAATCCAGGCACTGTTTCAGGGGCTATCATTATCGTTTCCCCCAGTTTTCCTGCAACTCTTTCAAAAGAGATATTGAGCTGCTCGGGATCTTCAAAGTATTCCCCGTAAAGGTTTACCTGCTCCAGTGCCTGGAAGCAGAATTTCTTTTTTTCTATTGCCTTGTATATCCTTTCAATGTCTTTAAGCATCATATTCTTTGCTTCCTGCAGTGATTTTACAGGTATATAGGTTACCTGTTTGGTCCACCATTCTTCCCTGTACCTGAAGCCGTCCTCATCTTCACTTTCCCTTTTATCAAGAAAATCAGGTACCCTGAAATGCCTTACAAGGTCAAGTGTGTTTCCTACAGCCCTGCATGTTATGTCTTCTGCATTAGAAGCCGTGAGTTTCTCGCCGCTTGCATACTCAATGAATTCAACATTATGAATAATGTCAAAAACCGGCAGCCTGTCCAGGGGTTTACCCTCAAATGTATTTAAGACCCTTTCTGTAGAATTCAGTTTATACATACATTACAACCTTTCGATTTTTTATTATTAATAAATAAAATTGATAAAACAAATCACCCAAACCAGGCAATAATTTTTTACGCTAAAAATTAAAAAACTATTTATATAACTAAATTTATAATTACTTATATATTCAAAATTATAGAGAACTAAAATATAAAAGTAAACGTTTAATATATAAACATTTAACTTTGCTTGAGTTTAAAAGTTTTTTCAAATATTTCCTGGATTTTATTATTGATGCCAAGCCTGGCAATCTTGAAAGGCTTTATTTTATTTATCTCTCTTCCAGAAATATCTTTAATTGTACTGATTGCAATATCTTTTCTTTTTTCAATTTTTATATTTGAATTCTCCCCATTACACTCAAAAAACCTGCAAAAGACTTCTTTATTTTCGCAAAAAATAGAAGTGCTTGAAATATTATCATTTGAAAATTTGAATATTATATCCTGCCTGGATTGCAATTTTTCTTCGGTATAAAATGAAACAGCTGGTCTGTTATATGATGATGCTAATTTAAACAAGTCAAATCTGGCAGGATTACTTTCATGCAGATATAAAGAATATTCAAAAGTATATTCACCGTTTAACCTTAAATCAAAGTGACCTTTAAGTATCTCAGATGCACATGTACCGCCAACTCTCATAAAATCAAGGCCTTCATCACCCCATGCCAACAGATTATATAGGATGCCATCTTTTTCAAAAAACTTTATTTTTCCCTTTGGAAATAAAGTGAAACTTTTTCCACTATCAAGTTCACAATTAATCCAATTTAAACAATAAAGAGGCCTGGATTTCATACCTTCAACAAATCCGAAGGGGATATCATGGTAAATATTCTTCAGGTTCTTAACCGGCCATGTGATACACAGTTTTGTTTCATCCAGGAAAGCATTGCCAAGTTGCTGATTATTAAAATTAAAAAACACCTTAAAATCAATTCGGGAAATGTTTTTATAAAATATTATTTCTTTCTTATAAACTGATTTATCAAAAGAACCTTCTGTAATTATGGTATCAAAAACCGGGCCTGTCTCATGTTTACAATTTGAGTTATTGCAGCTAAATTCTATGGGTTCTTCGTTATTATAGAATGCGCTCAATCTATTAGCGGGCTCAGTAAATATAGTTTCACCGCTATTTTTTAAATAGATATTCAAAAGCTCTCCTGATTTATTAACCTTACATTTATAAAATTTATTGTCAATTAAACCCTCTTTTAAATGAGCCCCGCCGGCAATTTTATTTATATTATTTTTTTGGCTCAATTTTAATGTTTTGATTCCAAAACCATTCAAATTTGTACTGAAAATAACTGTCTTAATATTATTATCTTCTCTAATTTGATAATCGATAGGTTCATTATTTGAATCTTCTAAAACCAGGTTGCCAAACGACATGCCATCTGGCACCTCTGTTTCAGATACTGACAAAATAACATGGGGCTCAGAATTAAATAAAACAATATAACCGCGAGTCTTATCAAATTTATCACTGAAATCTTTTATTAAATGACTTTTTAGTGATTCTTTAAGTCTCTGAGTTACTGATTTAACCTCTTCTATACATTTATCAATTTTGCCTGACGCCCATTCCTGGAGTAATGGTGCATTAATATAACATACATCATGATGTTGTGTTTCTAAAGCAACTTTCCAGGACTTATCCCAATCAATTTCCGGGAGATTTTGACATTTATTTAAAAGAAGATAAGACTCAAATGCCTGAGCAGATATCAGAAGATTTTCAAGCTGCCTGTTTTTTATAAAGGCCATATCACCTTTTGAACCCTCAAGATAAGAATAGTATGAATATAGCCTGGCTTTGGGCCCAAGCTTTTTATTTTCAGTCCTATTTAGATGCTGAAGTTCATTAAATCTTTTATCAATAGCATCATCAGCAAGTACAAATTCTGAACTCTCAAGTGTCTCTTTGACTATTTCAGGATTGAAATCCAGCAGGTCCGTCAGATACAACCTGATATCCGGGCTGCCCAATAAATCCTTTTTATATTCATTTCTTATATCTTCTCTTCTACACCAGCGCATTGGGTCAATAAGATAAAGATTTACCTCGCTTTGATCAATGCCAACCCACCTGGCAAACTCAAACCCTTTTGTAAAACAAATTCTGGTAATCTGGTCCTGCTCCATTCCACGCTCTTTTGTAAACTTCATCCAAGCCATCTCCATAAAGGAGACAAGCTCATAAGGTTCAAGAAATACTATCGAGTAAGTAAATGTAGGAAGCGTTGCATATCTAATTCCAAATGCGTTGAGCAGCTGCGGCATCTGTTCATGATGGCCAGGCTCCTGCACTGCATATAGTTTAATATCCACTCCAAACAGTTCCCTGTACTTTTTTAAACCTTCTTCAAGCTGCCTGTAATTTGATTCAGAAGTCAAAGTCTGCATGTGAGACTGTCCATAAGTCCCGCCTGTAAAGGAGATCTTTTTTTTATTAATCAGCTCCAAAAAATCATTTTTAATTTCAGGATATTCATCCAGCACAAACATCGTCTCTAAAATAGAAGTTTCAAAACATACCTTCGCGAATTTATGTTTCCTGATATAATCAAGATTTTCTTTGATCTTGAGATAATATGCATAAAAGTTTTCTGCTCCATAAGGCGGGGTCCGTTCAAGCGATGTTTCATCTTCCTTGATTATTAAAGTCATAGGATGCTGGCAAACTGCCCATTTAAATTTCAATATTAGCCCTTTCTAATAATTTTTAATTAATCAATGGCGGTCACAGGGTGCTGTGTCCCTGGCCAATCAATAACATTATTAAAATCTGAAGCTCCTTGCAGCGTCATACATTGCCAATGCATTTTCAACCGGTACGTTCGGGTGTATCTCAGATGTTGAACCAATCAGTATCTTTTTCTTTCCTGCATCCTCTATAGCTTTTATTGTAGCCTGCCTTATCTGCTGCGGGGTACCGGTATATAAAAGGTTCTGGCAGTCTATCGGCTGGCATATTATTGTGTCCGGATAGAGTCCCCTGAATTTTGCCACATCCATATGTGCAAGAGGCTCAAAAGGATCTATTGCGTCAACCAGGCCCCAGGAAAGGACTTCGTCCAGGATAGGCCATTTATAACCATCTGCAAAATATATGTGGTAGTATCCATGACTTTTCCATCTCTCGATTATCCTTTTAGTCCTGGGCAGCAGGACATTTAGCGTAAAATCAGGGGGAAACATCATGGTGTCGTTTACACCTATAGGGTCCGAGGTAAAAGAAATGGGGGTTATTGAAGCGTCAGCAAAACTATCGACCCTGGCGATCTCATAATCGGTAAGGGCATCAAGCAGCTGGCCGGCAAGTTCAGGAAAATCATTGTAAAGGTAACTCCACCAGGTTATATCATATCTTTCAAGTATATAGTATAAAGTGCAGCTTTCAGGCGCCACCATTACTGTGCCGCACATTTTTTCAACAATCCTTTTAAAATTCACCTTCACTTCTTCAAGATATTCATAATCCTCGCCAAAAAGCCTCACTGGAAACTGCGCCTGCCTGCATACCTTCTTTTTCGATATACAGTCCTTTATGCGTTCGATATCGGCGTTTGCCATCCTTACAACATCGCCCATGTTTTTAAATGGCCGCTCAAGGACCTGTACTGTCCACCATTCTTTTTTATGGATAAAACCGTCTTCATCCGCAGTTATTTCCGGTTCCAGGTTGACAGGAATTGAAAAATGCCTTACAAGGTCCAATGCCTTTCCGACTGCAGCGCATGCAACATCTTCAGCGTTTTCAGGTGTTATTTTTTTTCCGGTTAGATTCTCCATCAAATCCGTATTGTGCATGATGTCATATGTTGCTATCCTGTCAATGTCTTTGCCTTCAAAAGTCCTGATAATTCTTTCCCTGGGAGTTAAACTCATTTGCTTCCCTCCATTTATATAATTTATTTTTAAATTCTGGTATTTTCAAGGCCCTGCATTTTTACTTGCGCTTAACCGGATTTATCCTTTTGGATCTTCTAAATCTCATAACCCCTTGCTGCGTCATACATTGCCAATGCATTTTCAACCGGTACGTTCGGGTGTATCTCAGATG
>CAYGYY010000015.1:30542-34182 GCA_964354265.1 uncultured Actinomycetota bacterium
GGAAAGGACTTCGTCCAGGATAGGCCATTTATAACCATCTGCAAAATATATGTGGAAATAACCATAGCTCTTCCAGCGCTCAATAAGTTTTTTGACCCTCGGCAATATTATATACCTGTTAAATTCCGGGGAATGTATAAGCCCCTCGTTTGTACCTGCCGGTTCGGATGTAAAAGAGACTTTTGTATGTAGCTTTGGCGCAAGAGCATCGATTTTTGCAAGCTCATAGTCATTTAAGGCATCAAGATACCTGAGGGCCAGCTGGGGAAAATCAGAAAAAATGTATGTCCACCACTTTAAATCAAACCTTGTATGGGCTATTACAATTGGCCCTGCGCTTTCAGGAGCAATCATTACTGTATCGCCGAGTTTTCCGCTGACCCTGTTAAAATTGTCTGCGACTTCATCGAAATACTCATATTTTTCATCAAAAAGGCTCACATGGAAAAGTGCAGCTCTGCAGATTTTCTTTTGCTCTATGCACCTGTATATCCTCTCTATATCTTTTTCCATGACCAGTCTTGCCCCCGCAAGGTCGAAAAAAGGCCTTGATAATATTGAACCGGTCCACCACTCCATCTTATAGACAAAACCATCGCTGTCATTTATTATCTCCGGTTCAAAATATCCGGGAACAGAAAAATGCCTCACCATGTCAAGGAGCTCTTCGGCTGCTATGCAGACAAGATCCTCAGCATTATCCGGAGTGATTTTTTTACCTGCAATATATTCTATGAGGCTTATATTATGCAGGATATCGTATGTTGCAATACGGTCAACAGACTCACCGCGGAAAGTCCTTATTATCCTTTCCCTTGAGCCTATTTCACTTTTATGGTTTTTAACCAATTTATATCTCTTTCCTTAAATTTCATTTTCACCAG
The DNA here is from genome assembly GCA_964354265.1 of uncultured Actinomycetota bacterium. Taxonomy (GTDB): domain Bacteria; phylum Actinomycetota; class Humimicrobiia; order Humimicrobiales; family Humimicrobiaceae; genus Fen731. Next base: position 31,427 of record CAYGYY010000015.1, read on the forward strand.
CCTGTAATGCCTTCAAATGCCTCTAAAAACAAAAATACCTTAAAGCCAGCCGGTTAAGTTCTATGGCCTGCCCCATGCTGTAGCTTGGAGGCACAAATACCTGGACCTGGGCAGGGATGTTATTTTCCTTAATGAAGCTGGATATCCTGATTATGTATTCTTCCTGGCTCTGGGCTGTAAAAGGTTCTACAGCAACATAAGAATTATGAAGAGCATATTCTATATTATGCCCGAACACTTCAAGCGCCTTGCCTATATCGCTTTCCGTTACCCCAAAATCAACCCCTTTGAGCTTCTCAGTTTTTTTTATTGCACCCATATTGTGGTCCCATTTCCCGCAGGAATGAACGAGCAGCCCGTTATATCTTTGCGACAGTTCATTTAAATACGGCAGGACAAAATCCTCGACATTTTTTGGGCTTATCATCGCAAGCAAGTCGATGCTCAGGCTCAAACCCTGACCTTTAGGGATCCATCCAAACCAGAATGTATTCATCGGAATATAATCACCTTCAGAAATATCTATCTGTTCGTCAATGAAACTTTTAATTGCTTCATTACACCTGGAGTGCAAAAAATGAATTTCCTGAGGATGTGTGGACATAGCGGCAAAATATTCATTTATATCCATTATTGTAGAAGCGTTAGCCATCGCATCCTGGGAATCGACAAGATGAAGAGGCAAAGAACCTTTTGTCATTTTCCTGAAGTACCGCATATTTTCAAGAAGCAGCTTTAACGTTGAACCCTCCACTTTCAATGAGAATTCATCCAGGTCATATACGTCCTGTGGTTTTTTAATGAGCGGTTCTGACCAGTACTGAGTAGCTCCAAACTTTATAACCTCACTTGCCCCAAAACCGGAAGGTATCATATTCTGCCTGTATCCGGCATAAAGCGAAGGGATATAGTCATCTTCAAGTACTGCCCTTTTCTCAATCTGTGAAAGGTTAAAGTAGAGGCTGACATCCGGGCTGTAACCAAACGATTCAAGTATTTCCAGGTTGACCCCGTTTTCGTCCGGTATCCTTTCGATTACAAATGGTATCCTGTCTGCAGGCAGTTTTCCATTCCATATAGCTGTAAGCCTGGATTTAGACTTTTCTATTCTTTCCTGGGGCCATGCCTTTTTTATACTTTCCAACTGACTGTTAAAACTCATTTGTGCAGCAGCTTTCCATTATCAAAATAAAAGACCACAGGTATCTCCTCAAAAACAATATCACCTTTAATGATATCAAACTGGGGATATATCTCCATCCAGTCCGAAATCATCCTGTCCCACCTTGCAGATTCGTTATCGCTCTCATAATAACTGTAAGCTTTTTTGAAATCGTCTGCCTCTTCAAAAAGTATAAGGTCCCGGCCGAAAAGAAATATTATCATCTTTTTGTAACCGGCTTTTATCATGCCTTCAACAACTGATTGCCAGATTTTTTCCCTTTTGTGGACTTCTATATAGTCGTTGACCTTCCCTTCTTTAAGGCGCATCCTGTATGCCCTGTACTGCATTCAAACCCCTCCATGCCTTCCCTGGCAGATAACATAAAAACAATAAAAAGAAAATATAGTAAACGTTTAATATAATAACTGAATTATCCCGGGATTTCAATACTTTACAATAAATCTTTACAGGATACTTACAGGTTCAAGGATATTTCTCATGTCGTTCTTTTGTGTAAAATAAGCTTTTTATTTTTCTTTTTTTTAAAATAATATAAAATTAAAATATTTAATAACTATAATAAAAAATTTGCACAGGAGAAAAAATATGCATAATAAAAAGACATATTTGCTCATTACAGTTTTTTCAATTATCCTTCTTTTTTGCACTGCAGCAGTTTGTAACAACCCTTTTGCTGCTGCTTCAGCCACAGCAGCTTCGTCTTCGACCGGCGACAATGAAAATGGGCCTGGAGATAATATAGAGGAAAATAAAGATGACCAGAAATCATCCTTTGAAAGCGATGCTGCAGGTGGTGATGAAGACTCAAAAAAAGAAGGCCAATCCTCAGAAAGTACTGATAATAAAAACGAAAGCGGAAGCAAGGATAGCAATACTTCCAAACCAACCATAAAGCTTGTGATTTATGATGGCCCGGATTATTCTGCTGCAGACGATGTATGCTATTACAGGGTGGAGGCACAAGTGACAGGGAACCCTAAACCTAAGATATCATTCAGCAAAGACGACAGCAAAGGCGCTTTTGGCAGCAATAAAGCGCAGGTAAACATTAAGAGAAATGAGGTTTACACGCTGACTGCTACTGCAACGAATTCACAGGGCAGCGCAACAGGCGCAATCGATTTAAAATGGGGATGCGATGGAAATCAGAATAATAATCAACAGCAGGGAAATGCAGCAGCTGATTTTGAAATAATTGAAATAGCCCTGCCTGATGGTGATTTACTTACAAATTCCGCCTATGGAATATATGCGGTTGTCATCGATAAGATAGGAAGAACTTATAAATATAAGTGGAGCGCCACTGGAGGGACAATTGAAGACAGCCAGGCAAACCCGATCAAATGGACTGCTCCCGGTTTTCCAGAGACTTACACCTTAAAAGTTACAGTGACCGCGCCGGATACCGGTGTTTCGCTTACCAAAGAAAGAGCAATAAGGGTATACGACTCGCAGCAGGGCCAGTCTGGTAACTCGCCTCCAGTCTTAGGGAAATTTGAAATTGCAGGGGGCCAGATAAGGGCTGACGGCACTCTGTTTTTTGACACTGTATATTATATATTCGTCAGCT
>CAYGYY010000016.1:0-33682 GCA_964354265.1 uncultured Actinomycetota bacterium
GTGCCACGCCTTTCTGGGCATCTTTTATTTTACCGTCTGTTGCTCTTGTCCCTTCCGGAAAAAGCCCGACAACTTCTTCAGCTTCCAGTATCCTTACAGCAGTGCGGATGGCCTGCCGGTCAAATGTCCCCCTGCTCACTGGAAAAGCATTAAAATATGACACTATTGCGGCAAGTAAATTATTCTTGAAAATCTCTACTTTTGCCATGAAGTACAGATACCTTGGGAAAAATAAACCTATAATCACCGGATCTATATAGCTCTGGTGATTGGAACAAAGAATGAACTTTCCCTTTAAAGGTAATCTTTCAGCACCTTTTATTTCTATCCTGTATAAAATCTTGAAAAAAAAGCCAATAGTTGCCCTAAGGAAGACATAGAAAACCCTGTAAGCTTTAGAGTGACTCGTTTTTAGAATGTATTCTTTCATTATAGATATCCCTGATCTTTTCAAAGACCTCCTGTATAGAAAGATGGGTGCTGTCTATTATTACTGCATCCTCCGGGATGATAAGAGGGCTGTCTTTCCTTGAGCTGTCAATTTTATCCCTGCTGAAAATCTCTTCCCTTACTTCTTTTTTATCTACTGAATGACCTTTTTGAATGTTCTGAATATCCCTTCTTTTTATTCTTTCTTCAGCCTCTGCAGTAAGATATATTTTAAGCAATGCATCCGGTATTACAACACTTCCTGTATCTCTGCCTTCAAGCACTGCCCCGCTGTCTTTAGAGAGCTCTCTCTGTAACCTGACAAGGAATTTTCTAACACCTGATAGTTTCGATACTATTGATACAGAAGCTCCGACGGCACTGCTTCTGATTTCTTTGGTAACATCCCTTCCGTTAATACGTAAAACAGTGTAGTCTGTTTCATTTAAGGGCTGACTCTCAAGTTCGATTTTTGATTTTTCAGCAATCCGCAATATTGAAGTTTCATCTTCAGGTTTAATGTTGTTCTCCAGTGCCAGCAGCGTAAGCGCCCTGTAAGTCGCTCCGGTATCTATATATTTTAGCCCGAGCTCCCTTGATAGAAGTTTTGCAATTGTGCTTTTGCCGCTTCCTGCAGGCCCGTCTATTGTAATTACATTTTTTTTGCAGCAGGATACTTTTTGGCCTTTTTCGACACAATCCTGTAAACAATTTTCATTTCCAGTAGTACTGCTCATTTTAATATCGATTCTTTTATTTATTTTTTATCTTACCGATTTTTTTAACTCATAAATAAATCCTGGAAAAGAAGTATCTATACTTTCAGATCCAAGAATCCTTGCCTTACCAGTGCCTCTCAACATAAGGACAGCAAGCGCCATTGCAATCCTGTGGTCGCCATAACTATCAAAATCCCCCCCCAAAATATTAGTATTACAGTTTCCATTTATAGCCATCCCGTCTTTTTGTTCAATGATATCGATACCGGCTTTTTTAAACTGGCTTGCAATCGAAGATATCCTGTCGCTTTCCTTAAACCTTAGTTCTTCTGCTCCTCCTATTATTGTTTGCCCCTCAGCAAAAGCTGCCGCTACACACAGTGCAGGTACCTCGTCTATAATATTAGGGATCGATTGTTTTTCCAGGGTTATGCCCTTTAATTTGCTTGACGAAGACTCTATGTCTGCTACCGGTTCATTGTTTATTATGCGAGGATTAAATATCTTTATATTTGCACCCATATTTAATAATACGTCTAAAAAATAACTTCTTAACGGGTTTACTCCAATATTTTTTAAGATGACTCTGGATTTTTTTAATATTAAGCTTGCAACAATAAAAAATGCAGCTGACGATAGGTCAGAGGGTATGAACAGGTTTCTGCCATTTAATTCTTTACCAGGTTTTATTATAGTGTTCTTCCCATCATATAAAATGTCTGCGCCAAAATATTCGAGCATTCTTTCAGTATGGTCTCTTGATTTTTCAGGTTGGATTATCTCTGTTTGGCCATCTGCAAAAAGTGCTGCAAGTGCAATACAGGACTTCACCTGGGCACTTGAGACGTTAATATTAAGTTTTGCACCCTTTAATTTGCCGATGCTTCCAAAGATTACAATTGGAGCCCTGGTATTTTCTTTACTGCCAAAAATACTTGCGCCCATTTCCGTTAAGGGGGCAATAACTCTTTCCATAGGCCTTTTGTTTATTGAGCTGTCACCGCTAAGGACAAACATCAAGCCTTTTTTCGTTGCAGAAAGCAGACCGCACATCAACCTTATGGTTGTACCTGAATTCCCCACATAAAGGATATCGTCAGGTTCAACAAAATTATTTATTCCTCCTCCACTGATTATCAGTTTGTCCTGTAATTTTTCTATTTTTAAACCAATAGCTTTTAATGACTCAAGGGTATGCATACAATCCTGTGAGAATAAAAAGTTGTTTATTATTACAGTATCTTTAGTTAAAGCCGACATAATAGCGCTCCTGTGCGATATTGATTTATCGCCAGGTATCTTTATTTCACCCTGAATAGAGTTTACGCCTGTTATTTCCATTTTTTGTTATTCTCCAATGATTTTTCTTATCCTTACCTCATACCCTTTTTTCTCTATTGCAGCTTTTGCAATATCTCCGGCATTCTCACCTTCCACAAGGATCTTCAGGATTCCTCCACCTACATATTCAGTAGAATGAAAAATTGAAATATCCTCGATATTAATGCTACTTGAGCTGATAGCCAGGGTTATTTCTGAAAGCACACCCCTCTTATCAGGAATAGCTATCATAAGTTCATAAAGATTTGAGATATCTTTTTCGACATATTTTGGAAGATTCAGTCTTGCTTCTTTAGCTTCATTATAATGCGTTTTTATATAATCAATATCACCGTTAATTAAACCATCCCTGAATTTTTCAAGATAAGCGATATATTTATTGATTGCTTTAGTAATCTCTTCCCTGTTTTCAAATGTGATATCAAGCCACATCCGTGGATTTGACGCTGCTATCCGGGTCATATCCCTGAAGCCTCCTGCACATAATTTAAAAAGATTTTTAAGCTCTGAACGCTCATCATCGACAAGCGATACGAGATTGGTGGAGAGTATGTGAGGAAGATGGCTTATAAGTGATACTATTTCATCATGCTCTTTTGGAGAAATTGAAATTACTTTAGCTCCTATTTTTGCCAGCAACGAATGCAGTGACACCAGGGCCTCTGTCTTCGTATTTTCAGTGGGCGTAAGAATATAAAAAGCATTCTTGAAAAGATCAGGTCTTGCCGATAGGACTCCTTCGTTTTCCGAGCCAGCCATAGGATGTCCCCCTATAAAAACAACTTCGCTGGTAAGAATTTTATTTACTTCGAGTACTGTATTTTCTTTTGCGCTTCCCACATCTGTAATTATTGCACCCTTCTTAATATAGCCTTTTATGGCATCTACAACTTCAATTATCCTTGAAATAGGTGTAGCAATAATAATAAGGTCTGCACTTTTTACTGCATCTGCATAATCTGTCGCTATCTTATCTATGATATTCCTGTATCTGGCAATGCTCATCGCATCTGAGACAATGTCATAACCCGTAACAGTAATATCTTTGCCTGTTTCTTTTAGAGATAGCGCAAGAGAACCACCGATAAGACCAAGTCCTATTACAGTAATGTTTTTTATAGGTTTCATATAAATTCCTTAAATTCAAATATAAAACAAAATTATAAAGTAAGATAAAAAAGAAACAGTTTAAATATTTTACTATATTAAGTACACTTTTTTTAGGAAAATTTTAATAAAATTAAAATTAATAAAATTACAATTGACATACTGTGTCTATTCTGCTATATTTATATTTGTCTTAGAACAGGAGGCAACGTTCAGTTATAGTTTAAGTTTACTGACGAAAGAAAGTAAGAGTAAGCTAATAAACTGTAGAGATCCTGAGAAAAGTTCTAAGGGAAACCCCGAGAGGTTTAATAGCCTAAAGCGCAAGCCAGGGTTAGGGATCACTCGGGGTCTTTTTTTTAGTAATAATAATCAACCTCCATAAATCTCAAATACAATCCTCAATCAACGTTACCATTGATAGCCTGGTCGGGATCGTGTTTTGGTCTTAATAAAATAATAACGGCAACCCCTGCAAGCGCAAAAATGAATACAGAAATCTCTGAAAACAATACGCCAAATTTGTAATTTATATATAACGCAGAAAAATCGATTATAATATGGCTTATTATTGCTATAGTTATGAAATAATATTTCCTGAACAGGAAAGCATGCATGACCATTACTGATAAGCTTATTTGTATTATTATCGCAAAAATCCTCTCAAGTGCACCTATCAGAGGCATATACCATGCAATATTGCCAAACTGAGAAGTGACCATAGCGGGCAGTAATCCGGGGAAATATCTGTATACTATATAATTTACAAGCGTCAATAAACCTACAAATATCATCGATTCTCCCCCACCGTGTCCTATTCCATACATCAAGCCCTTATAATAATTTTTTTGCTTGATTATAAGACCTATCCCGAGGACTCTTGCGCCTTCTTCAAAAAGACCGGCAGTAATTGATGCAAATAAGAAAATAAGTATTATTGTATATGGAGCGTCAGTATTTTCCTGAAGTAAACCTGAAACAAAATTATTCAGCGGCACCCTTACTAATGAGACAAAAAAAAGAAGCATTCCAAGAAAGAATATGGCCCACGAGACTTTAAATTTCCTTGCAACTATTATTGCAAGTACTATCGGTACAAGAATTTCAATCAAAGCAGCAAGTATGAATGAAATGTCTGTAAGTGTAAAACCGGTACCCATTATTAAAATATCTTTTTCTCAAAATAATATTTAATCAAATCAATAAAAATATCGATTTTTTCACGGGTAATGTAGTAATGTGTTACAAACCTGTATTCAGAATCATAAGAAGGATTTATCTTGATTCCATTATCGTAAAGAAATCCAATAAATCTTTTCTCATCAAAAAAAGCATGGTCATGACTTTCTTTTTTTAGCCTTGAAAAAACCATATTTATATCAAGCCTGTTTTGATCTGTTTTAAAAATACCTGTTTTTTCAAGAGATTCGGCAAGATATTTTGCATTTTTATGGTCTTCTTCCAATCTTGAGACCATTTTTTCTATAGCAATTATGCATGGTGCGGCAATATAACCAACCTGTCTCATACCTCCGCCCATTAATTTCCTGTTTTTCCTGGCTTTTTTTATAAATTCCCTGGTTCCTGTGACTGCGGAACCTATGGGAGCGCACAATCCTTTAGAAAAACAGAACATTACAGAGTCTGCATAAGCAGCTATGTTTTTTACATCTTTCTTTATTGAAATTGCTGCATTAAATATCCTGGCCCCGTCAAGGTGCACCGGTACGGCAAGTGAGTTTGCAAAAGCATAAACAGCCTTTGAATTTTCAATATTTACAGCTGTCCCATGGGTATGGGCATTTTCTGTACAAACCAGGCCTGTCCTTGGGTGGTGAATATCTTCTGTCCTGAACAAATTTGAAAGCTCGTCAATTTCTATCCTGCCTGAATTTTTTTTCAGGAATCTTAACTGGACACCTGAAAGCACCGCTGATGCTCCTGCCTCATAAAGCACTATGTGGTTGTCTTCCGGAATGAGGACTTCATCTCCTCTTTGTGTGTGAGTCATGATTGCAAGCTGGTTTCCAAAGGTTCCGGATGGAACAAAAACAGCATCTTCTTTTCCAAGCATTGCAGCTGATTTTTCTTCAAGTATTCTGACTGTCGGGTCATCATCATATACATCATCTCCTGCGTCTGCATTCCTCATAGCATCAAGCATCTCTTCAGTCGGTATAGTGACAGTATCGCTTCTTAAATCTATGAATTTCATTATTCTCCTGATAAAAGTCTGGTTTTTAATAATTTAAATATGGTAATTGTATCTTATAATTAACTGAAATATTATTTAAAAGCTGGGAAAATACCTTTAAATGTATTTTAGTCTGGTTATTTGCCTGCGCTCTGTTTCATTATACTTCACTGCAGTTTCATTTAATATGACTGCTGCAGCTTTTCAATATCTTCTGGCAACAATATCCTGTAAGTTCCTTCCCTGATGTCTTTTACCTCAAAGTTACCTATCGCAGTTCTCTGAAGATCTATAACCTTATATCCAAGGATTGCAAGTGCCTTGCGGATTATTCTTTTTCTTCCCTCATTTATCTTTATTTCTATAAGGCAATTATCCCGATTATTTTCGAGCAGCCTAACTTTGCTTGCAATCAGGTCTTTCCCCTCGATCTCTACTCCTTCGAGTATATTCCTGATATCAGCCGGTTTTATATTGCCTTTTAATCTCACTCTGTATACCTTCGGGATACCGAATTTAGGATGAGTCAGCATGTAGGAAAGGTTGCCGTCATTTGTAAGGATTATCAGTCCCCTGGAATCATAGTCAAGCCTCCCAACCGGATAAAGACGATTAGAATGTTCATTCCCGACCAAATCAAGAACTGTTTTTCTCTGAAAATCGTCTTTTGCAGTGGACAGATAACCTGGCGGCTTATTAAGGGCAATCACAGTCTTTTTTTCAAGACTGATTTTTTGGTGTTCATATTCAACTGTATCCTGTGCACCTACTTTGTAAAAAAGGTCTTTTATCACCTTCCCATTTACCTTTATTTTGCTTGCAAGCACCAGTTCTTCACAATTCCTTCTTGAAGAAATCCCGCACATTGCAAGAAATCTTGAAATTCTTATTTTTTCATTAACCTGGAACATGGTAATTATTCCCGGATATCCCTGGAATTTCCAATATCATGATTACTGTTTTCTACCACATTGTCACCGGAATTATTTAAACCTTCACTGTCATTGTCTTCAAAATCCTTTAATGGCGGCAAGGCCCCCAGGTTATCTATGCCCAGTATCTCCAGAAATCTTTCAGTTGTCCTGTATACCTTCGGGTTGCCTGGTTCTTTTAGCCTGCCTGCTTCTTTTATAAGACCCCTGTCTACCAGTGTCTGGAAAACACTGTCAGTCCTGACTCCCCTTATCTCAGCCACCTGGGTTCTTGTAACAGGCTGCCTGTAGCAAACAATAGCAAGCGTTTCAAGCGCTGCCTGAGATATAAAAGTGGATATATTTGACTTTACAAAATCCTTTAAAACATCATTTAACGCCGGATTGGAATAGAACCTGTATCCTCCTGCTACGCTCCTGATCACAAAACCCCTGTTTTTATCTTTATACTCTTTTTCAAGTTTAATTATTACTTCTTCTACTTTTTTTTCGGGTATATCAAGCGCTGCAGAGATATTTTTTGTCTTCACAGGAGTCTCTGAGATAAACAATACAGCTTCAACACAGGCTTCTATCCACTTTTCATCAAAAATATTATTATTCATATTTTTCTTTCTTACATTAAAAGGTTAATTATTTTCATATTATAAAAAAATATCTTCTATTCCTTTACCTGTTTTTTTTATGATAATATTTCCAAAATTTTCAAACTGGATAATGTCTATGAATTCATTCTTATATAACTCAAGTATTGATAAAAAGCAGATTATCTTATCAATCAGTAAAGTATACTTTTCAGCAATTTCAGCAAATGTCACCTCTTTTTTTTCAACAATCAACACCTGTATCCTTTTCATTTCATCGATTATTGTCGTGGTTGAGTCCTCAAGATAGATTTCCGAAAAATCAATATGAAAATCCTTTTTCATCAGCATGGTTGAAGCAAGATTGTTAATATTTTCTATATTCAGGTTCTTCAGGAAATCCGGCAGTACAGCAATAAACTGCCCCTCCACCGGGGATTCCCTGATAAAATATAGAGCTTCAAGCTCTTTAAGTTTTTCAATATAATGTGAGATTTTTTTATAAATTATATATTGCTGTTCACGGTATTGCAGGATCTCACCGTCTAATGATTCTTCTTCATCAGGAAAAATCTTATTCTGTGAGGGAATTATTGAATTTGCTTTTATTTCCAGAAGTATTGTTGCTATATAAAGGAAGCTTGATAAAGTGTCAAGCAGTATTTCTTTATTTTCTTTTACATATCCCAGGAAATCATTAATGATGGAACTTAACCTGACCTGGTATATATCTACTTTTTTTTTCCTTATCAGTTCCAAAAGAAGATTTGCAGGACCTTTAAAATCTGAATATTCAATTAAATACTGATCATTGGCCACAATATCTAATCAATTCCCATTTTTTTTCTAACATCTTTTATGGTCGAACCGGCAATTTCCCTTACCCTGTTTTTCCCATCTTCAAGTATACGATGAATCCCATCAATGTCTTTCAGCAGCTCTCTTCTTTTTTCCTGGAAATCCGCAAGGGATGAATAGATTTCAGCAGATATCTCGTCTTTACAGGCTGTACAGCCTATAAGGCCTTTTTTACATCTCGTTTCGATTTCCTTTAAGCGTTCATCCTCATAAATCTTATAGAAAGAGAAAACATTGCATATTCTCGGGTTTCCAGGATCAGCAGGATGTATTCTTTGAGGGTCTGTTATCATCTGCCGGACTTTTTTCTTTATAGTAACCTGGTCATCTGAAAGAAAAATAGCGTTATTATAGCTCTTGGACATTTTCCTTCCATCAGTTCCAGGTACTCTTGTTGTTTTTGAAAGCATTTCGACTGGTTCATTAAAATAAGCTCCATATAAAAAGTTGAATCTTCTGGCAATCTCCCTGGTAATCTCAAGGTGTGGCAGCTGGTCTTCCCCAACCGGCACTATATCAGCATTAACGATCAATATATCTGCGGCCATAAGAACAGGGTAAGATAAAAACCCAAGCGTTGAGAGATCCTTTGACTTTATCTGCTTTATCTGCTCTTTATATGTCGGGCAGCGCTCCAGCCATGAGACTGGTGTTATCATTGAAAAATACAGGTAAAGTTCCGCAATTTCCATGATATCTGACTGCCTGTAAATATTTGTCAACGAAGGATCTATTCCAAGAGCCACAAGGTCCACGACACAGTCTATTAAATTTGGTTTTATATTAACGGGATCCTGGTATTCAGTAGAAAGAGCATGCCAGTCTACGAGAAAAAAGAAATTATTATATTCATGCTGATGCTTTAGCATGTTTTTAATATTTCCGTGCAAATGACCCAGATGAAGTTTTCCTGTAGGCCTGAAACCTGTCAGCATGATTTTTTTCATTGCTCATAGCTCCATAATAATTTAGAATTCTAAAAATAATTAACTTTTAAATCGTTTACATTAAATAACTCCACCAGGTAAAGGCTTTATACAGGAATGCTACGAGCGGTGAAGTTACGCCCCAGAATATCCTTCCGCCAAGAAACAATAGTATAAAAATAAAAATAAAGCCGAATCTACCTAGGCTCAGGTATTTATACATTGCATTGCCGGGTAAAAAAGTAGCAAGAATATTTGCGCCATCAAGTGGAGGTATAGGGAGAAAATTAAATATTGCCAGGAAGATATTAATGTAAATTGCAGATTGAAACATCATGTTTACAAGCAATACAGCCTGGTGTCCTGGACTAACGGATGTTACTTCCAGGGAAAAACCGGCAGCCTGTAAAATAAATATAAAGAGGCCATAAAGACACCCCAGCAGGAAAGCTAAAACCAGGTTTGTCACAGGCCCGGCAAGGGAAGAATATCTTATGCCCTTTCTGTAATTCCTGAAGTGCCCGGGGTTAATCGGAACGGGTTTTGCATACCCGAAAATGATTCCACTGTTCAATAGTATCAGGAGCAATGGCAAAACAATACTTCCAAAAATATCTATATGGGCAAGAGGATTTAATGTAAGCCTTCCAAGGTTTCTTGCAGTAGGATCTCCGCTCCTGAACGCAACATACCCATGCGCTACTTCATGCAGTACCACGCCCAGATAAAGACCGGGAATTGTAACTACCAGCTGCTTTAAAAACCCTATAATCTCTGGCCCTATATTGCTGAACATTTATTCCCGATACCTTTTTATTTTTAATGATAATATTCTTATGAGTGAAATTAATATAATAACGCTATTAAAAATTTATGAAATTATACCTTACCAGAAACTATTAAAATTGCAATCAGGTTTTTTCCCTGGGATGGTGCTTGAAATAGGATTCTTTAATGTGTTTTTTATTAAGGTTAGTGTATATTTCAGTGGTTGAAATACTTGAATGCCCTAAAAGCTCCTGGACTATTCTTAAATCCGCGCCTTCTTCAAGCATGTGTGTAGCAAAACTGTGCCTGAAAATATGGGGGTAAAGATTTTTATCAAGACCTGCCCTGCAGGCATATTTTTTTAGTATTTTCCAGAAACCCTGCCTTGACATTTTAGAGCCTCTATTATTAAGAAACACAAAATCAGTCTTGTATTCCCTTTCTATATTGTGCCTCGAAGATGAGAGATATTTAAGCATGCAGTCTTTTGCAGCGGCGCCTATAGGTGTTATCCTTTCCTTGTTTCCTTTGCCAACAAATCTTGCAAGTCCTTCTTCAATGTCAAGATCAGATAGTTTTAAATCAACAATTTCGCTGACCCTCATGCCGCAGGAGTAAAGGAGCTCAAACATTGCCCTATCGCGCAATTCCAAATACGTGGAGCATGGTATGCTTTCTAAAAATGATGATATCTCTTTCTGGTTAAGAATCTCTATCTCTTTGCGGGGGGTTTTGGGGTTTTTTATCTGGCTGAAAGGATTTTTATCTATCCTGTTATTCCTGAGCATGTATTTATAAAAATTCCTCAGAGTTGAAAGTATACGGGAAACTGAAGTATCAGTCTGGGTCTTAAACAGGTTTTCAAGAAAAGCGAGGATTTCTTCATTTGAAATATTTTTATAGTCCGGTATTTTTTTATGGTCAAGAAATGTTGTAAATTTCTCGAGATCACGCCTGTAAGAAGTTAAAGTATTTGATGATAAAAGCCTTTCGAACCTCAAATAATCAAGGAAATCATTGATATTTTCATTTAATGCTTTCATTTTTTGTTTTTAAGATATAGTTCCTGGCAAGCAAAATGCCAATTATACTTTTTGCATCCATTATAATGCCTTCATATATCATTTTTATACATTCATCTATGTTAACTTTGATAACATGCAGGAATTCATCATGTTCAGGATTATTCCCGATTTCTTTAAAACCCCTTGCAAGAAATATATCCATTTTTTCATTGCTGAAACCAGGTGTAGTAAAAATAGTAGTAAGAAGGGTCATTTCACCATTTATTATCCCTGCTTCTTCATGCAATTCCCTCCTTGCGCATTCTATTGGAGGTTCTTTATCATCAAGTTTTCCTGCGGGTATCTCTACTAGTATTTTTTCTACAGGGTATCTGTATTGTTTTACCAGTATGATATCATTGTTTTCATTTACAGGTACAATTGCCACCGCTCCAGGGTGCCCTACTTTTTCCCTGGTAGTTATTTTTCCATCAGGCAATTCTACTTCATCAAAAAAAATTGTTAGAATCTTGCCCTGAAAGACTATTTTTGTACTTATCGTTTTTTCATAAAGCATATCTTCCATATTCAGACCAGCCTTTATATATTAAATTTAAAATAAATATTAAAAATTGATTTTAATTATATATCAGAAGAGTAATTATAAAATATATTAACGAAGCGCTTTTTAATCTATGCTTTCGATATCTATTGTACATATTTCAAGTATAAGGACTGCAAGTTTCTCAAGCTCTTTAATTTTTACATATTCTTTATTTGAATGAAGATTCTCCATTGCCGCTGAAAGAGTTACAGCATGCTTTCCCTTTGCGTTGAAAATATTTATATCGCTGCCACCTCCAGTTGACACTATTGCAGGTTTTCTGCCCATATTTTTAATAGCCTTACATGCAATTTTTACAGGCATTTCATCAGTTTCTATTTTATACCCATTATATTCACGCACAACCACGCTTTTAAGTTTTGCTCCAGCAGCGTCAGCAGCTTTTTCAAATGACTGCCTTATCCGGGAAGTCACATCCTCAAGCTTTCCTGCATTCAAGCTTCTTGCTTCAGCCCTGACCCTTGTTATCTCTGGAACTATATTGGTAGCAACCCCACCGCTTATTATCCCTATATTGCATGTGGTATCACTGTCTATCCTTCCTATCTTAAGACCCGAGATTGCATCTGCTGCGACTTTTATGGAGTTTATCCCCTTTTCAGGCTCCACACCAGCATGGACTGCTCTTCCTGTTATCGTGAAGTCCATTGTGTCCTGGAAAGGAGCTTCATTGAATATTGTACCTATGTCTCCTTCACCATCAAGTTCGAATCCATATTTTGCTTTTACTCTTTTAAGGTCAAGATGCTTTGCGCCAAGTAATGCTGTCTCTTCCCCCACTGTAAATATTATATAGATATCCCCGGTTTTTATATTGTTTTCTTTTATTACTTCAAGGGCTTCAATAATAGTTGCAATTGCCACTCTGTTATCTCCGCCGAGTATGCTTGTCTTGTCTGAATTTATTACTTTACCTTTTTTAATCTCAGGCATTATGCTTCCACTTACAGCAACAGTATCCATATGTCCGCTAAAAAAAACTGGCGGCCTGCTCTTGTCGTTTCCAGGTTTGAAACCTATAAGATTTCCGCAGTTTCCACCTATTTTTTTACCTGTTTCATCGTTATGTAAAGATACCCCAAGTTTTTCAAGCCTGGTTTTAATAAATTCATTTATATCCCTTTCATCCTTGGAAGGGCTTATGATCTTTAACGCTGCAAAGAAGTTATCAAGCAGCCTCTGGCTGTTTATGAGCCCTGAAAAAATACTTCCTTTTGAAATCTTTTCATGTATACCATTATGCATTTATTGAGCCTGCCCCTTAAACTGAAACTTTTTTTATTATCCTTGTTGAAATAATAACACCAGCTATACCTGCAACCAAAAGGATAGCTGAAATCATAAGTGAAGTCACCAGTAACTTGAAGAAAAAATCATAGAAAAAACCAAATGGAAAAATAGTTATAATAAGCGATCCTTCCGGAAAAGCCCAGTTGCCTTGCGGGAAAAAAACATAATGAAAATTCTCAAAAAGCGCGATGAAATTGTTTCCAAAGAAATATAATACAAGCAGTATCAAAAACATCGAGGATGAAGAGATTATTGCCACCAGGCTGATGTTTTTAAAAAAAACCGGATAATTCTTTTCAAAAAGTAAAAAACAAAACACCAGGAGAAGTATCAGGCTTACATAAAAAAAAGTAAGGATATTTTTAAGCAATGACCTCACATCATCCAGGTGGCTTATTTCATTGCTGTTAAAAAATTCTATATTGCCTTCCAAATCGAAAGGTTCAAAATCACTTTTATACTTGAAATAGTCAAATACGTCCATTGTCAGTTTTTTAACATCATTTTTATCCAGGGTCTCGTAAACGCTATTCTTAATATATAGGCTGTTATAAAACTTGAAGTTATAAAGGTAAAAAGCAAGAGGGGCAAAAATTATAACAATAAGCAGGAATAACGAGCTAAATGCAACTATCAGTTTCTTATAAACAGGTTTTATCAGGTTATTAATTTTTTTTCCTCTTTGATTCTGAATAATTTATTGCTGCAGTAATAAAGTCCCTGAATAAAGGATGTGGCCTGTCGGGCCTGGACTTGAATTCAGGGTGGAACTGTACCCCTACAAACCACGGGTGGTCTTTTATCTCAATTATCTCTGCAAGATTTTTCTCAGGATACAATCCTGATATTATCATGCCTGCTGACTGGAATCTTTCAATGTAATTATTATTTAGCTCAAAACGATGCCTGTGCCTTTCTGATATAAGGTCTTCCCTGTAAGCCTGGTATGCTTTTGTACCAGTTTTTAACCTGCAGGGATATGCGCCAAGGCGCATCGTTCCACCCAGGCCATTAATTTTTTTCTGCTCGACCATAATGTCTATCACCGGGTTTTTTGTCTTTCTATCAAATTCGGAACTGTTTGCATCCTCAATTCCCAGGGCATTTTTTGCAAACTCAATCACTGCGCATTGCATGCCAAGGCATATTCCAAAATATGGTATTTGATTTTCCCTGGCGTACCTTACTGCATTTATCTTACCATTTATACCTCTTATACCAAAACCACCAGGCACCAGTATGCCGTCGATATTATCAAGTATCCTGCTGCAATTTGCTATATCGTCAATTTCTCCGGAATTGATCCATTCTATTTCGACATTCCTTCTTGAATAATACCCGCCATGGTTCAAGGACTCCACAATGCTTATATATGAATCTTTAAGATTTGTATATTTACCTATAATTCCAATCTTGACTTTACCTTCCAGGTTATTGATTATGTCTATGAGGTTTTTCCAGTTCTGCATATCGGATACTTTATATTTAAGATTAAGTTTATACATTGCAATTGAATCAAGTCCTTCTTTTTGAAGATTTAAGGGGACTTCATAAAGATGCCTGACATCCACCGCATCGATAATAGCCTCCTGCTCTATATCGCAGAAAAGACTTATTTTTGATTTAAGGTCATCATTTAACCTGATTTCGCTTCGGCATATTATTATATCCGGCTGAATGCCTATACTTCTTAATTCTTTCACACTATGCTGTGTGGGTTTTGTCTTCAGCTCTTCAGTTGTACGCAGCAGAGGGACATAGGTGACATGTATATAAAGGACGTTTTCCTTACCGATATCCTTTTTGAACTGCCTGATGGCTTCCAGGAATGGCAGGCTTTCAATGTCGCCTACAGTTCCTCCTATCTCTGTTATAAGGATATCTACTTTTTTTGATTCCAGCGTCTTTTTTATACAGGCCTTGATCTCATCAGTCACATGAGGTATTACCTGTACAGTTGCGCCCAGGAAATCTCCCCTTCTTTCCCTGTCGATTACATTTTTATATATTTTCCCAGTAGTGAAATTATTATATTTTGAGAGATTTTCATCGATAAACCGCTCATAATGTCCCAGGTCTAGATCAGTTTCACCCCCATCATCAGTGACAAATACTTCTCCGTGCTGGAAAGGGTTCATGGTCCCGGGATCTATATTGATATAAGGATCAAATTTCTGTATTGATACTGAAAATCCTCTTGACTTTAACAATCTGCCAAGAGATGCTGCGCATATACCCTTTCCAAGAGAAGAGAGTACCCCGCCTGTTATAAAAATATACTTAGTTTCCAATTTTTATACTATCCCCCATCAATACGTTTTTTTTATTTTATTGGTTTCTTCGATTAATTCAACAGCATGTTTTAAGGATATCTCACTTTCTGCCATTCCGCTAAGCATCCTTGAAAGTTCTTTTATTTTCGTTTCACTATCAAGGCTCTGTATTGTAATCTTGGTCCTGCCTTTTTCAAATACTTTATCAATGAAATAATGGTTATCAGCAAATGCAGCAATCTGTGGAAGATGAGTGATACAGATAACCTGGCATTTTACTGATATGTTGTAAAGCTTCTTGCCAACGATGATTGCGGTATTTCCGCCAATCCCGGAATCGATTTCATCAAAAACCATGGAAATTATATTATCTATGCCGCTGACAATAGTTTTTAAGGCAAGCATTATCCTGGAGATTTCGCCTCCTGAAGCGACTTTGGAAAGCGGTTTAACACTTTCCCCCTCATTTAAAGATATAAGGAATTCGATATCATCTATGCCATTTGGCATGGCTTTTACATGCATGCCATTTATTTCAAGAATTATGCTCCCTCCTGTTGTTTCGGGAAGCCAGCTGCTTTTTACCTGAAAACTGGCAGATTTAAAATTCAACTCTAATAACTCATCAATCACAAGTCTTTCAATCAATTTTATTGCAATTTTCCGCTTTTCTGAAAGCATTAATGCTTTTTCGGTAAGGTCTTTTTTTAATAAATCATATTGTTTAAGCTTTTTTTCTATTTCATCTTCAAGACTCTCAAAATTTGAGATTTCCACTTTCAATTTTTCCATGTATGTTCTTATCTGGTCTATTTCCATATTATATTTTCTCTTTATCTCAGAAATTGCAAACAGCCTCTCCTGGATACTGTCAAGTTTTTCTGTGCTATACTGCAGGTTATCGGTGTAATCCATAATAAATTTATTCAGTTCAGATAAGATTACGCTCAAAGAATCCAGCTCACTCGCGTATTTCTCATAATTCCTGTCTATTTTTGATAATTCATCAATATTTTTATTGATAGCCGCTATACTGTCAATAAGAGGAATAGTTTCATCCTTTTGGCTGTTTAAAATATCAATTGTATTTATGCAGAGGTTATAAATCCTCTCATAATTCTTAAGAACATTACGTTCATTTTCCAGTACTGCTTCTTCATCAGGGCGCAAATCAAGCTTCTCTATCTCATTTACTTTAAATCTAAGGTCTTCAAGCCTGAGGTCTCTATCGCTTTGCAGTTTTTTAAGGTTTGTTATTTCTTTTTTTGCTTCAACTAATCCTATATATGCAATCTCATACTCGCGCTTTGATTCACTTATTTCAATTTTCCCAAAATTATCAATTATTCCCAGGTGGGTTTCAGGTTCTAACAGGTACTGGTGGTCATGCTGGCCATGCAGGTCAAGGAAACATTCTCCAAGATTTTTTAAAGCAGAGACCTGTGTAAAAATTCCATTTATAAATGCCCTGTTCCTGCCCTGCCGTGAAACTTCCCTTGTAATCACGATATCTTCACAGCTATCCTCATCAGCAATAAAACCGGATTCTTTAAGGAATTTAATGGATTTATCACTATTATTTAAATCAAAATATCCCTGCACAATAAGCTTTTCTTCGCTTTCCCTAATAAGGTCATTGTCTGCCCTTTCTCCAAGAAGCATATTTATAGCTTCTATTATCAGTGTTTTACCAGCGCCTGTTTCTCCGGAAAGAATATTAAGCCCCCTGCCAAAACTTACTGTTATGTCATCTATTAAAGCAAAATTTTTTACTTGCAGTTCTTTAAGCATAATTATTATTTATAAGCAGTAACCTGGGCATTACTTAAGAAGCTTTGCCTTGAAAACCCTGAAAAATAAGTTATTGTTAAATGTAATGAGCTTAAGCCTCAATCCTGATCTAAAAATCCTTAAGATGTCGTTGCTTTCCAGCGCTATGTCAGTTTTTACACCGTCGATATTTAGACTGTCATTTTTATTCTTTGTCTTAAGTTTTATATCAAGCTTATTTTTTGGCGAAATCACCATGCTTCTTGTAAATAAGCTATGAGCACATAGCGGAGTTATGATAATAGATTCATTCATTGGTTCAACAATCGGCCCCCCGGCAGAAAGCGAATAAGCTGTTGAACCTGTTGGCGTAGAAATGATCAGTCCATCGGCCCTGTAGTTTATTACAGGAAAATCATTTACTATTAGTTCAAGGTCTACTATCTTCCCCATAATGTTTCTTGTTATTGTAAATTCATTTAGCGCAATAAATGGCTCCGGCTTCCCGGACAATACTGACGAGCCTCTTATTATTTCAAGCTCAAGCAGCATGCGTTCCTCAATATTGTAGGAGCCGGAAAGCAGGTTATCCAACGCTTTAAACCGGTTTTTTATCTCGATCTCTGCCATAAAACCAAGTTTTCCTACATTAATCCCCATAATAGGTGTCTGCCTTTTAAAAGAATATCTGGCAGCCCTTAAAAATGTGCCATCACCGCCAACTGAAACAAGTGCGTCTATTTCTGATGAAAACCCATTTATTGAAACAGTTGGAAGATTGAATTTTTTGGGCATGGCATCATCCTGTAAAAGGAACACCTCTGTGTTGTTTTCTTTCAGGTAGTCATATATCTCTTTTGCTATTCTTATAGCTTTTTGAGCTTTGTTGTTTGAAATAAGACCTATATTTTTCATAATTTAGGATTCAATTCATAAAATTTATGTGCTTCTTCAACAATTTTTGTGACCATTTTACCATAATTTAAGCCAGTTTTTTTAATATTTGAACCAGATATTTTTAAATATATCCAGAATTCAATATTTCCCTTTGCTCCCCTTATCTTTGAAAAGCTTAATCCTTTAACTTCAGCTTTAAAATCCTTTAAGAATTCAAGTATATCAATTAACACTTTTTTATGCGTCTCCCTGTCGGTCACCAGGCCACCTTTAGCTACAAGTTCTCTTTTAGCTTCGAATTGAGGCTTGATAAGTATTATAACCTCACCTTCTTCACATGTGATTTCCATTAACTTTTTAAAAACATACCTGATAGATATAAAGGATAAATCCACAACAGTCAGCTCTGCCAGATAAGGAAGCGCCGGGGGTTGGACATCCCTAATATTTGTCCTCTCAAAAAGCACTACCCTTGGGTCCTGCCTTAATTTCCATGCGATTATTCCATACCCGACATCTATTGCTATTACGCTTAGCGCGCCGTTTTTTAGAAGATAATCTGTAAAACCCCCTGTTGAAGAACCTACGTCTGCTGCTTTTTTATTTTCAGCAGATATATTAAAGTCCAGGAAAGCCTTTTCGAGCTTTATCCCGCCTCTGGAAACATACGGATTTTCAAAACTGGTTTTTCTGCTCAATTTTTCCTTTGCAATAAAAACCTGGATATTTTAACCAGCCATTCTTTTTCAATATCCATCCTGTTTATTATTTCAATTGCCGCAGATATTTTTTCTTCAGCAATTTTTCTGGAACTCTTTATTCCATACATACTTGGAAAAGTGTTCTTATTCTGCATCAAGTCTTTCCCTGTAGTTTTGCCAGTTTTTTCTAAAGTTGATTCAAGGTCCAGTAGGTCATCTGTTATTTGAAAAGCAAGCCCTATATTTTCAGCAAAATGTGTAAAAAGCTCTATATATTCTTCTGTAGCTTGTGAAAGTATAGCTCCACATCTAACGGAAGCTGTAATTAATTTACCTGTTTTTTTACAGTGCATATACTCCAGCATCTTCCTGGTTATTTTTTTTCCGGCATAAAAAACATCTATTATCTGTCCGGCTACCATTCCCTCTGCTCCTGATGCCAGCCCTATTTCATAAAGTATCCTTACTTTTTCATCAGCTGAAGATTCCTGGTATCCCAGTATTATATTGAATGCCTCTGCAAAAAGTGCATCCCCGGTAAGGATTGCAATATCCTCACCGAATTTCTTATGGCAAGATGGTTTTCCCCTCCTGAAATCATCATTATCTATTGAGGGCAGGTCATCATGTATCAGTGAATAAGTATGTATAAACTCTATTGCGCATGCTGCAGGCAGCACCTGTTCATAGCTTTTTCCCAAGCTTTTTGCAGTAAGCGCACATAATACAGGCCGGAATCTTTTTCCGCCATTTTGCATGCTATAGACTAAAGCTTTTTTAAGCATTTGGGGCGACTGGCCATAACCTGAAAGGTAGTGGTCTATTTTATCGTTGATTATTTTAACTAAAAAATCCGGGTATAACGAGCTTATTTCAGAACTTTCTTTAAACATTTCCCAATAAAAGAATGCCTATTTATCTTTCTGTAAGTCAAACAATATTTTTCCAAGAACACCATTAACAAATTTTGGAGTATCTTCTTTCTGGCCAAGTTTTTTTGCAATTTCAATAGCTTCATCAACAGATACCTTTAAAGGTATATCATTTTTAAATAGCATTTCATAAATAGCTACCCTTATAATGTTCCTGTCTACAATTGCTATTCTCTCAAAAGACCAGTTTTCAACTACATTTCTTATTTTTATGTCTATTTCTGCCATATTATTATTTACTCCATACACGAGTTCGTACGTAAAATCATCTATCTCCCTGCCAAAAAGAGTTTCATTTTTAAGTATCTCAAGGACATCTTTATCCAGCAGGTCGCTTTGGTAAAGCATTATCACTGCTTCTTCCCTTGCTTTTCTTCTCGACGTTTTTGCCATCTGTATTTATATAATCTAATTATAACATAATTGTTCAATTGCATATATACACATATATAACTATTTGCTCACCCTGGTTATATACTCTCCAGTTCTGGTATCAATCCTGATTATATCACCTTCCCTGATAAATAGTGGTACAGTAATTTTTGCTCCTGTATCTATTTCCGCAGGTTTGAATGTATTGCTTACAGTATCCCCCTTAACGCCTGGTTCAGTCTTTATTACTTTTGCCTCTATTGCAAGCGGAAGCTCAAGCGCAATCGGTTCACCTTTATAAAAGACTACCACAACATCCATATTTTCAAGCAGGAACTTGTTTTTATCACCAATATGCTCTTCAGAAAGAGCTGTCTGCTCAAAAGATTCATTATCCATAAAATTATAATGCTCATCTTTATAAAGATACTGCATTTTTCTTGTTTCAAGAATAGCCTGCTCAATTTTTTCTCCAGCCCTGAAAGTTTTATCGATAATAGCTCCGGTATAAAGATTTTTTAATTTTGTCCTTACAAAAGCTCCGCCCTTGCCGGGTTTTACATGCTGGAAATACAGGACTTCATAAAGCGTATCCTCATAATTTAATGTCATTCCATTTTTTAACTCATTGGTTGTTATCATTTTCAAACTCCTTTTTGCGCTTATGCCATTTCCTGGTGCGATAATTCATTTCAGGATAACCTGCACAAAGATTTATTTCTTTTTATTGTTTTTCTTTAATTTAATTTAATATTATTACTGCATTATTATTTTTACTTTTTTGGAATCACCATATAGATTCTCGCAATTGTTTTTCCTGACTACTACGATATCTTCAATCCTTACACCACCCCGGCCTTCAAGGTAAATGCCAGGTTCAATTGTTATGACCATGCCTTCCTCAAGTACTGTATTGTCTGAATATGAGACTGCGGGAAGTTCATGTATCTCGAGGCCTACACCATGGCCAACGCCGTGTCCGTATTGTTTGCCATATCCCGCCTGTTCTATGTATTGCCTTGAAACAAGGTCAAGTTCCCTGCAGGTCAACCCTGGCCTGCATTCTTTTATCGTTTCAGCCTGGGCCTGCAATACTATATCATATACTTTTATTAATTTGTTAATCATACGATTATTCTTAAATCTTCCAATGTCATGGTCAATAAAAAACGTCCTTGTCAGGTCGGAACAGTAATTATTAAACCTGCAGCCGATATCCAGCAGAAGCAACCCTCCTTTAATTCTTTTCCGGGTAGGTTCATAGTGAGGCAATGAAGCAGAGGAATTCCCCGCTACAACAAAATCAAACGATCTGCCATCTGAACCCATATCCAGCATCCGGCTTTCAATATTAAATGCCAGGCCTTTTTCTGAAAATGAAGTTATCTCTTCATAATTCATTTCAGAAATACTTTTATAAGCCTTTAAGGATATACCGCATGATTTCCTTATTAAAGAGATTTCATCATCATCCTTAATTACCCTAAGCCTTTCAACAATACCAGGGTGGTTTTTAACTTTAATGCCTTTTTTGCTCATGGTTCCTGTAATATTGATAAACAGCTCATGACTTACATTATTTCCCTCAACGCTGATATTTTTCACACCTTTGTTGCATAATAACTCTGAAAGCTTTTTTATTTTTTCACTTAAAAACTGGACTATATTAATCCCCGGTATCTGTGCAGATTTTATTGCATTCTCTATATGTATAAAATGCACCAGCAGTATGAGCTCAGTATCAGTAACTATTAAAATGCTGCCTGAGTCTTTTGTATAAAAACCGGTAAGGTAAAATATATTTTCATCTTTAAAAACAAGCAGGCAGTCAGTTTTTTTATCTTCGAGCCCTTTCCTTAAATCAGCTATCCTTTTATCAAAATTTTTCTTCATTTTTATATACTTTACAAATTATTTTTTTTGAGAAATATCATTTTTTTTAAAATATCTGGCGATATACATCAGCGCAACTATATAGACATCTGTGCCAAGACCGCTTAATACGCCAAGAACTGCCGGTGATACAACAGATTTTTGCCTCCACTGTTCTCTTGCAAAGATATTTGTGATATGCACCTCAAGAACAGGTATTTTTACAGCAAGCAATGCGTCGTAAATGCTGTAACTGTAGTGGGTCAATGCCCCGGGATTAATAATTATAAAATCCTTTGTTTTTAAAGACGAGTGTATTTTATCTATTATTTCGCCTTCAATATTTGACTGGAAATAATCAAGCGCAATATCATTCTTTGATGAAAAATCCTTAAGCTCTTCAAGGATTTCTGTAAACGGAGTTTGCCCATATGTTTCCTGTTGTCTTGATCCAATAAGATTAAGATTGGGTCCGTTTATTATTAATATCTTTTTCATATTCTTCTCCCGTAAAATTTTTTAAAATTGCTATTGTAATAATATCTTCACTTATATTTTCTTTTATTACCGGCCGGTTTATTCCTTTTAACAGAACTAACCTGTTTTGGCCGGATGTAAATTTTTTATCAAACTTCATTGCAGATACCAGTTCTTTAGCAGTATCCTCACGTGTCCTGCCATCTGAAAAAACTAGCTGGTTTAAATTTCCTGTAAGCTTTAATTTATTATATAGGTCCAGGACTGTTCCCTTAATTGCTTCATCCATAAGTCCCAGAACAATAGAAATATCTATTGCGATTACCATCCCTATTGCTACGGCCAGGCCATGGCTGAAACCTTCAAGAAGTGCAATCTTTTCTATTGCATGCCCTGCAGTGTGCCCGAAATTAAGCAAATTCCTGTAACCTGTGTCAAACTCATCTTTTTTGACGACCATTGTTTTGATCTCAACACATCTGGTTATGATATTTACAAACCCGGCTGTTTTTATTATTTCAGTCAATAAATCCTGTGCTTCTTCTATTTCAGCCAGTACTTTCAGGCCTGATAATATCTTTTTATCAAAAACCAGCCCATATTTGATTATTTCCGCAAGTCCATTTTTTATTTCTTTTTCTTCCAGTGTTTCAAGAAGTTCAGGGTCTATAATAATCGCATGAGGCTGATAAAAACTTCCAATAACATTTTTTACTCCGCCATGATTTACTACTACCTTGCCGCCAATACTGCTATCGACCTGTGCAATTATTGTCGTGGGAAACTGCAGCAATTGTGTCCCTCTGTGAAAAGTTGATGCCGCAAACCCGGCCATGTCTCCTATAACACCACCGCCAAAAGCAATTACAAGGTCATTTCTATGCATATTGAATTCCAGCATGCAGTCATAGACCTGGCTGGCGACTTCAAGGCTTTTTGAAGATTCGCCGCTTTTTAATACCAGGGTTTTTGCCTGCATTTTAATACTTTCCAGCATATCCTTTATTTTTACACTATAAAAATTAAAGATTTTTTCATCAGTTATAAGCAGGACTTTGCTGGAATGCTTGAATTTACTATTTATGATACCTGGCGCTGCATTTATTATTCCAGGTTCTATATAAATAGGATATTTCCTTGAATAAGCAAATGAATTTATTACTTTCATATAATTTTACTGCATGGAACATTTAATTTTAATAAAATCTCTTCTGAAACTGCTTCAGGATCTTTCAAGTCAGTATTAATAATAAGGTCTGCATATTTTCTATAAAATATATCTCTGTTTAAAATAAGCCCGCTTATGGTATTTTTAATATTTTCGACTTTTAAAAGCGGTCTGTCATTGCAGTCTTTTAGCCGGTTAAAAGCATTCTCAGGACTTACCTGGAGATAAACAGTAGTACTGTTTGCTGCAATGGTCTCCATATTTGTGTCTTTTAGCACTACACCTCCTCCGCACGCAAATATGCAGCATGAGTTCTGATATATTTTTGTTATTATTTCGGTCTCAATATTCCTGAAATACTTCTCTCCGTATCTTTCAAATATATCTGATATTTGAAGTCCCTGGTCGAGTTCTATTATCTTGTCAACATCTATAAATAAAAAATCCAGTTTTTGAGCTAAAATTTTTCCAGTTGCACTCTTTCCTGACCCCATAAAGCCGATCAATGATACATTTTTTATTTCATTTTTTAATTTTAATTTCAAGATAAAATATTTAGATGTTTTTCAGGTAATTCATATAATTAGCATAATTTTCGGTCATCTCTTCTATATTGTCTTTTCCAAACTTATCCTGGAATGAATTAAACAATTCAATAGCGACCATTGATTCTGATACTATAGCAGCACTTGGTACTGCGCATGTATCGGCTCTTTCCTTAAAACTTATAGCCTCTTTCTTGTCATCTATATTTACCGTTCTTAAGCCTTTCATTGTGGTGGGTATTGGTTTAGCAGCAACCCTGATATCCACAGGTTCACCGTTAGTCATGCCTCCTTCAATTCCACCTGCATTATTTGTATGCCTGTGAAACCCGGTGTTTTCATCAAAATATATCTCATCATGATACTGTGTGCCTTTGATTTCTGAAGAGTACTGCCCTTTACCAAAACCAACACACTTAATGGAAGGAACGCTCATAACTGCAGCTGCCAGCTTTGCATCCAGCCTTTTTTCCCAATTTACATAAGAACCCAGTCCGGGCGGCAACCCTGATACAATTATACGGAATGCTCCACCCAAAGAATCTCCTTCTTCTGCAGTTTTTCTTATTAGCTTGCTTATTTTGCCGGTGGCAATCTGGTCAGGACACCTTAGCAGGGAATTTTCAATCCTGGAGACAAAATCCCAGTCATTTTTATTTTTTTCAGGATTAAAGTCTCTTTTAACTTGCTGGGCATAAATATCCTGGTCTATTTTAATATTTCCTATCTGTTCAACATAACTGACTATAAAAACCGAAAACTTTTTTAAGATAAGCTTGGCAAAAGACCCTACTGCAACTCTAACTGCTGTTTCCCTTGCGCTGCTTCTTTCAAGGACATTCCTAATAGTTACCTGCCTGTATTTTAAAAATCCGGGAAGATCTGCATGACCTGGCCTGGGATTCAATATCGCTTCTTCACTATCGAGTCTTTCTTTCTGGTTTTTCCAGTCAAGGTTGTATATAAGGAATGAAATCGGTGAACCAATAGTTTTTCCTTTCCTGATTCCTGATAAAATCTTTATTTCATCTTTTTCTATTGACATCCTCTGCCCTCTGCCAAAACCCATCTGTCGCCTTGCAAGTTCAGAATTTATAAAATCAATATCAACATCTACACCTGAAGGATAGCCATCTATTATCCCTGCAAGTGCTTCTCCATGTGATTCTCCGGCAGTTAAAAATTTCATATTGAATTCCTTCTAAGATCTTATAAAAAATAATGATAAATAATAAAAAAACAATTACTGGCTTTATTTTAAAATTATTTTATTTTTTAATAAAGAATTAAGGCAAAGAAAAAATAAAATGCGAGGTTTTAAAAGAATCCTGTATACCATCCTGATATTTGATTTCCTGCAAAAAAGGCAATCAGGCCGCCCATTGAGATGAATGGACCAAATGGTATATACTGCTTTAGCGTCTTCTTTTTCAATCCAATAAAGATTAAACCTGCTATTGAACCAATAAGAAATCCCAGGAAAATCCCTGCAATTATATTTTTTACCAGGAAAGCCCCCAGCATCATTGCCAGTTTTACATCCCCCATTCCCATCCCTTTAGGGTATATAAGATGTATTATAAGCATGAAAACAAATGCGCCTGCACTGAATGCCAGTGGCATCCACCATTTGGAAGGGTTGGCTGAAATACTGAAAACCAGCCCGACTATTGTTAATGGAAAAACGATAAGGTTAGGAATTATCATGAATTCCCAGTCGATAAACGAAATTACAATGAGAGAGCTTGTGAGTACAATACCAGCTGCCGTGCCAATAGAAATTGAGAAAATCAGGTAGGTAACCAAAAAGAGAACAGCAGTTATGATTTCTACTATTATATTTTTAACCGGGATTTTTTCATTGCAATACTTGCATTTGCCCCTTTTAAAAATATAGGCGATTACTGGAAAGTTGCTGATAAGGGAAGATTTATTTTTGCATGCATAGCAGATTGAATAAGGTTTAAAAATCCTGATCTTTCTTGGTATCTTATAGATTAAAACATTGAGGAAACTTCCAGTCAAAAGCCCTGCAAGAAAGAAGCCGGCCGAAAAAAGTATTGAATTTAATTCCATAATTTTAATATTTTTTCTTTAATAGATTTAATTACATTATCCTCAGGTAATATATCAAACCATATCTTGAAAGAAAAAGCTGCCTGGTTTATAAGCATTTCAATTCCATTAATAACAGTTAATGCGCCATCGCTTAAAGCCTTTTTTAGAAAGTCGGTAACTACAGGTTTATACGCCATTTCGAATACAGTTTTACCCTTTAAATTCCAATGCCCTGGTATTGGCAGCGCAGGACTTATACCATTACCACCATTCATTCCAACAGGCGTGCAGTTCATTACAAGATCTATGGATTTATAGATACTGCTGTTGACTTTATTGATATCCTTTATTGCCTTTATTTTATCATCTTCTCCAATCATATTGATGAGCGTAATTGTTTTTTGCACTTCAATGTCGTATACATTTATGGTGTTAACAGGTTTTTTTGATATAGAAAAAACTGCGCTTTTAGCAGCTCCACCCGCCCCGATTATAAGGCAATTTTTATCCTCCCAGTCAAAGCCCCTGTCTTCGAGTGTTTTTATCACGCCTTCGCCATCAGTGCTAAAACCTGTAGAGAGCTTCCCAACTTTTAGAAATTTTACAGTATTTACTGCCTTAAATACTGATGCCGGGCCCTCGGTGCTGTCGACAAGGTTGTAAATCCTATCT
The DNA here is from genome assembly GCA_964354265.1 of uncultured Actinomycetota bacterium. Lineage (GTDB taxonomy): Bacteria > Actinomycetota > Humimicrobiia > Humimicrobiales > Humimicrobiaceae > Fen731. The sequence goes on from CAYGYY010000016.1 coordinate 26,515, forward strand.
TTAAATGGCATTGTTACATTAAGCCCGATAAAATCAAGGTCTCTTGCTCCAAAAAAAGCTGAATCCAGGTCCTCCGGGTCCGGTTCAAAAGACAAATATACACAATTCAAACCATAATGCCTGATAAAGAAATTCTGAATAACCGGCGAAAGACTATGTTTCGATGGGCTTCCTAAAAGCCCGAGCAGCCTTGTTTCCGAGTTTATTTTCATTATTAAACCTGTCTTTCAATATTTAATCATAAAACTGTCAAAGATTGGCGGGTTTTCCACTTCCTCCATAAAGAATTCTGTTACGCGTGAAAAAGCGGGACCTTTTCTTATTAAAGGTATAAAATTATCAAGTTTTTCCTGCTCACCCTGGCACACTACTTCAACTTTGTAGTCATCGGTATTTTTTACAAAACCACTGATGCCCAAAAATTGTGCCCTATCCTGAACATAATACCTGTATCCTACACCCTGCACCCTTCCGGATACTATTATCCTGTATGTTTTCATTCTTTACTTACCTGCTATTTTTATCTTTTTAACTGTTCAGGATAATATGGAATATTTGTATTCAACCATAATGCATTTATCCATAATCATTGGAATCCTGTTTTTAGCAGCAATTTCATAAGCTTTCCTGTTGAGTATCCCTATCTGCATCCATATTAACTTTGGTTTTAGTTTTACTGCTTCTTCTACAATTGGTATGACTTCGAAGGAGGGCCTGAAAATATTTATGATATCAACATGTTTTTTTATTTGTCCAAGGTTTTTATAGGCTTTCTCCCCCATTATTTCATCAGTAAAAGGGTTTACAGGGATAATGCAAAAACCTGAATCTTTTAAGAATTTTGCAACAATATAAGAATCTTTGCTGATATCCCTTGAGCAGCCTACAACTGCGATGTTTTTGGATGATTTTATGATTTTGATTATTTCAACAGGTATCATTTTTTAATATTATAAAGTTTTTATCATATTCTTACCTTGATCAATGAAAAGTTATCTATCATTCCAAGATCCCATATTATCATTTCTTCATTTGTGTTGCAGACATTTAAAAGTATTTCACTTTTTGCACCCAGCATTTTCTCAAGTTTAAATTTTACAGGATTCTTTCCAGGCTGCAAAATATCCAGCACATCCCCCGTCCTTACCTGGTTTCTTGCTTTAATAATGGGGCCATTATATTTCTTGCTGAATCCGGATACAGAACCGGCAAACCTGTATTTTCTTATATATCCCACATTATCATTTTCAGCAAGTTCAGGGCTTCCAGGTTTGTTATTGAACATAAAACCTGTCGTAAAGTTCCTGTGTGTGGTCTTGTCAAGCTCTTTTAACAGGGATTTCTTTTTTTGTTCAGTAAATTTCCTGTCTTTTATCAAATCCAGGGCTTTCCTGTAAACCCATGTCACGGTGCCGACATAATTCTCTGTTTTCATCCTGCCTTCAACTTTTAAGCTATCCGCTCCACAATCCACTATCATATCAAGCTTTTCAAGAAGGCATAAATCCCGTGAATTATAGATATATGTGCCTTTCTTATCCTGGTCGACCGGAAAAAAAGAATTTGGCCTCTTTTCTTCCATTAGATAATACTTCCAGCGGCATGTATGCGAGCACTCTCCTTTATTTGCATCCCTTCCGGACAAATATTTTGAAAGCATGCATCTTCCAGAATAAGAAATGCAAAGAGCGCCGTGGATAAAAACCTCGGTCTCTATATTTGATTTTCTGCAGATATCTCTTACTTCATCAATGGAAAGTTCTCTTGCAAGATTCACCCTGGCAGCGCCCAGCTTTCCCCAAAAATTTACAGCTTCATGGTTTGAAGTGCTGACTTGCGTGCTGATATGCAGACGCATACCAGGGAAGGTCTTCTTTAATAATTGGAATACTCCTGCGTCAGAAACTATGACTGCATCAAATTCTATTGCCTTAATCTCATCCATGTAACATTCCAGGCCCCGTATCTCGCTTTCACTGATTATTGCATTCAGGGTAAAATAAAGTTTCCTTCCTCTGGCATGGACATATTCTGCTGCCTGATGCAGATCTTCAGGTGTAAAATTATCCCCCAGAGTCCTCAGGTTGAATCTGCCACCCCCAGCATATACAGCATCAGCGCCATACTCTATTGCATATTTAAGTATTTTTAGATTTCCCGCAGGAACGCATAATTCAGGAAACTTTTTTATATACTGATAAGGCAAGCCCATCACCTGCATTCAAAAAAACTGTTCTAAAATAGATGTTCTCAGACATATAAGATATATAATCTCTAATTCCGCAAACACTGTTAGCATCATGCTCTGCTGTATTACTTTGAAAAACTTTATTTGAATAAAAAATATTGTCTGCAATTACAAAGCAACCTTCTTCAAGTTTTCCGTCCAGTGCCATGGCATATTCCTGGTATTCCAGTTTTGCAGCATCTATAAATACCATATCAAAACAGCCGGTTAATTCAGGGACTAATTTTATTGCATTTCCATGAATGAAATCCAGGCATACCCTATCATTAATATCTGGCCCTAAAGAATCAACAAACATTTCATTAATAAACTTGCGGGCTTCAGAGATTCTATCCCTGTTCAAATCAATTCCGGTATAAAAAAATTTCTTTTCATTTTTTTTATTATTTTCCAGAATTGTCCCTGATGAACCGAAAAATAATAAAATATGCTTTAATAAAAAATATGTAGAGTATCCAGTACCGCAGCCGATTTCAAGTACCCGTTCAGGCTGTTTTGCAAAGCATATTGCTTCCAGCAGCCTTCCTGTTTCTTCTTCAATTACCGGTATCTTTCTTTCTTTTGCATAATACCTTGTTTTGTTCAACCGGACTGTTTCTTCAAGATATAATTTTACCTGAGGTATTTCTTTGATATCGACCTTGCTACTAAAGGGTATATTTTGCATTTTACTGGTTTGCGGCATTTGTATGTTCCTCAAATGTATTAGAAAACTTATGCTCATGAGTTTCCTCATCTATTACCACATAAAACAGGTATTCAACATCTGCAGGAGCCAGTGCAGCTTTCATTGCTGCTATTCCAGGATTGCATATTGGAGTTGGAGGCAGTCCCGCATATTTATAAGTATTGTATGGTGAATCAATTTTATAATCCTCTACTGTTATAACAGGCCACCAATTCCCGGGTTCTCCTAGCGCATATTGGATAGTTGCATCAATCTGCAGTGGCATATCTATTTCCAGGCGGTTATATATGACTGCCGAAATAAGGGGCCTCTCCTCTGGTATATATGCTTCCCTTTCAATCAGCGAAGCAACCTTCAATATATCATATTCATCATAACCATTTTCTTGCGCATATGTCCAGTCAAGCGCCCTGGTTTCAAGCTGGTATTGGGTGAGCATCATCTCTATTATGTTTTGAGCAGAATAATCAACAGTCACATCATAAGTTTTAGGAAAAAGGAATCCCTCCAGGCTCTCCTTGTCCTTTAAAAATTCATATCCTGAATAATTACTTATATCTGTAGCGCTTTCCAGGTCTTCCTCTTCAATGAAAGGAATATCGGCAAGTATCCTTTCTTTTACCTGGTTGACATTAAAACCTTCAGGAATTATCAGTTTATATATAACCTGCTTTTCGCCTGCAGTTATCACATCCAGGATATCTTCATACTCCGAACCTGTAACAAGCGTATAAGTTCCTGGAAGAAGATTTTTTTCCTTTCCCTGCTGCTGTACATATAGCCTGAAAACAAAAGCATCATCTATTATGCCTTTTTCTTCAAGGGCGTCTGCAACCTGTGTTAAATTCATACCCTGCCTGATTTCGACTTCTACTTCTATACCTTTTTCAACAGTTATCTCAGTATTTTCGATAGGTTCAACAATGCTGCAGGAAAATATTGTTGGAATAATTAAAAAAATGCAGCATAAGGCTGCAATCATGACAAGGATTTTAATTTTTTTATGTTTATCTGTCATCTTCAATTCTTTGTATTCATTATTTTTAATTACTTATTTTTGAAATATATTCTTTGCCAGATAGTCATTAAGCAGAATAGCTGCAGAAATTTTATCAATATCGCCTGACAACCTTTTTTCCTTTTTTTTCCTGGCCTGGCCTTTACTTTGACTTCTTGCAGTTTTATGAGCAATGCCCGACAATTCAACTGATATACTTGAAGTAAATCTTTCATCAAAAGTCTCTACCGGCAATCCAAGGGGTTCAATAATATCTGAAATAAACTTTGTTACAATATCCGCCTGGTATCCATAATGTCCTTTAAGGTTTAAAGGCATTCCAATAATAATTTTCCCTATATCATGCTTTTTTATTATTTCTATAATTTTATCCTTTAAAAATCCATCATTGTTTAAAACTGCCAGTGGGCCTGCCATTTGATTTGATTTATCTGTCAAGGCAAGGCCTACTCTTTTTTCTCCATAATCAATGCCTAAAATCCTGCTCATAACCACGATATTAATATAATGCTTTTAGTAAATAATTCTATCCAGATCCTTTAATGCCAGCCTGCCTGATCTTTTCTAATGCAAGGTTTCTTGAAAGTTCAATTGCATCGTTTAATGCCCTGTTATCAGGACCTCCCACCTGTGCAAACTCAGGTTTTCCACCACCGCCTCCTTTTAACAGTTTTCCAGCTTCACGGGCTATCTGTGAACAATCCAGTCCTTTTTCAACAAGATCTTTAGACGCTTGAAAGATGATTACAGGTTTTCCATTAAAGATATTTGCAAATAGTAAAAAAAGGTTTTTGTTTCCCAATCCGTTACGGATCTCATCTCCAATAATACCCATATTTTTTACATCAATATCAGGATTGATTTCTGATAAGGAAAAATTAAAACTGATTATCTTCATGCCCTCTTCCGTAAGGTTTTTTTCATTCTTTTCAAGTATTTCTTTTTTTATAGCACTGATTTGAAGATTTAAAAGTTCATCTGATATTTTTTTAAAGTCCTGTTTTAACAGGTCTATTTTTGCCTTTGTATTTGCAGATTCAGTATCAAGATCTGATGCTATATCTGCAAGGATTTTATAGCTTGAACTTAAATGATTAAACGCTGCAAGACCCGTTATGGCCTCAATCCTCCTGACATTTGAACCGATGCCTGAATCAGACATTATTTTTAACAAACCGATTTCTCCAGTGCGGTTTACATGTATTCCGCCACACAGCTCCCTGCTGTAGTCGTCTATCTCAACTACTCTTACAAATTTTCCATATTTTTCCTCAAATAAAGAAATAGCGCCTATTTCTTCGGCATATTCCCTTGTTGTTTCAAAGATCTTTACGGTGTCGTCTTTCTGGATTTTTTCATTTATCAATCGTTCTATTTTCTCAATTTCTTCTCCTGAAGGGGTAAGGTTGATATTATAGTCAAACCTGAATCTGTCATTTCCTATAAAAGAACCGGCCTGTGACACATCTTTTCCAAAAAGTGTTCGTAATGCCCAGTGCAAAATATGAGTAGACGTATGGTTCTTGCTTATTGTTTCCCTGTATGCTATATCTACTTCAGAATCCGTATTCTGTCCATTACTAAGAGTGCCATTTGCCATTGTGCCGCTATGAATTGTAACGCCTTCTACCGGTATTTTTGTATCATTAACTGTAAAAATCCCCGTTTCAGTCTTTATTAAGCCCTTGTCCCCCGCCTGGCCTCCCTTTTCTCCATAAAATGGGGTCCTGTCAAGAATAATCTCGCCCTTTTGCCCTGCATTCAGGCAATCAGCTATCTCCAATCTCCCATCTTCTCCCTCTTTTAAGATTGAGATTATTTTTGATGAAGTTTTTAACTCATAATAGCCCGTAAACTCTGTATCTGCCAAATAGGCAACCTGTTTATAAACATCAAGGTTGGTTTCTATTTTTTTATCAAATACAGCTTTTATTTTTGATTTTTCTGAATGCATTTTCAGGTAGTGGTTAAAACTATTGATATCAAGTTCCAGGTTTCCTTCATTTAATATCTCGATAGTGAGTTCAACCGGAAATCCAAAAGTATCATAAAGCTTGAAAGCAACTTCTGGATCAAGATATTTTTTACCCGAAGCCCTAAGTTCATCTACTTTCTGGTTGAGTACTTTTGTGCCTTCTTTTAATGTTTGTGAAAATCTTTTTTCTTCATCTTTGATAACCCTCAATATCATATCTCTTTTATCTTTAAGTTCATGGTAATTCCCAGAATAACTGTCGATAATCACTTCAACGATATCACTTAAAAAAAAGTCTTTGATATTTATCAGTTTGCCGAATCTAATTGCCCTCCTGAGTATCCTTCTTAATATATACCCCCTGGATTCATTTGAAGGTGTTACACCGTCAGCTATAAGAAATGATACTGCCCGACTATGGTCGGCTACTATTTTTATACATCTGTTGGCTTCACTGCTGTACTCTTTATCCTTTTTTGACAGCAGCTGTTTTCCTGAAAGCTCTTCTACTTTATTCACTATCGGCCTGAAAAGTTTTGTCCTGAAAACCGACGGATCGCCTTCAAGCACTGCTTCTATCCTCTCTAATCCCATGCCGGTATCTATATTTTTATTGGGAAGCTCTTCATAATCATTGCCATTATAGTTATATTGCGTAAAAACAAGATTCCATATTTCCAGAAACCTTCCACAGTCACAACTTGGGGAACAGCCGGTAGTCCCGCAACCGTATTCCTGTCCGAAATCATAATATATCTCTGTACAGGGTCCGCATGGACCGGTATCTCCTGCTGGACCCCAGAAATTCTCACTTTTTCCATATTTGTATATTTTTTCTTCAGTGATTCCACGACTTTTCCAGAGCTCAATTGCTTCCTTATCTTCGGGTATCGATTTATCACCTGCAAAAACACCTACAGAGAGATTCGATATGGGTAATTTAAGTACATCTATAATAAAGTCGAGCGCATAATTGATGGCTTCTTTTTTGAAATAGTCTGCAAAAGCGAAGTTACCCAGCATTTCAAAAAAAGTCAGGTGACGGTCAGTATAGCCAACACTGTCAATATCACTTGTCCTGAAACATTTCTGAACAGTTGTTATTTTTTTGTGTGGAGGTTTTTTTATTCCAAGGTAGTATGGTTTGAACTGCTGCATACCTGCTGTAGTCAAAAGGACGCTCGGATCATCTGAAGGTATCAGGCTGGCTGAAGGCATGACCATATGGTCATATTTTTT
>CAYGYY010000017.1:0-31802 GCA_964354265.1 uncultured Actinomycetota bacterium
GAACATCTGCATACCTGCTGTAGTCAAAAGGACGCTCGCATCATCTGAAGGTATCAGGCTGGCTGAAGGCATGACCATATGGTCATATTTTTTAAAATAATCTAAATATGTTTTTCTAATATCCATCTGCTGCAGTTAAGATTTATTATAAAAGAATGATACCCTATTTTTTCGTAACTATTTGAAGTGTTTCTATGCCCGGTCCTCAAATATCTAACCTGCTCTCCTGTTTGCTTTATAAGTCCCGCTAACATGACGGGCATGTACGCCACAAACTAAGTTTGAGCTTATAAAGTAATTTTGTTGGCACAAAATTAACTTTAGTTACGATAAAAACAGAGTATCAAAATTAATATATCACAATCATTTTGTTAATTCAATTCAAGTAAAAATTGCCCGTAATGAGTAAAAACAACTCATGAATCTTTACCCTCATTTGAGTTTTTTTCACCGGCGCCCCTTTTTTGAATTTTTTTTATGTCAGCAAGTCTTATAAATACTTCTGACAGCTGCAGTTCTGTCACTGGTGACGGGGACTCGGTCATCATGCAGAAAGCAGATTGGGTCTTTGGAAATGCAATTACTTCCCTTATGCTCTCAAGTTTTCCGATTAACATGACAAGCCTGTCCATTCCCAGCGCTATTCCGCCATGCGGCGGAGCGCCATATTCAAGAGAGCGCAATAAAAAACCAAAATTCTCTTCTATCCTTCTATCATCGAAACCCAGAAGTTTAAAGATCTTTCTTTGCATATCTATATTGTTTATCCTAATGGAGCCTCCTCCTATCTCTGTTCCATTGAGGACTATATCATATGCAAGGGAACTTACCTTAAGGGGTTCTTTTTCCAGAAGATTTTCTGTTTCTTTTGAGGGACTCGTAAAGGGGTGGTGTGTCGGTGATAGTCTTTTTTCCCTTTCGTCCCATTCAAATAGCGGGAAATCTTCAACCCATATAAAATTAAAATTTTCTTCGTCTATCAGGTTAAGTCTCTCTCCAAGGTATGCTCTTATCGCTCCCAAAGAAATGCATGTCCTGAAGAAATCATCTGCTACCATCAATAGCAGATCATTTTCCCTGAGACCAAAATTGTTTATTAATTTTTCTTTTTCTTCTGCAAGTATGAACTTTGCTATAGGTGAATTAAACTGGTTTCCGTTTTCCACTTTTATCCATATAAGTCCCCCAGCTCCATATTTTTTTGCCGTATCAATAAAACCATCAAGGTCTTTTCTAGAAAAATCTTTTGCATCTTCTATTTTTATACATTTGATGCAACCACCCTTATTCAAAACATTAATAAATATATTGAACTGGCTGTCGGCAAAAATTTCTGTTATGTCAGATATTTCCAAACCGAACCTGAGGTCCGGTTTGTCACTGCCATATTTTTCCATACTTTCTTTCCATGAAAGCCTCTGGAAAGGAATTTTTAATTCTTCACCAATAGTTTCAATGAAAAGCTTTTGCAGCAATCTTTCAATAAGGTCTATCACATCATCTGCCTTTACGAAAGACATCTCCAGGTCTATCTGGGTAAACTCAGGCTGCCTGTCAGCTCTCAGGTCTTCGTCCCTGAAGCATCTTGCTATCTGGTATATCCTGTCAAAACCTGAAAACATCAGTATTTGTTTGAACAGTTGAGGTGATTGCGGGAGCGCATAGAAATCCCCGGGATTCAACCTGGATGGTACCAGGAAATCCCTTGCTCCCTCAGGGGTGCTTTTCGCAAGAATCGGCGTCTCTACTTCAATAAAACCATTCTTATTCAGGAATTCCCTGGTTAGTGAAGTAATTTCATGCCTAAGTCTTAAATTCCCCTGCATTTCATCAGTCCTAAGGTCAATATACCTGTATTTTAATCTTGTCATCTCATCAACCCTGCCCCTGCTGTCAAGCGCGAAGGGGGAAGTCTTTGAATAGCTTAAAACAGAAATATTATCAGCAGCAATCTCGATTTCACCAGTAGGAAGACCGCTGTTTATTGTGTCTATAGACCTTGCCTTTACCCTGCCTTCAACAGAAATTATAAATTCTGTCCTGAGCTCTCTTGCAATGTTATAAATTTGAGTGTCCTGGTTTGCATCGATAATAATCTGGACAATGCCTGAAAAATCACGCAAGTCTATAAAAATAAGTTTCCCATGGTCTCTTCTCTTATTTATCCAGCCACATATTTTTACAGCTGACCCCACGCATTCCTTTGTGAGCTCACCACAGAGAACTGTCCTTAGCTCTGTCCTGTATTTATTGAAATCAATCTTTTTTTTATAATCATACCTTTCATTCATTTGTTATTGCTCCTGAAAATATCTGATATTTTGTACTTTTCGTTTTTCCAGTCAAATTTGAATTGCGCAAAGTTCTTTAAATCCTTAACAGTTAAAAGGCCAGTTTCCAGCTCATCTTCACCAATCACCGTTATATGGCTGTAACCATTTTTTTCTGCAGCTTTTATCTGGCTTCCTATGGCTTTTATTTCATAACTTATGTCACATGTTATATTTTGTTCCCTGAATAATTGCATAATTTTTAGCGCAAAAGACTGATATTGCCCGGAAAGCAATATCACTAGAACTGAAGGGCTGAACTCAGATTCTGCATACCTGATATTTAACTGTTTCATAAGCAGCGCTGTCCTGTCTATCCCGATTGCAAAACCTATCGAAGGTATCTGCGGGCCTCCAAATTGCGAAATAAGGTTGTCGTATCTGCCTCCTCCGCCAAGGGCATTTTGAACACTCTGGAGTTCTTCAGAAATTATCTCAAAAATAGTCCTGGTATAATAATCAAAACCTCTTACCAGTTCTTCTTTAATGACATAATTTATTTGCAGTAGCTCTAACAAACTGCATACTTTTAAGATATGCTCCTTACAGGCGCTGCATATATAATTATATATTTTAGGGGAACCTGAAATAACGCTCATGCACTCTTGCACTTTACAATCGAAAATCCGCAAAGGATTTTTTTCATATCTTGTCCTGCAATCAGGGCATAAAGATTCAATTCTAGGTTTAATGTTTGACTTAAAGACCTTTATATATTCATTCCTGCACTCCAGGCAACCAACACTGTTTATAAGCAACTTTAAATTTTTAAATCCCAACCTTTCAAAAATAGAACTTAGCAGCCATATCACTTCTGCATCAATTAATGGTTCGGATACTCCCGCTGCTTCCACTCCTATCTGCCAGAATTCGCGCATCCTTCCTTTCTGAGGTCTTTCATAACGGAACATGTTACCTATATAGAAAAGTTTCAGCGCAAATTTTTCCAGATATAGTTTATGCTCTATAATAGCCCTCACTACAGAAGCAGTCCCTTCGGGGCGCAACGTAAGGGAGCGGCCTTTTTTATCTGTAAAAGTGTACATTTCCTTACGGACAATGTCAGTATTTTCACCAATTCCTCTATCAAAAATTTCTGTGTGTTCAAAAGCAGGTGTTATTATTTCTGAATAATTGAATAGCCTGAATAGCTCCCTTGATGAATTAATGATAAAATCCCTGTATTTTATATCTACACCTAGAATATCACTCGTGCCCCTGGGAGAGTTTAAAACCAATCAGCACCGCCTTCCAGAAAATCATCGCTTAAATAATAATTGTTTGCTATCTCGTTTTCCATTGTAGTTGTTGCGCCGTGGCCGGGATTTACAATAAGGCTGCTGTCAAACTCCCTTATCTTTTTTAATGACCTGGAAAGCTGGCCAGAATTTCCTCCAGGCAGATCTGTCCTTCCAACTCCGCCCCTGAAGAGCAGATCCCCGGTAAAAAGATAATTCCCGGTTTTGATAGAAATACCGCCAGGTGTATGGCCAGGCATTTCATAAACTTCTATGTCCAGGCTTGAAAAATTTTTAATGTCATTATCATCTATCAATTTATAAGTCCTCAATGATAATGTATTTGAACCTAAAAGAGAAGACATGTTTTTTTCAGGGTCTGTTGCTATAAATTCGTCATCTTTATGAAGGAAAAAAGGAATTTCATAAAAATCGACAAGTTCAGGTACTGCTCCAATGTGGTCATAGTGGCCATGAGTATTCAGGATAAACTCCGGTTCCAGTTTTTCATCAAATATATATTCTGTTATGGCTTTAAAGTCTGCACCTGGATCGATAATAAAGCATGAGTTTTCATGCGCATCCCCCAAAGATACTATATAGCAGTTAACATTATAAAAACCGAGTATTAATTTCTTTACTTTCAAGCTTGCTTTCTGGGTAAAACCCTGTATACGTCATAAACAGAATTGATCTGCCTAAGATTATTTATTATATCCTTTAATATATATTTATTGCTTATTTCAATTATGAACCTGAATTTTACATTTCCTGAGCGGTTGGAACGCAGGGTACTGGCATTGATGATATTGAGATCGTACTCGCTAATTACATTTGTGATATCCCTTAGCAGTTTGGTCCTGTCTATTGCCTCAACCTGTATTTCTGCATTGAATTTATATGGCGCATAACTGTCCCAGTTGACTTCAATGAATCTTGGCTCTTCATTTTGCATAAGCATTAAAACATTATTACAGTCATTGCGGTGGACAGAGATGCCTTTGCCCCTTGTAATATATCCAACAATTTTATCTCCAGGTACAGGGTTACAGCATTTTGCAATAGTAACAAGGACATTGTCCATTCCCTTTACTATAACCCCGCTTCCGGTGCGTTTTGGAGACACCGGGCGTGAAGTTATATCCTCTATTGTCATGTCCTTTTCAGGCTCTGATTCCTGGTTAAGCTTTTTAAGTATTCTTGTAAAAACCTGATGAACAGATATTTTATGGGAACCTATATTCCGCAATAATCCATCCATATTTTCATAATTAAGGTCTGATGCTACATCATCAAATATGCGCGAAGGGACATCCTTAAAAGACAGGCTGTTTTTCCTCAGCGTCTTAAGCATCAGTTCGCGGCCGGCATTATAAGATTCCTGCCTTTCTTCCTTCGAAAACCATTGTTTTATTTTATTTCTTGCAGTTGATGTCTTGATTATTGAAAGCCAGTCCCTGCTGGGACCTTTGGGAGTCTTTGACGTTATTATCTCAACGATATTCCCGTTTTCAAGCTGGCTTTCTATGGGCACCATTACGCCATCTACTTTAGCTCCAATGCAATTATGCCCTATATCAGTATGAATGAAATATGCAAAATCAATCAGTGTTGCCCCCCTTGGCAGATTTATTACTTTGCCTTTTGGGGTAAAAACAAATATCTCCTCTTCAAATAAATCCAGCTTTAATGACTCGAGGTAATCCTGAGGGTCCTTCAGTTCTTTCTGCCAGTCAAGCAGCTGTCTTATCCAGGATATGCGTTTATCAAATTCTGTAGGCGCCAGTATACCTTCTTTGTATTTATAATGAGCAGCAATACCATACTCAGCAAATTTATGCATTTCAAATGTCCTTATCTGGATTTCAATAGGATCTCCTCTCTGGCTTATAACCGTAGTGTGAAGCGACTGGTACATATTAAATTTTGGATTTGCAATATAATCCTTGAACCTTCCAGGCACAGGTTTCCATATTGCATGTATTATTCCCAGTACTGCATAGCAGCTTTTTACATCCTCCACTATTATCCTTATTGCAGTAAGGTCGAATATCTCGTCAATATCCCTGTTCTGGCGCGATATTTTATTATAAATACTGTAATAACTCTTGACCCTTCCGCTTATGTCTGCCGGTATATTTACTTCTTTTAATTTTTCAGAGACTATTTTAATCGATTCATCGACATGCGACTGCCTTAGATTTATCCTTTCCTGGACCATTTCCTTGATTTTTAAATACTGTTTCGGATACAAAGCTTCAAAGCTTAGATCTTCAAGTTCAGATTTTACCTGGTATATTCCCAGTCTGTGGGCAATCGGCGCATAGACTTCAAGGGTTTCGATAGCTTTGAGTATTCGTTTTTCCTTGCTTATCGGGGCAATTGTACGCATATTATGGAGCCTGTCTGCAAGCTTGACTACTATTATCCTGACGTCTTCAGACATGGCAATTATCATTTTTCTCAGATTTTCTACCTGTTTCTCTTCCCTGCTTGAAAATACTATCCTGTCAAGTTTTGTAACACCGTTTATTATATTTGCTATTTTCTCACCGAATTCTGATTTTACTTTTTCATAAGTGAATTCAGTGTCTTCGATAAGGTCGTGGAGCATTGCTGATATTATTGAAGTCTGGTCAAGCTCGATATCTGCAAGGATTTTTGCTACTTCAAGGGGATGGACTACAAAAGGTTCACCTGATTTCCTGTACTGGTTTTCGTGGTGTTTTTTTGCAATCGCATAAGCTTTATCCAGAAGGCCTACGTCAAGCTGGGGGTTGTATGACTTTATTTTAGCTACAAGATTGTTATAGATTGCATCAAGATCCACCTGTTTTATATCTACTTCCTTAGGGGAATCAGGTGATATCTTTATTATGAAATCGCCATCTTCCCTTTTAGCTTTTTTAGCAGGATAGGGTACCCTGATAGCTACATCGTTATTGAGGTCTGCTTCTATTTTATCTTTTAAAGGATTCATACCGGTCAAAGGAATATTATTATATTGAAATCACTCTAAGGTGTAACAAGTTTATTCTGTTTTAAAAAAAAATTAAATAAAAAATCCAAAAACAGGATCAGCAATTATTAAATTATATATTATTAATGTAAAATTGCACATCAGCACAATAACTGGAAGACGTCATATTGCCTGCATGCTTTGGACATTCAAGCTTATCTTTATCATATTACTTACCTGGCTTGTTGATTTTTCAATATTAAAAAGTACATTGAAGACATTCCCTCTTTTAAAGGACCCTCTTAAATGGCCTGAATCCATAAAATTAAAAATTATACTTTCAAATATTTTTCCATCATTTTTAAGCCTGAAAACTACATGCCTGTCATTCTTTAAATATAAAGGGTCACTTATAATGGTGCAGGTTCTGGCCAGGAATAAAGGTCTTGGATTTCCTATGCCGAATGGCTCAAGCCTCTCTATTTCTTTTATAAGCCCGATTTCGATATCTTTAAAGCTCAACTCCATATCATAATAATATCTCTTCCTTATAGATTCTTCACTTAACTTATTTAAAGCCTGATTTGTAATTTCCTCCTTAAAAATATCAAAATCCTTGATATCCATAGTAATCCCACATGCCTGGCTGTGCCCCCCGAACCTGGTAAAATGTTTCTTATTAATACTCAGGTTTTCATAAAGGTCAAAACCGCTGATGCTGCGCCCTGACCCTTTAAGCATATCGCCCGATTGCCTGAAAAGAATTACCGGGATATTAAATCTTTTAACTATATCCGATGCTACTATCCCAAGGACACCCTCATTCCATGTTTGTGATTTATCAATGAAAATACGTCTATCGTGAATTATTTTTTTAAAATCATTATTCTTTAATATTTCTGTTAGAATGCGCTTTTGTATTTCCTGCCTGTCCCTGTTGAATTTATCAAGTTCATCTATGAGGCCTGATATTTCATCATATGTCGGCATTGTCTGGTTAATCCCGGCCGCTGGTTCAAGAAGAAGGTCAAGACTTCTGCGGGCGTTTTTAATCCGTCCAGAGGCATTCAGCCTGGGTGAAATGATAAAACCGATATCATATACAGTTATCTGGTCTTTATCCTCCAGGACTGTTTCTATCATTTTTCCCATTCCCGGGTTTTTTGTATTTTTCAATAGTTTTAAGCCGGCTTTAACCATTATCCTGTTTTCACCAGTTAACGGCATCAGGTCCGCAATGGTTGAAATTGCAACAAGATCCAGGATAGTTTTAAGGTAGTTTTTTGGAAAAGTTTCTTTAATTTTTTCATCCAGGTAATTCAAGATAGCGTGTATGAACTTAAAAGTCACGCCTGCACCGCTTAGATCCTTGAAAGGATACTCTGAGCCTGGAAGTTTAGGATTGATTACCATATATTTTGAAGATTCTCTGCATTTTTTCCCAAGGTTATCAGGCATGCCTGGAATGCTTTCCGGCTCTTTACGGGCATCTGCAGGTTCGTGATGGTCACAGGCTATCATATCCGGGTTTTTGGTGTCTGATTCTATAAAATCAATTACTTCAATTGCATTTGTACCGCAATCTACACAGATAATAAGGTCATATTTTTTACGGGCTGATATTTCTTTTACAAATCCAAGATTAATATCATAACCTTCCTCAAACCTGTCGGGTATATAGCATTCGACCTGGGTATTTCCAAAAAGCTTTTTCAGGAAATTATGCAGTATTGCAGTGCTGACAATGCCGTCTGTATCATAATCCCCGAATATTATAACCCGTTCATTGTTTTCGATAGCTCTTTTAATGCGTAAAACAGCATTATTCATATTTGGCAATAGAAACGGATCATGAAGGTCTTTAAATGCAGGGGTCAAAAAAGAAAAGACCTGTTCTTCTTTAAGAATACCTTTGTTTGCAAGAAGCTGAATTACAACTCTATTTTCAGAGTACTTTTTTATTGGGGCGTCATCAAAATCAGTGTTTTGAATACTTATCCAGTTTTTTTCAATGTCTGATGACATGACATTTATTTTTTATATCTTGGAAACTTGTTGTTCCATGAAACCAGGATTTGCGGACCAATAAATATTGAAGAAAAGCTTCCTGATATTATTCCTATAAAGAGACCGAAAGCAAAATCCTTAAGTGTCTGGTTTCCGATTATCAAAAGGACGATTATAGGAAAAAGAGTTGTTGCAACTGTACCAAGCGAACGCACCAGCGTCTTGTTCACTGAATAATTGACAATATCAATAAATCCGTCTCTTTTATTTATCCTTAATTCTTCACGTACCCTGTCAAATATTATAATTGCATCACTTAATGAATACCCGAGAATAGTCAGTATTACGGCTAACGTGGTTGTATTAAATTCGCGGAAAGTTATCGCATAAAAACTTAATATTATCAGGATATCATGCAGCAATTCCATTATTACCACAACTGCAAACCTTACCGCAAATCTTATCCAGACATATATAAGTATCCCCGCTATGCTTATAGCAACAGCAATCAGCATGTTTCTTGTAATGGTCTGTGAAAAACCTGCAGCAACATTCCTGTCCTGTACAAGAGGTTGCTCTATGCCGATTTCCCTGTCCAGCGAATCCAGTATGAGAGTTTTCTGTTCATCTGTAAGAGGTGTAGTCCTTATTATAAACTGGTCAGTATCAGTACTCTGAAGGATTGCATTTCCATACCCGATGTCGTCCATTATATTCCTGAGGTCATTTACGGAGACATTCTTTGTGAATTTTACCTCTATAAGGTTACCCCCAAGGAAATCTATGCCAAAATTGAAGCCCCTGGTCAAAAAAAATACAAGGCCTACAAGTATAAAGGTTAGCGAAATTATAGCAGCAAACTTACTTTTTCTTACAAAATCAAATCTGTAGTTTCTTTCACCAAGGATAACAGGTTCAACAGTTTTTTCGATTTTTTTAGGGATTTTTTTACGGTTAGCCAATTATTTCTCCTTTACCGCCTTTGGAGCCTGTGTAACTTTTGGTAGTTTTATCCCTACAAATCCCGGTGTGATTACTCTTGTATCGACGATTAAAAATAGGATAGCTCGTATAAGCACGATAGCTGTAAACATGCTTATTATAACACCAATCGCAAGCGTTACAGCAAAACCCCTGATAGGGCCTGTTCCAAACCTGAACAATGCTGCTGCCGTAATAAGGGTCGTTATATTTGAGTCAATGATTGCTTTCAGGGCGTTCCTGAAACCCTCATGAAAAGATGCATATTTGCTCTTTCCCTTTAGCATTTCTTCTCTTATCCTGGAAAAGATAAGGACATTTGCATCAACTGCAATACCTATCGTCAATACAACACCTGCAATGCCAGGCAGGGTGACAGGTGTTTTAAGAGCAGCAAGAATACCCCAGAATATGATTATATAACATGTAAGTCCTATAATAGATATTAGTCCCAAGCCGCGGTACATCACTACCATAAATACTGCTACAAGGATAAACCCGATTATGCCTGCAAGAATGCTTTGCTGCAGCGAATCCTGCCCGAGTGTTGGACCTATCGTCTGGCTCTCCTGAATCTCCAGGTTTACAGGCAATGCCCCTGTCTGAAGCACCAGGGCAATATCCTTTGCTTCATCAAGAGAGTCTATTCCTGTAATCACAGCATCACCGGAGATAGCCTGCTGGATCCTGGGGGCAGACCGCATCTCTCCATCAAGCACAATTGCAAGCTGCGCTCCTACGTTTTCTGAAGTTATTTTTTCAAATTGCTGGGTGCCCTCTTCGGTAAAAGCCATCGATACGACTATCTGTCCGTTTGGATCGTAGCCAGCCTGCGCTTTTGAAAGCTTGTCGCCTGTCATGAGAGTGGGTCCAAATACAGGATTACCTTCTTCGTCTACTGATTCAAGGATCTTGAATTCCAGTTGAGCAGTTTTGCCTATTATATCTATTGCCCTTTCAGGGTCGTCCACACCCGGCAGCTGGATAATTATATTCCTGTTATAGTCCCTGGTAACAAGCGGCTCAGATATTCCAAGCTTATCGATCCTGTTAAGGATTATCAGCTGGGCTTTTTCTATAGCCTCATCACTGACTTCTTCTGCTCCAGTCTCAACCGGTTTAAGTATTATCTGGGTTCCGCCTTCAAGATCAAGGCCAAGTTTTATAGAATTCTGGACACCGCTGGAAAAAATAAAGTAAAAACAAACACCTATTATGATTGCAAAAATCACTATTACTATAATATTGCTAAGCTTGCTTCTCATTAATAACCTGTGACCATCCTGTGAGTCTAGTTATAGTATTGATTTTTAAATAAATCCAAAAAAATTTAAACTACATTTTGTTTTGGGTTTCAACAGTGCCCTGGGTGGTTACTACCCTTGCTATTGCGCTTTTAGCTATCTTAACATCTACTCCACCCGCAATAGTGATTATTATAGTATCATCCCTGACGTCTTTTATCCTTCCATAAAACCCGCCTATTGTTACTATCTCGTCTCCCCTTTTCAGGCTGCCCATAAGGTCCTGCGCTTTCTTTGATCTCGTCCTTTGTGGCCTGATAAGAAGGAAATAGAATGCAACTCCAAGCACTACCAGCCATATCCAGGTACCATAGCTTGCAAAAAGACCCTGCCATCCGGTAGGGGGTTCTGTTGTTGTAGTCACTCCGCCTGCGCCCGTCGTTTGTGCTGTAGGGAAAAGGCCTGTGCATCCAGCCATTACTGCAATAAGACCCACCGCAATAATGCATACAAGAATTATTGAAATAACTTTCTTTGACATTAAAATATCACTCCTAATTGTATTTTTAATAAATAATTGGTAATAATTTCCAATCAAATACTACTATTATTAACATTTTCAGAAAATTTGCAATGTTTTTTTATAAGTTTTGAAATAAGGAAATCTTATTAAAAATAAATTGCGTAATCCTTTTTAAGCCGTGCCATTTTTATAATCATTTATAAAATCCAGCCTGAATTTTTCAAACTTATCTTCGATGATTGCTTTTCTTGAAGAATCTACAAGGTCAAATATGAACTGCAGGTTGTGTATAGTTAAAAGTATAGAAGAAAGTATCTCCCTGCTCTTATAAATATGTTTCAGGTAAGCTCTTGAATAATTTTTACAGGTCATGCATCCGCAATTCATATCCAATGGCCCAAAATCATCTGAATATTTTTTATTCTTAATATTTATCTTGCCACTTTTTGTAAAAGCGCTTCCCATCCGGGAAATCCTTGTGGGCATTACACAGTCAAACATATCAACGCCACAATGTATCGCATCTATTATTCCAACAGGATCTCCCAGACCCATGAAGTAGAAAGGTTTATTTTTATCAATATATCCTGATGAATATGCAAGGATATCCATAGTCAGGTCCCTGTCCTCACCAACGCTTAACCCTCCTATTGCGATTCCTTCGAAATCCATTCCTGATATGGCTTCCGCACAAAACCTTCTGATATCCTTTACAAAACCACCCTGGATTATTCCAAATACCTTTAAATCGCTTCCATTTTCCCGTTTGATCCTGTTTCTTGTTTTCAGGGAAATTTCAGCCCAATTAAGCGTCCTTTCCGCAGCCTGCCTTGTATATGCCACATCGGTTGTGTAAGGAATGCATTCATCTAGTACCATCATTATATCTGACCCCATTTCTGCCTGCATCCTTATAGCGCTGTCAGGGGTAAAAAAATGCGTTGAGCCATCAATAACAGATTTAAACTGTACACCTTCATCCATAATCCGCCTGATGCTGTCCAGGCTGAAAACCTGGAAACCGCCACTGTCTGTTAAAATGCTGCTGTTCCAGTTCATAAAACTATGCAGGCCCCCAGCTTTTTTTAATAGTTCTATCCCAGGCTGCAGATAAAGGTGATAAAGATTTGCCAGTATTATATTGCAGCCCATATCTTTCAGTTGCTGCTGGGTTATAGCCTTGACTGTAGCTTTAGTGCCGACAGGCATAAAAACAGGGGTATTAATTACACTTCTTCCGGTCGCGAGCTGCCCTGCCCTTGCAGAAGTATTTTTGTCTTTTTTTATGATACTGAAAAAACTCACTGGAATGTCCTTGCACGTTAGCTATAAAATCAATAAATAAGCATACAATCCCCAAAGCTGAAAAACCTGTAATTTTCATTTTTTGCCACTTCATATGCTCTCATGATATTTTCCCTTCCTGTAAAAGCGCTGACCATTATTAGAAGGGTTGAAAATGGCAGATGGAAATTCGTTATCAATGCATCAACAGTTTTGAACTTATAACCAGGATAAATATAAAGAGAGGTGCTTCCCGAAGAGCCCTTGATTAAACCATCTGCTGAAGAAACAGTTTCAAGCACCCTGGTTGCAGTTGTCCCTACGGCAATCACACGTCCGCCACTTTTTTTTGCTTCCCTTATCTTTGAAGCTTCTTCCTCGCTTAAATAATACTTCTCACTGTGAATAACATGTTCTTCTATATTAGGTTCGACTACAGGCCTAAATGTATCAAGCCCTATATCAAGACAAAGCCTGGCAAACTCAATTCCTTTTTCTTTAATGTCTGCTATCAAATCTTCAGTAAAATGAAACCCTGCAGTAGGTGCTGCTGCTGAACCGTTTTTTTCTGCATATATTGTCTGGTACTGTTCTTCAGTTATATCTTCATTTTTTATGTAAGGAGGCAATGGAACCTTTCCATATTCTTTAATGATTTCTTTGACATCGGAGCAAAACTTAATAATTGCCTTTCCATAATCAAGTTTTTCAAAGACATCATAATAATACTTGCCAATCAGGACCCTCTCTTTTTCCCTTATCCTTTTGGAAGGTTTAAGTAATACAAGGTAATAATCATATGGAAGGCTTTGAAGAATAAAGCATTCTATCCTTGCCCCCGTTTTTTCCTTAATACCTATAAGCCTGCATTTTTCTACCCTGCTTTCATTTATGACCAGGATATCCCCGCTATTCAGATAATTTTTAAGATTATAGAAAATATCATGTCTTATATTACCTGTTTGCCTGTTTAGGAGAAGGAGTTTTGAGTGATCCCTTTGTTCCAGGGGTTTTTGGGCAATAAATCTTTCCGGAAGTTCATAGTAGAATTGTTCTATTTTCATTGCAGTTTTACCTAAAACAGCCTTCTATCGGGTTTATTATGTTCCTGAGAATCCTGATGTCTATCAACACCAAGATGTCTGAATGCAAGATCGGTTGCCATCCTGCCTTTTGAAGTTCTTTTAATAAAACCGAGCTGTATAAGAAAAGGCTCATAGACGTCCTCTACGGTGTCCACTTCTTCACCTATTGAGACTGCTATGGTACCAACGCCTACAGGGCCGCCGTCAAACTTATTGACTATCGTGTGAAGTATTTTTTTGTCTATTACATCAAGACCCAGTATATCTATATCAAGTTTTGTAAGAGCTCCATCTGCTACCTCTCCCGTAATGTTACCGTTTTCAAACATCAGGGCATAGTCCCTTACCCTTTTTAAAAGCCTGTTTGCAATCCTTGGAGTGCCTCTTGACCTCCTGGCAATTGCATCTGCGCCTTCATCAGTTATTTTCATATCCAGGATAGAAGCGGACCTCTTTATTATTTTTTTTATACTCTCAATATTATAATAATCAAGCCTCAAGTGCACACCGAACCTGTCGCGCAGTGGGGCAGCTATAAGTCCTATCCTTGTAGTTGCGCCTATGATAGTAAAAGGCGCTATATCTATCCTTATGGAGCGGGCAGAGGGTCCTTTCCCTATTATTATATCCAGCTTATAATCTTCCATTACAGGATAAAGGACTTCTTCTATCGCTCTGTTCAGTCTATGCATTTCGTCAATGAAAAGGACATCAAGTTTTTCAAGGTTTGTAAGTATTGCTGCAAGATCTCCCGCCCTTTCGATTGCAGGACCGCTGGTGATCTTAAAATTCACGCCCAATTCATTCGCAATAATTTCTGCAAGACAGGTTTTGCCCAGGCCGGGGGGCCCGGATAGTATGACATGATCTAAAGATTCGCTTCTTTTTTTTGCAGAATTTATAAAAATCTTCAAATTCTCTATGATTTTTTCCTGGCCGATAAAATCCGAAAAATACCTTGGCCTCAGGCTCTTTTCAAGCTCTGAATCTTCATTCTTGAATTTTGGTGTTATAAAACTTGCTTCTTCTTCAAGTGATTTAGCAGTATCCGGCTCCCCGGGACCATCAATATAATCATCTGCGGCTTCATCCTTATATGTTTCTTTATTTATCTCTAAATCAAAATCATCCATTACATTCCCTTTAAAGCTATTTTAAGGATGTCTTCAGTCTTATTTTCCAGAAGTATGCTTACATTTATTTTCTTAAGGACATCATTTATTTCCTGGTTGCTGTAACCAAGAGTTTTTAATGCCTGCTTTACTTCCGATATCTTTTCATTTTCCATAAAGGCGCCCCCTAAAACAATTCCTGTATCACTTTCTTCCAGCCTGTCCCTCAACTCGACAATCATTCTTTCCGCCAGCTTCTTCCCTATGCCTGGAATTCTACGTATAAGGTCCACTTCCTTTTTAATTATTATACGCTTCATTTCATCCGCAGAATATATTGAAAGAGCGCTTAATGCTATCTTTATTGATATTCCTGGTACTCCGGACAGTTTCAGGAACAGGTCTTTTTCTCCAAGGCTAGAAAAGCCAATTAGCCTAATGTCATCCTCCCTGAGGTGCGTATGGATATCCAGGGAAACCATCTCGCCCGCATCTGGCAATTTCTCAAAAGTCCGGCTTGAAATCAGTACTTCAAATCCTACTCCTGAAGTCTCTATAATCACTGATGTGGGAAGTTTTTCAGACAGTTTTCCTGTTAATTTTGCTATCATTTTATTATTTTAAGTATTTGCGGACATTATCTTCAAACTTGTTCATGCTCGCATGGCATAATGCTATAGCCATTGCATCCCAGGCATCATCATATACCGGAAAAAAATCTTCCTTTGCTCCGAGTATCATTTTAAGCATGTATTTTACCTGATTTTTTGTTGCCCGGCCATAGCCCACTATTGCCTGCTTTACCTGTAAAGGCGTGTATTCATAAATCTGGAGGTCATTATTGCTCCCTGCAAGTATAGATACCCCTCTTGCAGCACCTACAGAAAGAGCTGTCTTTACATTTGCACTAAAAAAAATATCTTCGATTGCCAGACAATCAGGATTGAAGTTTTTAATTATCGCAACTAAACCTTCATATATAAGTTTAAGCCTTTTATGTGTAGGAAGGGTTTTTTTGGTAAGTATACAATCACAAAAAACGGGAAGATACCGGCTCCCCTTTATATCCAGGATCCCTACACCTGTAATAGCAAGTCCGGGATCTATTCCGATTACTCTGATGTAATCATTTTTCATTAAATATTTAACCTATCTCCTGGAGTAATTCATCCGTGATATCAATATTAGAATAAACACTCTGTATATCATCGTGTTCTTCAAGGATATTAATCAATCGCAGGACCTTTTCAGCATCTCTTTTTGATACCTCTACAGACGATTTTGGGACATATGTTATTTCTGCAGACTTTATTGCAATCTTCATCTCATCAAGTTTTTTTCTGATATTGGCAAATTCAGAAGTCGAGGTGCTTATAGCAAATATCCCGTCCTCTTCTTCAATGTCTTCAGCTCCGGAATCAATTATTTCCAGCATGAATGATTCTTCGTCTTTAACAGAGCTTTTATCTACAAGGAGTATTCCCTTTCTTTCAAAAAGCCATCCTACACATCCTGTTTCGCCAAGGTTTCCGCCGCTTTTTGAAAAAATATTTCTTACATCGGCTGCAGTCCTGTTGCGATTTTCAGTCATCGCCTCAACCATCATTGCAGTACCGCCAGGCCCGTACCCCTCATACATTATCGTCTCAAATTTTTCACCTTCTATTTCGCCGGTGCCTCTTTTTATCGCCCTTTCAATATTCTCCCATGGCATGTTGTATTCTTTTGCTTTTGCGATTGCATTTGACAGTGCAAAATTATTTTCAGGGTCGCCGCTTCCGCCTTCACGCGCAGAAATCGTTATGCTTTTTGAAAGTTTGCCGAAGACATTGCCTCTTTTTGCATCTTCTTTAGCTTTTTTATGCTTGATTGAATGCCATTTTGAATGACCTGACATCTACTTCTCCCTCTTATTATATTTCTGCATTGATTTTACCATACTTTTTGTTTTTATAACCATATCTGTAAAATATCGATGTATCCTCAGGTCATCTGTAAGTTCAGGATGAAATGAAGATACCAGTATATTTTCCTGTCTTGCAAGTATAACTGTACCATTTAAACTCCCCAGTATTTTTACGCCCGGCCCTGTTTTTATTATTTTCGGCGCCCTTATAAATACAGCATTAAAAACCCCATGATTCAAGCTATCTTCTTTTGCAAACTCTACATCCTGTTCAAAGCTATCGACCTGGCGTCCATAAGCATTCCTATCAATTGAAATGTCTATGAAGCCTAAACCGAAATCATGTTCAGTTATATCTTTTGAAAGCAGTATAAGGCCTGCGCATGTGCCGAATATGGGTTTTCCTGTAAGATGAAACTTTTCAAGAGCCGGCTTGAAATTATATTTTTCAATTAGTTTTGCCATTGTGGTGCTCTCGCCCCCAGGTATTATAAGGCCATCGATATCTCCGAGCTGCTGTGGAAACCTTATTTCGATTGCATTTGCACCGCATTTTTTTATTGAATTGATGTGTTCACGGAAGGCGCCCTGAAGAGAAAGAACTCCTATCGTTACCTTTTGACCGGATTTTTGTATCGTCCCTGCCATTTTTGGCTACCATCCTCTGCGAGCCAGGAGTTCATTTTCAGCAATCTGGCCGACATTTATTCCTCTCATGGGTTCTCCAGTATTTCTTGAGACTCTTGCAATGATTTCAGGATTATTATAGTGGGTAGTGGCTTCAACTATTGAATTTGCCATTTTTAAAGGATTCTCGGACTTAAAAATCCCGGAACCGACAAAAATCCCGTCTGCGCCAAGTTGCATTATCAATGCTGCATCTGCTGGTGTCGCAATTCCTCCCGCAGAGAAGTTAACAACAGGCAGCTTTTTATTTTCATGTACATATACTACGAGTTCATATGGAGCCCCCATTTCTTTTGCAGCTGTCATCAGTTCTTCAAACGGGAGGGATGCAATTCTTGCAATTTCATCTTTAATGCATCTCATGTTCTTTAAAGCCTCTATAACATCTCCGGTGCCGGCTTCACCCTTAGTCCTTATCATGGCAGCGCCTTCGCCTAGCCTCCTGAGGGCTTCCCCAAGGTTTGTAGCGCCGCAGACAAAAGGGACCTTAAAATCCCATTTATTCACATGATATTTATCATCTGCAGGGGTCAGCACTTCACTCTCGTCTATATAGTCGACTCCAAGCGACTGCAGTATCTGCGCTTCAGCAAAGTGCCCTATCCTGCATTTTGCCATGACAGGTATCGATACCGCATCCATTATCTTGATGATGACTTCCGGATCAGCCATTCTTGCAACGCCTCCTGCTGCCCTGATATCAGCTGGCACTCTCTCCAGTGCCATGACCGATACGGCGCCAGCTTCTTCAGCAATTTTTGCATGCTCTACGGTAGTTACATCCATTATAACTCCGCCTTTAAGCATTTCTGCAAGTCCTGTCTTTACTCTTAACGTACCTTTTTCCATTTTTATAATCACACTCCCAGTTTTATTTCTTCTTTAATATCTGACTCGCTTTTTAATCCTATACCTAAAGACATTTCCTCCAGCCTTTTTATTCTTTCACTTATTGGCGGATGGGAATTAAACAGGCTGCTAAATGCAATCTTTGAATTTTTTCCGAAAGGCGTAGCAATAAACATATGCTCGGTTGCATTATTTGCTGTCCTTACCTCACTGTATGCACTTATTTTCCTTAAAGCATTCGCAAGCCCGGCAGGATACCTTGTTATCAGTGCACCATTAGCGTCTGCCAGATATTCCCGCTGCCGGCTAACAGCAAATCTTATCAGCATTGCAATCAGGGGAGAAAGCAATATCAGTATTATTCCCAACAAAAGGAAAACAAGCGATATTATATTCCCGCCAGACTCCCTGCTTGATGAGGAAGACCTTCTGCCACCTCCAAAAATCATGGACCTGAAAATGATATTACTAATAATAGTAATCATGCCCACCAGCACAACTATTATTGTCTGGAGAAGGATATCATAATTCTTAATATGCGAAAGTTCATGCGATATAACACCTTTGAGCTCCTCATCATCAAGGTTATTCATTACCCCCCTGGTAAGCGCTACAGCACTGTGCTGGGGGTTTCTGCCTGTTGCAAAGGCATTCATACCGGGCTCTTCAATAATAAATATTTTCGGCATCGGAATACCGGCTGCAATAGAAAGTCCTTCCACCATGTAATATTCCCTGGGGTTTTGCTCCCTTGTTAAAGGTATTGCACGTGTAAGGCTTAAAACTAGTCTGTCGCTCCAGTAATAGCTGCCAAAACTTATGATTATTGCAATAATAAGTGCAAATATCATAAAAAGTATAGAGTAGCCGCTGTTTATGCCATACCTGTAATCAATAAAATATCCAATTGCAAACCCGAGAGCTGCAATAAGTATAATGAAAAAAAATATTATAAATACAGTCCTTCGCCTGTTACTGGCTATCCTGTCATACATATATCACCCGCTGACATCATTGCCTGCTGCGTAAACTATTGCAATATTATTATTATTATTGCGCCCTTATTTAGAACTGGACCTTTACGGGTTCCTTTGCTTCCGCTTCCGTTATTTCGAAATATTCCTTTGCAGTAAACTTATACCAGCCTGCAAAAACACTTCCCGGGAAGGTCTGTATCTTGGTATTATACTGCAGTACTGAGTCATTATAAAACTGCCTGGCATAAGCAATATTACTTTCAATACCGGTTAATTCTTCCATCATTTTTGCGAAATGCTGGTCAGCCTTCAGGTTAGGGTATTGTTCAGCTACTGCAAATAAAGACTTTAAGGTACTTGTTATCATATTCTCAGCTTTGGACTGGTCGCCTACAGTTTTTGCCTCTATTCCCATGCCCCTTGCCTGTATTACTTTTTCAAGCGTTTCTTTCTCGTGCGCTGCATAACCCTTGACTGTCTCCACAAGATTGGGGATCAGGTCATATCTTTTCCTGAGCTGGACATCTATCTGGGACCATGCATTATCTATGCGGTTTCGCAGGGTGACTATACCATTGTAAATCCCCACCCCGGCCAGCAATATGATTATAATGATGGCTATTAACACAACTATCGGAACAATTATTGCAGCAATCATTTTCCCTCCTGTCTGTTCAAATTTTTAATTTTTTCTTAAAATTTCCAACATTAAATTATAACACATTTAATGATTTTAATTACTTATTAATTTTCAACTGTCACAAAATAACAGGTGCAATCTTTTTACACTTAAATATTTTTATGGTATATTTCATTTAATTTTTTAACCAAAATATCAGCATAATACTACAATTTCAGGAGGAAATTGATGAGCAGCGCAAATATAGCAGGCAAAAAGGTTATTGGACTGGTGTCCGGGAATGGTGGTGGAAAAACCTCCCTGTCAGAGTGCTTTTTATTTAATTCTGGTGCAATAACCAGGCTTGGAAAGATAGATACAAAAAATACTGTATCAGATTATAGTCCTCTTGAAACAAAAAGGGGCTTTAGCATAAGTTCCAGCATAATGCATTACCAGTGGAAAAATTCTGAAGTCAATGTAATAGATGCTCCAGGATACATGGATTTTTTAGGACAGGCAATATCCACATTAAAAGTAGTTGACGGAGTCCTTCTGGTGATAGATGTGAAATCGGGCTTACAGGCAGCTTCTGAAAGGATTGTGGAGTATCTTAAAGAAAATCCAAGACCGGCTTTTTGTATTATGAATAAACTAGACCAGGAAAATGTAAACTTCTCCAGCTCAGTCGAAGAAATGAAAAACAGTTCCGGCCTTAATCTTGTCCCAATTACAATTCCCGCAGCAGATGGTGAAAAATTCTCAGGTGTTATAGATCTTCTCCTGAATCAGCAATTCAACTATAAAGATGGCGATTTTCAGGGTAACGGGACAAATGTGGAAGATTCAAAAAAAGCAGATGCTGAGTCTTACCATAACAGCCTTATAGAGTCAATTGTAGAAACAAATGATGATCTTTTAAACAGGTATCTTGAAGGTGAAAAAATTGAAGCTGCAAGTATAAATGAGGTGCTTAAATCCGCGGTTACCGAATGCAAGGTTGTGCCTGTTTTTGCCATTTCATCAGGAAGAAATATAGGGGTTGACCTTGTTATGGATTATATCAATAGTCTTTTCCCCTCTCCTCTTGAAATAAAACCGCTTGCAGTTTTTGCAGCAGGTAAAACTGAAAAAGTTGAAGTGAAGCCTTCTGCTCAGGGCCCGGTGCTTGCCTATGTTTTCAAAACAATGGCGGATCCTTATATTGGCAAACTATCCATTTTCAGGATTTTTTCAGGTACAATGAAAACTAATTCCAGTTATTATCTTTCCGGGGTAAAAAGCAGTCATAAATTTACAAATATGTTCAAACTCCAGGGTAAGGAGCAAAGTGATGTCAGTGAAGCTTCATGCGGTGATATAATTGCAGTATCAAAGATAATGGATATAAGCAATGATGATACTATATCTTCAATTGACAGGCCGTTTGTAATGGAGGGGACATTCTATCCCAGGCCCACATTGCCAAAAGCTATACTGCCTGTAAGCAAAGGTGATGAAGAAAAAATAAGCATGGGTCTTTCACGGCTTGTTGAAGAAGACCCAACATTAAAGATGGAATTAAACCTTGAGGTCCATCAGAGCATAGTTTGGGGAATGGGAGACCTGCACCTGTCAATAATAAAAGAGAATCTTAAAGAAAAATTCGATATAGATGTTGCCATGTCTGCGCCGGATGTTGCTTATAAAGAAACTATCAAAAAAGATTCAAAGACAGAATACAAATATAAAAAACAATCCGGCGGACGTGGCCAATATGGTCATGTTTTTATAGAACTTAAGCCACTAAAAAGCGGAGATGGTTTTAAATTTGAAGATAGTATTTTTGGCGGCGCAATTCCCAAGAACTATATACCAAGTGTTGAAAAAGGTATCAGGGAAGCTATGCAGGCAGGAGCACTTGCAGGTTATCCGGTTGTCGACGTGTCCGTAAATCTTTACGACGGTTCTTTTCATACAGTAGATTCATCTGATATGGCCTTTAAAATCGCCGGTTCCATGGCATTTAAAAAAGGTATGTCAGAATCATCACCAGTTATCCTTGAGCCTGTTGTAGAATTGGAAATAACAGTGCCTGAAAAATATATGGGTGATATAATAGGCGATATAAATTCAAAAAGAGGAAAGATTATCACAATGACACCTGGTCCGGATAAGATGCAGGTAATAAAAGCTACAATACCCCAGTCAGAATCATTCAATTATTCAGTCGATCTTAAATCCATTTCCCAGGGCAGGGGGCAGTTCAACCAGAAATTTTCGCACTACGATGAGTTGCCTGCACATCTTGCACAACCGCTTATAGACAAAAAGAAGGAAGAAAAGGAAAAAGAATGAGAAAGAATTATAATAAATATACAGGTTTACTTGACCGTTTCCCCTATATAGTTGTTGCACTGATACTTATTGCTGCCGTAATATTTATTTTGAATTTTAAATCAAGATTTCCGATGACTTTCTTTTCCGGGAGCGCACAGCAGCAGGAAACAGAAGAAACATCACAGTATACCATTCTTATATCTTCCCCCTCTAACGACCAGGTATTTAAACTTGTTAATATGAACGAGACTATACCCGTAATAATAAAATCGAAAGATATCGAAAACCTTGATTTTAAGCTTAAGCTGATATTAAATAATGAAGAGACATTAAGGACTTTCAATTCTCCCCCATATGAATATAACTGGAATCCTGATGAACCTGGTGATTATGAGATTGTTGCCAATCTTGTGGATGAACAGGACAATATAATATCGGCCTCAAATACTATAAATTTCAGTGTAGAGTACACCGATGAGACAATGGAGACCATAGCCCGAAGCATGGACATTGAAGAAAAGAAAACTGCAGCGCTTGAAGCATCCGAATACAGGTCACAAAATGGTGCGCCCATTTTTTCATTTAAAAGCTATGTCCCACCGTTAATCGATGGTGTTCTTGATGAATGGGCTGTTTACGATAAAGCCCAGATTTCCAACCCGACAATAAAAAAGGAAAACTTCACCAGCATCGAAGACTGTTCGGGAATTATCTACACCTGCTGGGACGATACAGCTTTTTACTTTGCCGTTGAGGTAACCGATGATATTGTCAATCAGATATATGCAGGAAATCAGATTAACAATGGTGACAGTATTACTCTTGTTTTTGATACTGCCCTATCAGATGATTTCAATATACCTTTTTATAATAGCGACGACTCCCAGATCGATTTCTCGCCTGGTAATTTTTCAGGGATACCGGCCGAGGCTTTTATTTACTTCCCTTCCAAATCCTCAAAGGGCATAGAGATAAAATCATCCCAGAATAACCAGGGGTATATAATTGAAGCAAAAGTGCCATGGGAGATATTTGTAAGCTATGGGCCCACAGACCTTGATGTTCTTGGATTTACAGCATCAATATTTGACACCGATAATCTTGACTCAACTGAACTTGCTGTTTCATCATCGCTGCAATTCGAAATAAATAATGTTACGACACTTGGAACGCTTGCGCTTATAGATGGCGGCGATCTTACAGCTTCTTCTGAGGATACCGGGATTTCAGGCTCGGAAGCGACAACCACAGAATAAAAAACTATAAAATGCGGGATATTTTTGCCTTTATACAGATAATTACCCTTGGGATATTACTTTCGCTTATTATAGGGAAAACTATATATTTAAGGCGTAAGGAAAAGATAAATGCAATAAAGATAAATATTTTTACCATGGAAGGACAGAAACACGGCTTCGAGATAGTAATGTTCGCCCTGGTCTTCCTCTGGGCTTTTACACTGCTTATATATTCACTTGATGAGATTTTTGGTATTTTTATAAAAATGCCAAAACTTTTACTTTTTAACTATACCGCCGTTAAAATTTTTGGCCTTATACTTGTAATATCCGGCTTTACGATTTTTATTATTGCTCTTTTTAACCTCGGGAGTTCATGGAGACTGGGCATAGATGACAGAAATCCAGGAAAACTTGTTACAAATGGCATTTATTCTATTTCCAGGAATCCCATCTACCTGTTTTTTGACCTTTATTTCTTTGGCACTTTCCTAATAAACGGAAACCTCATATTCCTTGTTTTTGCCTTATTGTTAGGCATTATCATGCATATCCAGATCTTAAGGGAAGAAAAATTCCTTCTGAGCGCATATAGGAATATGTATTCTGATTATATGAACAATGTCAGCCGATATTTTTTCTTTAAGTTCTTCTTTAATCATAAAAGTGTAAAGTATTCTTTCAGGATTGAAAAAGCAGAACAGCATCAATAAACATGAACCTTAAAAGAACCAGGCTGCTAAAAAAAGGCAACCAGGCATTATATAAAAAAGGCCCGGTTGTTTACTGGATGAGCCGCGACCAGAGAATAGAAGATAACTGGGCGCTTATATTTGCACAGGAAATTGCAAATCAGAGAAAAACGTCTGTCATTATAGTATTTTGCATTACCCGGGATTTCTTGAACTCACCTTTGCGCCATTACTGTTTTATGATTGAAGGACTTAAGGAAGCTGTTAAACAGGCCATGTATCTCAATATCCCTATGTTTATATTACAGGGTGATCCTGCAAATACAATTCCTTCATTCCTGAATAAAGTCGCTTCAATCTGCATGGTTACTGATTTTGACCCCTTAAAAGTGAAAAAAGGCTGGAAAAAATCAATTTTTATGGAAATAGATATCGATTTTTTCGAAGTCGACACCCATAATATCGTTCCCTGCTGGATTGTTTCAGGAAAACAGGAGTTTGGAGCATATACTATCAGGCCTAAAATAAAAAGGCTTTTTGATGAGTTCATAGAAGAATTTCCTGGGTTAAAACATCAATCCAGTGACACGTTCAGCACTTTTAAACACTATAGCGGCAATACTTTTGATTTTAATGAAAAAGACTGGCAGGTCATTCTCAAAAATTGTTATACCGACAATTCTGTAAAAGCGGTTGAGTGGATTAAACCGGGATATACAGCTGCTGCTGGAACTCTTGATAATTTCCTTGCAACCGGGATATTTAAGTTCAAGTATGAAAGAAATGACCCTAACATCTTTTCTTCACAATCTAATCTTTCGCCTTACCTGCACTTCGGGCAGATATCCCCGCATAGAGTTGCGCTTGAAGTCTTAAAGGTAAATACAGATGAAGATATAAGGTCGGCTTTTATGGAAGAGCTGGTAATCAGAAGGGAGCTTTCTGACAATTACTGTTTTTACAATAATGATTACGACTCTTTTAACGGATTACCGGAATGGGCTAAAAAAAGCTTAAATGGGCACAGGTCTGATTTGCGTCATCATATCTATTTGCCTGAAGAGCTGGAAAACAGCTCCACTCATGACAATTTATGGAATGCATCACAAACTGAAATGGCCATAAAGGGTAAGATGCACGGATATATGCGCATGTATTGGGCAAAAAAGATCCTTGAATGGAGCAGGACGCCAGAAGATGCCATAAAGACAGCGATTTATTTAAATGACCGCTATGAATTGGATGGAAGGGACCCCAATGGTTATACAGGCATAGCCTGGAGTATTGGCGGCCTACATGACAGGGCATGGGGTGAAAGAGAAATATTCGGCAAGATAAGGTATATGAGCTATAATGGCTGCAAAAATAAATTTGATGTAAGAAAATACATTGAAACTGTTAAAAACCTGGGCTCCAGTGGATAACCTTCAGGATCCCTGTAAATCCTGAGATATGCTTGAGGTTATGAAATCAATGCAATAGCAAAAGTCAAACCGCAAGATTATTAAGTTCCTGGATCTGGTCTTTGGTACCTATGGCAATAAGTTTCTGGCCGGCTTTTAATATAGTTTCGCCATCGGCTTTTATAACAGACAGTTTATCTGATACATCTACTATTGATATTATAAGAGCACTGAATTTGAATCTTGAACCGGCTTCCGTTATAGTAATATCTTCAATTTTGCTGCCTTTCATGACTTCGATTACTGCAAGCTCCAGTTCAAATGCATCAGTACTGAAAATGCTTTCAAAAAAATCAGATACTGCAGGCTGCAATATTAATGATGCCATTCTTCTCGCCCCTATTATTTCAGGAGTTATTATCCTGTCGGCTCCTGCTTTCTGCAGTTTATTTATAGCATCTGGGGCTGATGCGCGGGCTACAATATATATTTTCGTATTTAACGATTTTGCAGATAAGACTGAATATATATTCTCTGAATCATCCCCTATTGCAGCAAACAATCCCTTCGCACGTTCAATCCCGGCCTCCAGGAGGATCTCATCTCTTGTAGCATCTCCTTTTATACAAATCCACTTGTTTTTATTGCATTCCTCGATTGATTCTTCATTCTTGTCAATTACTACAAAACTGGTTTTTCCTTTTTCCAGTGTTCTGGCTATCTCACTGCCTACCCTGCCAAGCCCACAGATTATATAATGGTTTTTTAATTTTTCTATCATTTTTTTGATCCTTTTAACCTCCCTGTCTCCTATTAAAAAATTCTGTACAAAAAGGTCTGCAACATTTATTACAATATAAGCTGCAGTACCTGTACTTAAAACAATAAAGAATATAGTATAAAGCATCCCCTGCGGTGATAGATCCCTTACGAGGGTATAGCCAACTGTAGTCACAGTGATTGTAGACATGAAAAGAGCTTCGAGAAAACTCCACTTTTCGATTACCATATACCCGATTGTCCCCAAAAGATAAATTGAAACAAGGATGATCAATGGGAACAAAATTCTTTTACTGTTTCTGCTCTTGAACTTTTCTTTAATGAATCTTATCACTGTCCTTAAATAGACAAAAAAAATTTTTTATTTTTCAATTTTTTATTATATATTAGAATCGTTAAAAATATAAAATTTTTATGGAGAAACAAATGAAAACAAAAACTATAAACCAGACAGTAATAATCACGGATGCTGCGCCGCATGATATATATGAGATTTTTATGGACTCAAAAAAACATGCAAAACTTGTTAATTCAACAGCAAAAATAAGCCGGGAGACAGGCGGTGGTTTTGAGGTTTTTGACGGTTATATAGATGGAACAAACATAGAGCTTGTCAACGATAGAAAAATCGTCCAGAACTGGCGCGGTGAAGAAGATTGCTGGCCAAAAGATCATTACTCTAAACTTACTATAATACTTGAAAAAGAAAAGAATGGCACAAGGATTAATCTCACCCAGGAGGGTGTCCCTGAGGAATGCGCTGATGACTTTGATAAAGGGTGGTATGAGTTTTACTGGAACCCTATGCAGGAACTTTTTAAATAGTAAGCTAAAACATTTCAGGTTAAATGAACCATGATCTTGTTTTGCAGGATTTTAACTGACCAGTTGCAATAGCTGCGATATAACCCGGACAAATTCATTTTCATGGTTTTTTTCAAAATCAGCAATAAACTGCTTCCATTGCGGATTCTGTATTATTGCTTCCTCAACAGAAAGATTGAGCATTATTTTCTGGCCACCTTGTTCCACTACCCTTGCCCTTGCTTGAGGGTTGTTCTCAATAGCCTTTTTAAACTCATTGAAGACCTGCTCCCTTTCACTGTCAGCTTTTTTTTGCATGTTTTCAAGAAGATGCAATCCCTGCTGAATTGCAGGAGTCTTCTGATCTTTTTTAAGTGTTTCAACTGCAATTATTGCCTTGCTTCTTCTTTTTAATTCTTCCGGGTCAAGGCCGAACTTCAGGGAATTAATAAGGTTTAATTGTACAGTTTTAAGCAGAGATGGGGCCTTGTCTTTTAATTTTGTCCAGAGCTTTTCTGAGTCAAAATTACCCCTGTAAAAATCAGCCATAATTGGATCAAGAACTTTTTTATTTTTAATTTCTTCTTTTTCCTGTTCTGAAAGTTCATCAAGCATTGCAGCTTTTTCCATTGCTATCTCAATGGCAGTTTTTATTTTATCTCCCATCTGTCTTATCCCCTATCTTTTATTTTCTTTTTTTTAACATTTCAAAAAATCTGTCCTGGTAATATTCAAACAATCCCCAGCTGTCAAGCTCCTCTTTTACGGCTTTTGCTTCAATGTCACCTTTTTCATATAACTTAAAAAGAATTTCAATTTCAGATTTTGCAGCAACAGGAATTCCGGAATGATCTCTTGAAACAACCGGAAAACCTGTAGAATCCATACTTATCATGCTATTTGCGCCAAGCTCAGGATACTGTGAAAAATAAGCGCTATTTACTGCAAGCTCATATATAAACCTTGATAATGAAACATCCCAGAATTCATCTACTCCCCTTATAACAGCACAAAACGGATCCTGCTTTTTTTCAATTTCATCATCGATTTTACGTGCAACTTCATTTAGTTGTGTTGAAACAATATCCATACGCTCATAATCTTTTACAAACCTGAGCCTGTAAAGCATCATTGCAATATCTGCATGGTAGCCGGCAAGTATAGAAAATGCTTTTTTAGCCTCTTCAGAGAATCCCTCCATTCTCAATATATAACCGGGTGTTATAAGCCTGGGTTTTTGCCAGGTTATCCTGCCTTCCCTGATTATTGTCTCACAGTCAGGCCCTTTCCCTTCGAATTCAAGGTAAAAAGGAACTGTCAGCATATAATAATGTACAGTAGTTGACTCATATGTGGAAAGGAGTTTTTTCGGACTTTTAAGTATTTCCGTGTTTTCCAGCGCAAATCTGATTTTCTCTTCATCATTCATATTTTTAATTATATCTTTTATTCTTTTCCTTGTCATACACCTGCAGATTTTTAAATTAATTCATTATTAGTATATAATCTTGTTATATGAATGAGAAAGAGTTTCCAAAAGATTTAATGCTTGGCACTGCAACTTCTGCCTTCCAGATTGAAGGTGAGGGGTATACTGAATGGAAAGGTTTTATTGGAGAAGACGGGACAAGACTTGGCAATGCTATCGACCATTTTGAGAGATATAAAGAAGATCTTGAATATATATTGTACCTCGGAAATTCATACAGGTTCTCACCGGATTGGTCAAGATTGCAGAAATCCCCTTACGAAAAACTGGATAAAGAAACCTTAAACCACTATGGCAGGTTATTTCAAACTCTTAAAGAAAACAACAAAAAAGTGCTGCTGGTATTAAATCATTTTTCAAATCCACTCTGGATGTACAGGGTTGGAGGATGGACAAACAGCTCTTCCGTAGGTTTTTACCTGGATTACGCAAAAAAACTGATAAAAGAATTTTCAGATTATATTGACGTTATAAATACCTTCAACGAGCCCAATGCATACATAAACATGGCGTACTTTTTCAGGGGGTTCCCCCCTAAAAAATTCAGTCCTTCATCAAGGAAAAAAGCACTTGCAAATATGGCAAAAGCCCATTGCCTCCTGTATGAATATATGAAAGAAAAATACCCCGGGATACCTGTGGGCATTTCACATGCGCATATGATGGTCGAGGCGATCAATCCAAAGAACATAGTAGCAACCCTGATAAAAAAATTCCTTGACAATATCCAGCACGAAAAAATCCATGAATTTTTTACATGCAAAGGGAGCTGTGTCGATTATATCGGGTTCAGCTATTACGGCAGGATACTAATTGGCAGTTTTCCTTTTGTTGCATACCAGGAACGTGGCAGGAAGGCACTTGACCGACTTGGAGTAAATCATGATGATATGTGGGAATTATATCCTGAGGGTATCTACAGGATGCTTAAATTCTTTCATGAAAAATATAATAAACCGCTTATAATCACAGAAAACGGGACATGCACAAATGATGATTACCTCAGGAAGCAAAGCTTATACAACCATCTCTACTATGTAAAAAAAGCATGCGATGAAGGGCTCCCTGTCAAGGGTTATTTCCACTGGTCCACATTTGATAACTATGAACTTAACCATGGTCCTTCAAGAAGATTTGGCTTGACTTCTGTTGACTTTAAATCCGGCAGGTTTGAAAGATATATTAAGGATTCAGGACATTACTACCACAAAATAGTGCAGTCAAACAGCCTTGTAGAAATCTAGGAACGTTTTCGTGCCAGAAAAACAATAAATATAATAAAAGTAATCCCGAAATAAATATATAAGAGCAATTCACCAAAAATACTGTAAAAAGATTTTTCATCATTGAAATAGGCGCTGCCATATAAGACTTCCTTTGTAACTATGCTGGTTTTAGCAATTATCCTCCCTGAATTATCAATTATTGCAGATATGCCATTGTTTCCTATATGCACCATATAGCTATTGTTTTCAATAGCTCTTGCCCTTGAAAATACCAGGTGATGCCATGATGCAATGCTGTCCTTAAAACCTGCATCGTCAGTAAAAGTAAACAGCATATCCGCGCCGTTTTCCCTGAATGTCCTCGAGATCAGCGCTATTGTTGATTCAAAACATATATTTGTACCGATATTGCCTTTTAGGGGATATTCTATAAGTGTTGCCTCCCTTGAAGGTGTGATATTTAATTTTG
Organism: uncultured Actinomycetota bacterium; assembly: GCA_964354265.1. Taxonomy (GTDB): domain Bacteria; phylum Actinomycetota; class Humimicrobiia; order Humimicrobiales; family Humimicrobiaceae; genus Fen731. Next base: position 30,222 of record CAYGYY010000017.1, read on the forward strand.
CTATGTTCATAAAACTTAAAAAACCCAGTACGCCAGGGTAAGGCATATATTCAGCGCATGGAAGAGGGTGTATTTTGTTATATCTTCCCAGGATATTCAGTTCATCATCATATAGCTGCACCACATTATAATAATTATCATAATCATCCCACAGTATCTGTCCCATTATAAAATAAAGGTCTTCTTTTTCTGCAGTATGTTTTACCCATTCATAGAAAGATTTATTGGTATCTCTTGTAATGGGCCCCCAGATTACACTTTCAGGAAAGACTACCAGTTCAGTATCTTCTTTAAAATACCTGTCAGGGCTGTATTTTTCCGGTATAAGCACACCGGTATCTTTCTTGTATTTATCATCAAATGCAATATTAGTCTGGACAAGCGCGACATTTAATTCCTTATCTTCAGGGAGAGAAATATTATTTCTGCCAGTAACTTCTAAAGTAATCAAACCATATGCAATATTTATTGCCAAAATTGAAGTTATACATATTAGAGCAACAAAGCTGTTCCTTTTCTGGCGGTTTGATTTATGAAATAAATTCGGAATTGACTTATCATCTCCGGTAAGTTCTGATGCAATTCTTTTGGTTAAAAGATAATAAATAAATACCTCTGCAACTGAAAGATTGAAAAGTAAAATAAGAAGTGAGACCCCCAATATACCCGTGAATTTGGATATTTGCATTACCGCAAGGTAGCCATGCTGAGAGTACCCGAGGACTCCCCATGGAAATGCAAGAAATGTCCTGTGTCTGAGCAATTCACCTGCAATCCATATGCTTGATATTATTGCTATCCGCAGGTATGGCCATTTTATTTTTGAATAAACAAAGTAAAAAACAATTCCATAAAAAATAAAATATATTGAAAGAATTCCTATTATAGGAAACCAGAAAGCATAACTGTATTCAGTAAACCAGGATGTTATTCCTGCAAAAAAACCCAGGCCAGTAAGCCAGCTGAGCCCTGCGGATTGCCTTAAACTGGAATTTGCCAGTGCTATAAAGTAAGGAATCAGGCATATCCATGCAATAAATGAGAATTTATCAACAAAAGACAGCACAAGAAGAAGTGCACTTAAACCAGCGAGAAGAAGCTTTATATATAATTTCATATCATATTAAATACAGTAATAAATACAGCATCACAATATATTTTAATAAAGCTTGAGAATAATCGCTATTAATAAGTTATAAACAAAAAATATTAGTATAAGGATGACTTTATATAATATATATGTGAACCTTAAACCCGGGATTTAATTTAAGGTTTTTCTTCTTTTAGGACCCACTTCTCTACATAATTATCGATAATATCACCTTCCTTTAAAAACCTGCAGACTTCTGAAAACCGCTGGAATGACGGGTCAAAGTAATTGCCGGAAAATCTACCGGCTCCAGGTTTTAAAAGATAGAGGTTCTGTTTTGCGCGGGTTGCAGCAACATATAGCAGCCTCCTCTCCTCCTCAATTTCTTCCTGTGAGCGTATGGAATAAGAGCTGGGAAGATAGCCGTCTATTAAAGATATTATAAAGACGGAATGCCATTCAAGTCCTTTTGCTGAATGAATTGTCGATAA
>CAYGYY010000017.1:31902-33128 GCA_964354265.1 uncultured Actinomycetota bacterium
GTATTCAGCTCTATCTCCAGATCCATTGACTGCCATGCGCTTCTAAACAGCACCGCAATATCGTCAAGCGCTACCCCTTCCTCCCTCAGCTCAAGGACCCTCTGGACAATAAACTTTGATTGCCAGTTTTCATTTTCAGTTTCTATATAAGCCGGTTTTTCATGACCTTCCTTACTTGTATATAACACTTTGTCGTACTTCTCTTTGGCATATCTTATTATCTGGTTTGTAAAATCCAGTATTGGCTGTGTGCTCCTGTAATTCTGCTCAAGCTTGATTATCCTTGCATCAGGGTAATTTCTTGGAAAATCCATTATATTCCTGAAATTTGCGCCCCTGAAAGAATAGATGCTCTGGGAATCATCTCCAACAACCATTATATTTTTGTGCTCGCTGGCCAGGCCGTAGGCTATCTTTGCCTGAAGCTTGTTTGTATCCTGGAACTCGTCTATCATTATATATTTATAGAAATTGGACAGCTTTTTCCTTATTTCATCATTTTCATGCAGAAGCTGTTCGAGATATACAAGAAGGTCATCGTAGTCCATTATTGATTTTGATTTTTTATAGGCAATATATCCATTACTTATTTTTTCAATATCTTCCCAGTTGTCCAGGAAATGTGCATAATCATCCGCTACGACATTTTTTATAGGCAGGTGCTTATTTATTGACTTGCTTATTACATCTGAAATAGTATCTTTCTGGGGAAACCTTTTTTCGCTTCTGAAAAACCCGAGCTTGTTCCTTACAAGGCCAATAATATCCTCTGAGTCCTTCCTGTCAAGGATTGTAAAGTTTTCAGTAAATCCGACAAATTTTGCATATCTTCGCAGGATCTGGTTGGCGAATGAATGAAAGGTACCTCCGGATACATGGCCGCACCTTTCATCAAGCAAACTTGACGCACGCCTCAGCATTTCTCTTGCAGCTTTTCTTGTAAATGTCAGGAGAAGGATACTTTCAGGTGAAATGCCGTCTTCAACAAGATGGGCGACCCTGTATACCAGCGTCCTGGTCTTGCCGCTTCCTGCTCCTGCTATTACCAGTACGGGCCCGGCGCTGATTTCTGCAGCATGAAGCTGGGACTGGTTTAACTCTTTTGAATAGCTTATTTTATACTGGCGTTCCTTTAAAGGTTTTAAATCTTTTAATTTGTATTCTTTCATATAAAAATACCCGCAGATTAAATAATCAGCTGTTCATTTAAAAAAGACTGTAAATTT
>CAYGYY010000018.1:0-31687 GCA_964354265.1 uncultured Actinomycetota bacterium
ATGAGCCCCTCTGATATTTTATAACCTGCAAGACTCCATATAATGATGGGGAGATGAAGATAATTTGATATGATATGTAAAATGCCGGTTGATTCAGACCATCCTGAATAAACCAGGATTATACAACAGCTATCACTGATGGTGTTTTCTAATTTTTTCCTGGCTTCTTCGACCTGTGCACTATCATGATCTGCAATACTGCCGATAAAATTTATCTCTACTCCATTTTGGTTTAACAATCTGATGGTATTTTTTATCCTGGATTCAGCAATATTTTTGGGATGTGCATAGCTATACAGTCCGATTAGGGTTACCTTGTACATTTTTTTATTAATTATAATATTATATGCATAAATAAATATTCAAGACTTGCTAATTGAAATAATCTTTTTATTTTTATCAGAAAAAAATAAATCAGGATTATTTGAAACATTGAAATCGATCCAGTCCAATCCATTTTTTATTGCGCCATAGAGTCCTGATTTTTCCCTGAGTTTTGAAAATACAATCTGCCTTTTGAACGGGATCAATTTGTAAACCTCAGCCTTCAGAAGTTCCAAAAAATCCTCTCCAAAATCAATTATCTCTCCATTTATAACCACAATCTCCGGATCCATTATTATGATCATCGCTGCTATGCCCAGGGCCATGGTTTTTATTATGCCCTTATTTATTAAATCCTTCATGCATGGGTCAGTCATATACAATTTAACAATCGAATAAAAATCTTCTGTATTGACTTGTAAGCCCTTTTCTTTGGCATAGGACTCGACTATATTTCTTATCTTGATAACGTCACAATTTGATTCAAAATAACCGAGGTTTTTATCCTGGTTTGCAATCGCAGTATAGTCAATCTTTTCTGCTAATGGGAGGAATGCTATTTCACCCAGGTATCCATTATATCCTTCCCTTATCTTGCCATCAATTACTACTCCAGCTCCTATACCTTTAGTAATTACAAGATATATCATATTGGATATGTTATTAAAGCTTTTCCACTGTTCACCCAGGGTTTCCAGCTTAACATGATCCTTTAAAATAACATCGACTTTGAATTTATTTTCAAAAAAAGATTTCAGGTCTATGCCTACCCAGTCTTTGATGTAAGGCGCCCAACGGATTATACCTGTTTTTTTGCTGATTGTTTCAGGTGAACCGAGACTTATAAATGCAATTGAATCTAAACTTATTGGAATACTTTCGAGTATCTTCCCTATCCTTTTTACCGCAGAATTCAGGATATTTTCAGCAGTATAATTATCAGGATATTCTATCAGTTCTTCAATAACTATATCCCCTATTAAATTTGCAATGGCAATATTTATTCCGTGTGGAGAAATAACTACTGCAATAAAATATAACAGGTTTTTATTGAAATATATAAGCGTAGGTCTTTTTCCAATGTTACCGCTTACTTTTCTGCCTTCTTCTATAACATTTATCTCAATGAGATCATTTACACTTTCAGATACTGTTGATCTTACTAAACCAAGTTCCCTGGAAATGGCAGCCCTGGACATAGGACCCCTCTCTATAAGCATCTTTAATATCCGGCCCTTGTTTCTTTCTTTAATATATTGCTGGTTATATTTTTTCATTTCTAATTCAAATAGATTCTACCTGTTTCATAATTCCTTTATAAATAAATATAAAAAAGAAATACATTATAAAATACATTCTAATAATCTAATAAACGGGCGCATTTTTCCTGTATCTATTAAAAGCTTTGACAGATGCCAGTACATTATCCTCCGGATATGCCGGCCTGTGCCACCTGACTACTTCACATATAAAACCGCCATTTGGAGTATAGAAAGCGTCAAGTAGCGCTTCTGCTTCATTTATTACATCCTGGGGAGAACCTGTGGCAAGCGTATCAGCCATACTGACTGGAGCTTTAAAACCCATTTTACCTTTTATTTTTTCCTTTAATGCTTCAATGCCGGTAACCTTGAAATCAGGTATGCATAGCTGGTCTATCTCCATTTCCAGGAGATCGTCAAGAACAGGTTTTGCGTCCCCGTCAATAAGTATTCCTGTATATAATCCTTTTTCGTGTATATACTTGAATACTTTTTTAGTTATTGGTTTAAACTTTTTTCTCCATGTGTCAGGATTTAAGACAAGACCCGTATTTGAACCTAAATCTTCAATAATTGTGATCTGGTGCGCACCTGCAGCCTTAAACCTGTCAACCATCTGAATATAATAATCAGCGACTCTTTCATACACCTCCACTACAAAATCAAGGTCTGTTGCAAGCTTCATGAAAAAATCATTCGGACCAAATAAAAACTGGGTTGTAAGGAAAATACCGGCATCGATAAATGCATCGATAAACCTATCGCTGTATTTTTCTTTAATTATTTTTCCCATATTTTCAAACCATTGATCCATATCATTGATGTCAGGAAATTCATATCCTTCAAGAGATGTTTTCCCTGCAAGGGGATGCTCAAGCAATATATAAGTCGAATTCATGTCAACCGGCACTTTTGTCACAACCCCAAACTGGTCTTTCCTTATAGGTTCTCCCTTTTCAGTTTTCCCTATTTCCTTGACAGTCCATGAATAAGCAAGCGGCCATATTGCATCAAAATTCTCGGTTCCAGGAATAAGTTTTACTGTTTCAGGATCAAGTGTATGATATGCATTATATATTCCAGGTATATGGTTTGTTTCCATAGGCAGATAGTCAGGCTTTTTAAATTCCAGTGATTTTTTTACATTTTCAATATGCACAGACATCTTTACTCCTTTTCTGGTTCCTGATAATTAAAATAATTAAATAAAATAAAAATATCTTAAAAAACCAAAACTGAGAAATTATTAAAATCTAATAAGATAAATAATAAAATCAACCGCAATAATCAATCGCAGTTAAAACCATTATCTTTATCAGGTCAAAAAAACTTTTTATATTGACCCATTCATCTGTACCGTGAGCGTTTCCCCCTTCCGGTCCTAAAACAACTACATCTGTATTGCATGTCCCCCTAAAGGCAAATGCATCACATGCAATGCCAAGTCCTCTCTCGGTGTATTTCAATCCAAGCTCACTATATGCTTTTCTTATTGATTGCATGGCTGGATGCGCCAGTTTGGTTCTGTGGCCCCCTAAAAACCTTATTACTGTCTCAAATTTCGGAAAATCATTTTTAAATTCCTCATATTTTTCCAGTTCAAATCTCATAAAATCTAAAAAATCCTTCCGGTACTCCTCCTCAGTTGTTCCTGCAAATGCTTCAAACCAGAAATAAATATGGCCCGATAGCGGTACTGACCCGGACTCAGTGTAGTTATTCCCTCCAGAATAGATCTGAAAGGTCAATAATCTTATAAATTGTTCTTCTGTATATGTGTCAGGAGCTTTTATTTGTTTTAACTTATTGTCATATTTCTCCAGGGCAATACCTATTTTAGATAGCCTGTATACAGGATTTGCCAGTTCCTGTTCAAAGCCAAAACCGCCGGGTCCGCCGACATTGACGGATACTTTCCAGTCGCTGCCTCCTATTGTCTCTATCCCTGAAACAAGGCCTGATGGTTCAGGCAGTATTGCAAAATCTATACCAGGATTCCTTAGCCGTGCAGCAACTGTACCGTTTGTCCCGCCATTTTCTTCATCAACAACACTCTCTGCATAAATATCTCCCTTTAAGTCTATCCCAAGGTCTTTTATGCATTTTAAAGCCATAAAACCGGCGAGTGTTCCGGATTTCATATCCATGGAACCCCTGCCATACATCTTCCCATCCTTTATTTGCCCGCTGAACGGGTCAGCAAAGACATTCCATTTGTTATTGTATACAGGCATTACATCCATATGACCAGAGAATGAAAGCGATCTGTACCCGGTCAAACCATTGATTTTAGCAATAATATTCGGTCTTCCTTTATAATCCTTTGCTTTTCCTTCAACTGTTGGAAAGAATAGAGGATGTTCCCTTATTTCTTTGATATCATCGATTTCAAAAATATCTATGTCTTTTTCAGGAATATAACTCCTGATCTTATTATAAAGATACTCCTGCCCCGGTTTTTCATTACCACCAGGAGGCTGGTTCACTGTTTTTATTTGTATAAGTTCCGACAGTGTTTGAAGTATTTCATCACTGTTTCTACTTATCCAATTATCTATCTCTTCTATATAACCCATAAATTAAAATCCTGGATTCCTTTCAGTTTTATTCTTCTACTATTGTCCTTACGGGCAAACCGGTCGTATTTAAAATATTTAGTGGAGCTACATATAGTTTTACTTTAAACTTAGTAATTTTTTCAGTATTTACCAGGGGTCCCAGCAATGTGACGCCTGCACCGTAGATTATCAGCCAGTTGCCCTGCTCATTTTCCAGGTTATCCGCATATGCTGTATCAAAACCCAAAAGTAAAGGTTTCTTGCCTGCAAAATATTCAGCTGCATCTTTTTTAAGGAACCATGCATCTGTAAGAAAATCCGGTTCTGACCAGTGCGACCCCCAACCAGTTGCCAGAATTATAGGCGCTTCATCAGGCACCGGCTCTTTTTCAGCCTTCCTCACATGCTCCATTGTTACATAAGGCCTCCTGCCTTCTTTTGGCATATCTTTAAGATCGAACTTGTAAACATAGGCGTCAACACCAAATATCTTTTCCAGTGGAAGCTCATGCATTGGTTTTTCTTTTTCCAGGCCAAATGCATGCGAAGGCCCATCTATATAGTTTCCAGTCAGCATGCAAAATCCTTCAAAAGCCTGTGATTTTGGTGAAAATGATTCCACCCACTCAGGCTCCTTGATATCAACAAGCTGAAATTCCGGAAATGGGGGTCCATATGACCACATACCAGTATAAATAGGGCCTGAAAGATCTATAAGTTTCATGTTAGCTCACCTCGTCTTCAGTTTCTTATTGTTATTTTTATTATTATATTTTCTAATGTAATAAGTGCCCTAAAATAGGTATCATGCTGTTAGTTCTATTTTCAGGTCTTCAGCTAACGGCTCGATTATTACAAAATCTCCTGGCACGGTCCTGAGTATTGAACAGGGTACTTCTGTATTTACCGGACCATGCAGGGCAAGCCTTATAATAAACTTCTGCCATGTTATGCCTCCTGCATAAGATCCATCTGCTGTCAATCCGCAACCATCATTCCACCAGCTGACATAGTCGGCAGATAATAATGTCGATGGAGATGTTGTATAGGCTTTAGGCGGAACAAAAGCCCATGAACCGCTCATGTCTGTGACTGCCATCTGTATGGTAGAAATCGGATGAAAATCGACAAGGCGCGGTTTTGCTTTTTTCCACTGCTCCAGGTCCAACCCGTATTTTTTTGCAAGATGCGGATCCCAGAATGAAAGATGTCCCGACAGGCCAGTACCGCCATAAATGATATTTGCGCCTTTGGCTCCAGGTTCTTTCCGCGCATCGGCAATCATTTCATCATAGACTTCTATATTTTTACTCGATGGAAAGTGAATCTGGTTTTTAGGTATGCAAAGATCCGGTCTCAACCTTGAGATAAAATGCTGGTCAATAGTATAGTGGAAAGAACCCGGCCATTTTGGATCTATGTCCTTACCATTTTCATCAGCATATTCATCCATCGAAAAATAATGCACATGCTTCATTGAAACATTCAATGCATTTGCCATTTCAGCAAGCAACTGGTACTGGAATATCGGGCCTGTGGGAAATACCCCAACGAACTGCTTGTCCTCTTCAAGGGCTTTCTTAATCCTGACAAACATATCCAGGGCCATCTGGAAATGGAATTCCTTTACCGGCAATATCCTGATTTTAAATTCCGGATGTGCATCTTCCGGTGGATTAGTTATATCTTCCTTTTTGATTTTGGCAACCCTTTTGCATACTTCCATATCGCGGAATGCCAGAAATTCAGCTGGTTGAAACTCTATAAGATCAATATCCGGATTAAAATCTTTAACCATTTTGTTCTCCTGACTTTTTTTTAATAATGTTTTTAATTTTTTAATCTATACTTTTAGAACTTGATAGAGATGTACCTACCAGAACTTTAAGTTTGTTTTCCAAACATATTATTGATTTTGCAATATAAAATCCTTTTTGCTTAAAAAAAGATTTCAAAGGCTCAAAACAGATTTAAGCGACCCTATAAAATAGGCAGTTTTACTATTTCTCCAGTTTCAATCGACCTGTCTATAGCAAGGCCTACTTCGTGGACTTTTATTGCGTAATCCAGCCTTATTTTACTGTCTTTGTCATTATCGATATCCTCAACAAATGCATCTACTAACTGGCCGAAAGGATGGTGTGTGACTTCTCCGCTATTTATCAGCGTGCAATTGAAAGTCTGGAAATCCTCCTGGCCGGCAAAGATATCTTTTGTAAAGAACTTTTCATTTAATATGGAACCTTTGCTTCCATGTATCATGATATTGAAGACATACGGGCATTCTATTTCAAAGCTGCCACCTGTTTTTCCTATAGCGCCGTTCTTGAATTTAACAGATGCGGAAAATGTTGGCGGGTATTCATATTCTTTTCTATGACCCCATACTCCATAGCCGTGAACTTCTTCAACATCGCCACCCACACGCATCAGGACACCGATTGAATGACAGGCGCCCAATAATGTCACGGAAGGCCCACCTTTTTTTGTATTAGCACCCCAGCTCCAGCCATGCCACCATGGGCCAAGCTCATGCCAGTAGTCTGTTTCTACAAAGAATATATCTCCAAGCGTGCCTTTTTCAATCATGCTTTTAATGCATAAAAACTGGTTATAATATTCTGCTACAAAACCGACTACTGATTTTATTTTATATTTTGATTTGGCTTCATCATAAGCTTTTTTTATAGCTTTTAATTCATCGAGTGTGTGCGCCACAGGTTTTTCTGCAAAAAAATGCTTTCCAGCTTCACATGTTTTTATTATTTCTTCTGCCCTTAAAAAATTAGGGGAACACATGGAGATAATATCAATATCATCTCTTTTCAGAAGTTCATCGAAACTGTCGACAACATCACAATCAAGACCAAATTCAGCTTTTCTTGATTCTGCGCTTGCCCTGCTCCTGGAAGCAAGCGCCTTGATTTCACATCTGGGATTACGCATATAACCCTTAATATGCTCTGTTGAAACCCAGCCCATTCCAAAAACCCCTACGCCCAATTTATCTTTTGTCATTTTTATTTCCTCCTCTTATTTAAACCTTTCTGTCAAAAAAAATACTTATTAATTTTTTTATAAATAAATTTATTCTTTTGACTCTAAATATCCGCTGACTGATAAGGCTATTAATATGATCACGCCAATAACAATGCCTCTCCAGTAAGGTTTGATGTTCATTAATATCATCGCATTTGACACCAGGCCAAATAGAAGTACACCTAGAAAGATGCCAAGAACATCGCCTTTTCCACCGCCAAGGACAACCCCTCCCAGTACTGCTGCTGCAATTGCTGCAAGTGTATATGAAGCGCCAATATAGTTCATTGCCACACTGATTTGCGAAACCAGGACAATGCTGGCTAGTCCATACAAGACACCTGCGATAGCAAAAACCGTTACCTTATAAAACTTTACTTTAATGCCTGAAAGGTATGCTGCATGCTGATTTGAGCCTGTTAAGAATATTGCCCTTCCAAATTTCGTATATTTAAAAACTAATGCAGCAGCTATAAGAACAACAAGCAACGCAATAATGGAGTAAGGTATAACACCAAAGATTTTTTCTTTAAAAATCGTAAAAAAACCGGACATTGAAGAATATGCACCTCTGTTTAAAAGCAGTCCTATACCAGTATATACTGAGCCAAGCGCAAGAGTAATGATAAAAGAATTGGCTTTTACATTTGTTACAACAAGACCTGTAACTATCCCAAATACGAGGCCTGCAACCAGTGCAGCGCTAATGCCAACAGTGGCACCATATGTAGGCGTCAACAGAGCCATGAGCCAGGCCGTGATGGAGAAAACTGCTCCTAAAGTCAGGTCAAACTCTCCTGTTATCAAAACCATCGATGCACCAATTGTAGCTATACCTATAACAGAAACAGCTGAAACAATATTAAACAGGTTTTTGAGCGATAAAAAGTTCTGGTTTATTATAGTTACAACAATTGCAACCACTATCATTATCAGTACCAGGACTGTCTTCTGGTTAAAAAACCTGGACAACTTTGAAGTCCGGGTCATACTGGTGTTTGCAACAGAAGCATATTGTTCTTTATTGCTCATTTTTTTAATTCCTCCTCTACTTCCTTGATGCCCCGTAACCGCTTATTGCTACAGCTGCAAGTATAATCGACCCAACAACTACATCCCTCCAGAAAGGATCGACATTCATAATAACCAGCGCGTTATTAATAAGTCCAAATACTATTATCCCTAAAAAGATACCCAGCATGCTGCCTTTTCCGCCGCCCAGCAACACGCCTCCTACAACTGCAGCCGCAAAGGCTTCAAGCATATAAACATCACCGGAGGTCGGCAGTGCAGTCCCAATCATAGAAACCAGCACAATTGCTGCTATGGTGTAAAGAATTGCAGCCAGGGTAAATGTCAGTATTTTATAATTCTTGACTTTTAGGCCTGACAGGTATGCAGATTGTACATTTCCGCCTATAGCATATAATATCCTGCCAAACTTTGTATACCTTAAGACAATAGCAAATACTATTACTACTATAACAAAAACAATAGCCGGGTTTGGGATGACTTCAAATAATTTCCCTTTAAAAACAGAAAATATACCTTTCATTGATACCCATTCCCCATTGCTTATCACCAGGGCAATTCCGGAATATGCAGAAAGCAAGGCCAGGGTTATTATGAAAGAATGTGCTTTTATTCTGGTCACCAGTAACCCATTAATTAATCCAAATACAATTCCCAGAAGAAGCACCAAAACAATAGCGATTCCAGTCCCGATTTTTGTGGCAAAAGTAGCAAACAGTATAGCCTGGACAGACATTAAGGCACCAAGAGTCAGGTCGAATTCTCCTGATATGAGCACAAGTGATAATCCAATAGTAGAAATCCCTGTTATCGATACAGCCAGAACGATATTAAAAAAATTCTGGATAGATAAAAACAATGGATTGACTATTGCCACTACTGCACCAAGTACAACTATGAATATTGCCAGAAAGACTTCCTGCTTTCTAAATAAAGCTGCTGCCCTGGATCTGCCTTTATTGATATCTACTGCAACATTATTTTGACTCTTATTATCCATTTATACCTCTTTTAACTTTGTGAACCTATTGAATACTTTAAAATATTTTCTTCCGTAACTTCATCCAGCTCCAGTATCTTTACCATTTTTCCAGCCCTCATTATTCCTACTTTATCACATAATGCTGCAAGCTCAGGCGTATCTGATGAAATCATAATTATTATCTTTCCCTGTTTTGTTAAATCATCTATAAGAAAATAAATCTCTTCTTTGGCGCCCACATCTATGCCTACTGTCGGTTCATCCAGGATCAAGATATCAGAGTTTGCAAGCAACCATTTTCCAAAAACTACTTTCTGCTGATTTCCGCCGCTTAACCTGATAACAAGCTGGTTTATGGATGGTGCCACAATGTTTAATTTATCTGAAATGTCCTGGACAGATTTTTTTTCATTTTTCAGCTTAAGAAAAGCGCCGCTTCTTTTTATGAGGTCAACAACACTTATATTTTCATAAATTGGACGGTAAAGCATCAGGCTATTACTTTTCCTGTCTTCAGCTAAAAACCCTATGCCTTTATTAATGGCATCAACGGGATTTTTTGGGGTTATATCTTTTCCATCTAACAGAAGTCTTCCATTATCTTTTTTATCAACTCCAAATATCAAACTTACAAGCTCTGTCCTTCCTGAACCGACAAGCCCGCCAATACCAAAAATCTCACCCCTGTGGACACTAAAAGACACATCCTTAACGACTCCTCTGCGGGAAAAATTGATTGCCTCCAATTTACCATCTTTAGTACCAGCTTTTTTATCTCTGGTGATTTCATTTTTTTCCTCGCCTATCATATCGTTTATCAATTTCCTCTCATCCACTTCTTTAACATAGCGGGTCGATACTTTCCTGCCATCACGCAAAACCGTGACCCGGTCACCAAGGAGGAATATCTCCTCAAGATTATGAGATATATAAATCACACTGACATCTTTAGCCAGAAGTTTTTTAACAGTCTTAAAAAGTTTATTTTCAACCTCTTCGTCCAGTGCAGCTGTAGGTTCGTCCAGTATAAGTATTTTTACTTCTTCAGAAAATGCTTTAGCTATTGATATGACTTTTTTTTCAACAGGGGTCAAGGTATTTACAAGGACTGAAGGGTCAATATTAACTTGAAGTGAAGCGAATATTTCACTGGCTTCCTTTATACACCTGCTGATGCTGAAGAACCCCGCTTTGTTACGCTTTAAATTACCCAGGAAAATATTTTCCGCAACTGTCAGATCTTCTGCAAGGAAGTTTTCCTGATGTATTGTCTCAATGCCCAGGGCAATAGATTTTGTAGGGTTTAATTGCATATATTCTTCACCCAGGATCTCGACTATACCGCTATCCGGTTTGATAGAACCTGCCAGGATCTCTATAAGAGTAGATTTACCTGCTCCATTTTTGCCAACAAGACAGTGCACCTCACCTCTATATAAATCAAAATCCACATTATCAAGGGCTTTAACGCCAGGATAATTTTTAGTGATTTTTTTTGTTTGTAATACCAGGTTATTATCAGGTATTTCCATTATAACTCCTAAATAATTTATAACCGAAAAATCTGAAATTAAAAAAAGTGTAAAAAATTAACGGGTCATAATAAATATTATCGTGAGTGCCTTAAATGGCACTCACGATAATGTCACTATTTAATATTCCAAAACACCGGTTTTTACAAAGTTTTCTGCAACCGGGATCCATGTTTCATCTACTTCCCATGGTATAAGCGTTTCTTCCCAGTTTTCACGCTCAACCCATACTATTGGGGTCAACTGCAGCTCAGGTGCCTCACCCGTGCTTAAATATGTTATGATTGTAGTTGCAACCAGCATTGCATGAAAACCTACAGGTTCAGAAACTGCAGCATCAAGATCGCCGTCAATAAAGTTTGCTTCATCAAGCGGTCCGCCATTTCCTGAAATAACGAATATGTCATCCAGTGAAACATCATTTGCTTTCATTGCCTCAATCGAGGCTTCGGTTGCCTCCTGGTATCCGCCGATAACACAATTAAATTCCTTACCGCTCTGGATAATGGCTGAAAGGCCATTGAAAGTTACTTCTGTACTGTAATCCTTGTTGTATTCGGTTTGCACAACTTCAAATGCGCCAGGGTTTGCATCAAGTACTTCCTGCATTCCCTGTTCCTGCTTTAGAACAACCGGAAATCCGGGCGCACCCTGCATTGCCACTACTTTTGCTCCAAAGACGTTGTCAATAATACCTAAACCGAATTGTCGTCCAACTTCAACCCAGTCCATCTCAACATCGGCAGTTGCTTTACCGGGACCTTCAGCTACATCAGTATTGTCTATAAACAGTGGGATTCCGGCTTCATTACAGATCTGTGCTGCTGACTGAGCGACATCCGGGCTGGCAGTTTGCAGGCTAATTGCATCAAATCCTTTTGTGATGAAATCCCTTACACCCTGAAGTTCAGCTTCCGGGTCCCAGTATGTAAGTATTGTCTCGGAATATATGTTGTTTGCTTCCATCGGAACCTTGAAACCAAGATCCCAGTAGAAGAACCATCCCTCAAGGTAAGGCATTACATAACCGACCTTTACGTCTTCCCATTTTTTACCGGTAAAAGTCATTTCAGGCAATCCCGTCTCTTCTGCTGCCATAGTTGTCTCTGCGGCAGTTGTCTCAGCTGCAGTTGTAGCTGCTGCAGTTGTTTCCGCTGCAGTTGTAGCTGCCGCAGTTGTTTCCGCTGTTTCCTGTGCGCATCCTACCCCTACAAAGGATAGAGATATCGCAAAAACTGCTACCATTAATAATATTAGGGTCTTTTTCATCTTTCCTCCTGTCCTTTTAATAAAAATTTATTAAAATTTATATTGGATTTGCTATAAAAGGCCATATAATCCTTTTTAACAAACCTTCTTTTTTATTTACATCCCCTCCTTTCACTTTTAAGTACGAAACCTGGACCAACCTTTATATTTAAAAAACGTATTTAAAATTTTTTCTGAAAGACAAATCTAAGATATTAATTTGAGATATTACTTGAATAAATTTGAATAATATAAAAACTATTGCTATTAATTGTTTGTTTTCCAAACATATAAACATATTAAACTTTCCATATAAATTAGTCAAGATAATATTTTTTATTATTTTTAATATTACTTTCAAAATATTCTTTTAAAAAATTCAATTCTCAAGAAGTTCGATATCAAATACTTCACAAAGATCTTTTAATTCATTTACCATGTCTCCGTATGTCATGTGGATATATTCGCTCCTGAGATTTTCTATAAACTTGTTTATATCACCTTTTATTTTTATCAATGCATGGGGCCATATCGGATAGCCGCACTCTTCAAGAACAGACTGTTTTTTAGACTCTTCTACTTTTATTACCTCACCCTCCGTAAGATGAAGCACATATTTGCCGTCTATCCTTGCAAGCCGGATCAGGTTTACATTTCCGGGTTTTGCAAAAAGCCTGGTGCAGATACCGCTTGCCTTGGCCTCAAGAGTCGGTTGGATAAGAAGTTCTGCTTCCTTCTTTGGGTCAAGCGCAAGTTTTGGTGATGCTGCGCCATCATCAATAAGTTTTATAAGATTTTCCTCTTTAACTGCCAGGTTGACATCTGCAGTAAACACAGGTTCCGCTGCATCCTTAATTAAGCTCAGGATATAAGCTGATAATGCGCCATTGGAATCGTTAAGACAAGCAGTAATAAAGCCCCTGTTACCCAGCCTGCTTTGCGCCAGACAGGCTGAACAGTAATTATCACTTAAATCAAACGTGCATTTTACACCAGTAAAATCATATCTTTCCCTTTTAATTATTTTTTCCAAAGCCAGGTAAAGCCTGATGGAATTTTCAAATACATTACTGAATGCAGGAATTGACCTGTAATCATTTTTTAATTCCCTATAATAATCTTTTACCTCTTCAGGTGATATTTTTCCGGCCTCAAGTACAAGCGTATATTGATCAGTAAACCCGGTCAGTATACCAAAATCTTTTAGCCACTGGTTTGCGTCCACTATCCCTGTAAGTATGCCCATACCCTGTCCGCCAATAGAACCATACCTGGATCTCCTCAATATATTCCTGACCATAGCTGCCTTAGAATATGAGAAAATGCGTGACATCACATACTTATCCTCAATTGCGCCATAAGCTATCCGGTTTTTAATTCCAATCTCATCCAGCCCTCCTTTTGTTGCAGCAAGACCTCCTATAGACCATGCTTTTGAATCAACCAGGGCATAAATAATAACAGGCTTTCCAAGATTTCTTACGAATTGCATTAACTGGTCTGCCCAATTCCATGTAGAGATGTATATAAATATTGCATCGACATCTTCATTAAAGAAAAGTCTCTCTGCATCCTCAAGCTCAAAAAAAGAACCTACCACCTTTTCATATACAATCAGGTCAAGATTGTGGCTGGATAATCCCTCCCTGACCATTTTAATATTTGCATTATTGACCCAAGCATCACCGGTTTCAGTTTTTGCCTCCCTGTGAGTCGGGCAGGTCACGCTTAAAAATCCTAATCTTGGTTTTCTCATATAAACCCCTTTTTCAAAACCCATTCTTAATTATGAATATTTTTTAAATATCTTTACATGAGTTAGTCACGATTTGCCAGGATAAATTATTAAAACGATTATTCACTACTCCCTTTATTCCATAAGAATAAATATAATGACTAAATAACTGGAAGAATTTATTTAGAATAACTGGCTGCCTTAATATTAAAAGGCATACTATTTTTATATGAAGGAACATATAGAACTTATTAAAAATAAAAATTTTTTAAAATTAGTTCAATTTTCGTACTATTTATTATATAATCAATGTTGATTTTGTCAATATCAATAATTTGGTAAATATTTAAAAAAATATTAAATATCATGCATGATTCAGTTGCCCATTGAGATTTGATAGTGAAATGTTTTACCAGATTTAAAATGCATTGCATTTTTTTACTAAATCAAACAGTAAAAAGTATTTTAGGAAGAATTTATTATCTCTATGAATTAAAGGGACCTGAAGGTGGAAATTAAAAATAATATTGATGAAAGCAAGCTAAGGAAAGAATCCCTGAAAAGCTCGATTCCAATTACTGACCTTCTCCTGAAAAAAATTAAACTTCTCTCTAAAAGTGAAGTAACAAATCATACCCTTTTAGCAGTCTGTCCTAATTCATTCAATGTATTGAAAGCTGCACTGCGCGCCGCAAAGCGGGCGAATGCACCTGTTATGTTTGCTGCAACGCTTAACCAGGTTGACATTGATAAAGGCTATACAGGCTGGACCCCTTTTGATCTCATAAGGATAATTAGTGAAGAATCTCAAAAAATCGGCCTTACTGGTCCGGTTATAGTAGCCATAGATCATGGAGGACCATGGGTCAAAGATATACAGACATTAGAGAATTGGGAGCTTAAGAGAGCTATGGACTGGACAAAAAATTCTTTTGAAGCTTCAATACTTGCCGGTTATGATCTCGTCCATGTAGATCCAACTGTTGACATATTTACGGAAAGCATCAGTATTGAAACTGTCGTTGACAGGACGATAGAGCTGATTAATCACTGCGAAGTTTTCAGGAAAAAAAATAAGAAAGCCCCAATTTCCTATGAGGTCGGCACAGAAGAAGTAAAAGGTGGCCTTGCAGACCTGTCTATATTTAGAAAGTTCCTTGGATTAATGAAAGATGGCTTGATAAAAAAGGGTATTGATTATGTATGGCCTTCTTTTGTGGTTGGTAAAGTTGGAACTGACCTTCACACCACATACTTTGATCCGAATGTTGCGAAAAATCTTGTGGAAATCACTGCTGCAAATAATACATTTCTGAAAGGTCATTATACGGATTTTGTGATAAACCCTGAGAAATACCCTGAAGCAGGGGTTGCAGCTGCAAATGTAGGCCCTGAGTTTACAGCTTTGGAATATGACGGATTTAATGAACTTTCTATGCTTGAGGAAAAATTACATTCAAAGAACAGTGCTGCAAAAAGAGCTAACTTTAAGCATATACTTGAAAAAGCAGTTATTGATTCAAACAGGTGGAAAAAGTGGCTCAAGCCTGGAGAAGAAGACCTTGATTCAATTAACCAGGAAAGAAAAGATATGATTATCAAGACAAGCGCAAGATATGTTTGGGCACACCCTGAAGTAAAAGCTGCTCAAGTTCAGCTTTATAAGAATTTAGAACAAAATGGTTATGACCCGGAAAACTGGATTCTTCTTAAAATCGAAAAAGCCATGGACAAGTATTTCAGGGCTTTTAACCTGATTGATATTAATGACAATCTTTGATTTTATTTTTTACATGAATTATCAGAATGCAGAAAAAAACTTGCTAAAAACAACTGCAGAGTGCTTGGTTATCGGAGACCTTAATATAGATATTATCTTAAGTGAACTCGACAGATTTCCGGAACTCGACAGTGAAGTTCTTTCCAGGGATTATGATATGGTAATCGGAGGTTCCGGAGGTATTTTTACAGCAGTTTTGTCAATGCTGGGTATAAAAACAGAAATAATATCCAGGATAGGCAACGATGTGTTTGGCAGGTTCCTTATTAATGAAATGGAAAAAAACAAAACTGGAACAGAAGCAATAATAGTTAGTGAAAATGAAAAAACCGGTGTTACATTAAGTCTTTCATACAGCAACGGAAAGAGCCAGATTTCATCCATTGATATCATAAAGAACCTGGAAATCGAAGATATTAATTTAGAAAGCCTTGAATCAATAAAGCATGTACATTTTCCCTCCTACTATATGATGGAAAACCTGAAAGTAAGCTATGTCGAATTAATTAAGAAAATTAAATTAAAATCCAAAAAAATAACTTTTTCTATGGATACAAATGATGATCCCGGCGATAAATGGGGAAAGGAAGTATATGATATTTTCCCCCATCTTGATATTTTGTTTTTAAATAAAAAGGAAGCATTAAAGATAACCCGGCAAAAAACCATTGAAAAGGCAATTTCCCTTTTAGAAGATTATGTAAAAAAAATAGTTATAAAAACGGGTATAGAGGGCTATTATTCCAGAATAGATGGCAAGGATTATAGGGGGCATTGCATAAATAAAGGTAACAAAAACTTTCTTGACAGTACTGGGGCAGGAGATAATTTCGATGCTGCTTTTATTTTTGGTTTTTTGAAAAATCTTGATATAGCAAAAACCCTTGAATTTGCAAATCATTGCGCTGAAAAAAGCATTGAGTACACTGGCGGGGTCGGTACTTATGAAAAATATGCCGTCATAAAAAAACATGTATTATTTGAGTACCCATAGAAATTAAAGCTTAAATGAAAAGAGGTAAAAAAATGGATATGAAGTCATATTATATTTATAAAGAAATAATTTCGCAGCCTGAAAGCTGGGAATCTTCCTTTAAAGACATTGTTAAGGATAAAATAATCGGCCCGGAAGTTTTTAAAACAGATTATGACAATATAATTTTATTTGGCTGCGGCAGTTCATATAATTTGAGCCTGTCTGCATCTGTTTTTTCCAGATACCTGTCAGATGAAGTCGACAGTATTGCCCTCCCAAGCTCGGAGCTGCTTATAAATCCTGAACTATATATCAGGAAATCCAGGAAATATCTTCTCATTGGATTTTCAAGGTCAGGTGAAACAACTGAGAGTATTGAAGTCTTAAACAAGATGGAAAACAAAAAAAATGTCAGTTTACTCACTTTTACATGTAATGAAAAAAGTACTTTTTCAAGAATCTCTAATAACAACTTTATATGCAGAAATGCAGTCGAAAAAAGCATAGTGATGACCACTTCATTTTCCAGCATGTTAATGGCATTCTGCACCATGTTTGCTCTTGCGGAAGAAAACAAAGAAATAATCAAAGACTTGCAAGAAATAATAAAATATGCAAAAGACAATATGAATATATTCATAGATTTTGTTAAAGATTATGTTAATGAAGTTGACTTTAATTCTTATTTCGTGCTTGGAAGCGGTTTTAATTATGGCCTTGCGGTTGAAGCAGATTTAAAAATGAAAGAGATGTCCCAGACGCCTTCCTATTCATATCACCTTCATGAATTCAGCCATGGGCCAAAATCACTTCTGGACGATGAAAGCCTGTGTATTGTCCTGACACCGGGGAAAAATATGTTCAAGTATGAAAAATCTCTGGAAGAATTTGCAGAACTTGGGACCAGCATGCTTATATTAGGAAGCAAGCCCAAAATAAAATCTAAAAATAACTCATCAGATAAAAAAGTACGCTGTTTTCCTGAGGATGATGATTTAAAGAATGAAATGGTAAAATCATTTATAAATATACCTATCTTTCAACTACTGGCATTTTTTAAGACTTTAAAGAATAATCTTAACCCTGATATGCCCCATAACCTGAGCTATACAGTTAAAATATGAAACTGAAACTGGAAAATAAAAAAAATAAGATATTGAAATCCATAAAAATGATAAAACAGGATTGTTTTCCAACACAGATAGATGCAACTCCTGAAATGCTTGAAAAAATTATGACTTTTCTGAACACTGATAAAAGCCATTTGGACGAAAGGCTTGATAATCATATAAAATATGTTTTTCTTGATGATAAGGTCCGCTCAGACAATAAAAATGGTATTCAATATGATGTATGGGGTGTCGGTTGGGACCTGGTCCAGACTGAAGGGTTTCATATAAGGCATCATCCTCTTTTAGATTGTGAGGACTTAAAAAAATTTAAATTCCCTGAGCCTGATGATAGCCTCTTTTATTCAATAAACAGACTGGATGAAAAGTTGCGTGATAAGTATTTTATTTTATTCGACCAGGGTTTTACGCTTTTTGAAAGACTGTGGCTGCTCAGGGGGTTTGAAAATACACTTTCCGATCTCTATTTCAGGAAAAGTGAAATGGATTATCTTTTAGACGGAATAACTGAGTATCACATCGAAATCGCTGACAGGATAATTAGACTTGGAAGAGTTGACGGTGCTTATACAGGAGATGATTTTGGAACTCAAAGAGGAATGCTTATTTCACCTGATATGTGGAAGAAATTTTTCAAAAAAAGATATAAAAGACTCTGGGAGAAATACAAATCGTACAATTTGCCTGTTTTCCATCATTCCTGTGGAAACATAATGGATATTATACCTGATTTAATAGAGATAGGCTTAAATGTTCTGACACCTATCCAGCCCGAAGCAATGAATATATCAGAATTGTCTGGCAGATTTGGCAGGCATCTTTCTTTTTTAGGAGGTATAAGCACACAGACAACACTGCCATATGGCAGTCCTGACCAGGTAAAAAAAGCAATAATTGAAAGTATAAATATTCTTGGACAATATGATGGTTACATAATCAGCCCTGCGCATGAGATGACATCGGATTGTCCCGAAAAAAATTTCCTGGCATTACACAAGACTCTGAATGATTATAAAAAAGGATTTTTATTAATTAAGTAATATAAAAAATCACAAAATTGATAATTTATTAATATAATAATTAAAAACTGAAAAATAACCATGGAGGTCCAGTTATGAAAAAGTATAAAGTAGGCATTTATGGAGTAGGGGATGTTGCAACAGAATATATGAAAGCTTTTAATAACAACCCCCTTTCAGAAGTAGTAATCGCAGTTGATAAAGATAAGATAAAAACAGAGAAAAAAATAACCGCAATGGGGCTTTCCTGTGAGGTGGACACTGACTATGATAAAATGATTAAAAGAAAAGATGTAGATATTATCGTCCTTTCAGGACCGCATTTCCTGCATGCAAAAGAAGCTATTAAAGCTGCAAATGCAGGTAAGCATATATTATCTGAAAAACCCCTTGGAATGGATTTTAAAGAGGTGGCTGAAGTTTACAGCGCTATAAAAAATGCCAGGGTCCAGTTCCAAAACAGTTTTGTCGGGGAATGGTATCCTTATATTTTAAATGTTAAAAAACTGATTTCAGATGGACTTCTTGGGAAAGTATTCTATCTTGAAGCGGACTATATGCATAACCTGGACCACTGGACCACAGCATGGGCCTGGGGTGTAAATAAAAGAAGCGGTGGCCCTTCCGCTCCATTGATTGGTGGTATACATACCATAGATATTATCAGGGTCATTGGAGGTGAACCCATTGAAGTTTTCGCTTACCAGACCTGGGGCCATATCAAGGAATATGAATATGCGCCGACATATGTAGCAATAATAAAATTCAAAGACGGAGTAATTGGCAAAACAGCCTGCAGCTATGAAATTACTGCCCCCTATCATACAAACTTCTGCTTTTACGGCTCTAAAGGTACAATTAGAAATGAAAAATTCTTCTTGAAGGAGACTTTTCCAGGCCAGACAGACTGGCAGCAGTTTGAGACGGTTTTTGTAGACAACCGTCTAGTTTCACACCATCCATTCCAGCCTGCCATTGATGATTTTATAAAAGCAATCGCAGATAATAAGCATAAAAATATTGGGAACATAGAACAGACATATAAGACCCATGAACTCTGCTATGCAATTGAAAAATCAATGGAGACAGGTATGATTGTAAAATTACCTTTGACAGGATGATGAAGTGCTTATATTAATTAAACATTTTTTAATAAGAAATAATTATTACAAAGGTGTTTGGAATGCAAACAAAAATTAAGGACCGGATCATTAAATATGTTGATGAAAACAGCAGCTGGCTGATTGAAAAAATATTCGATGTTGTCGCTCAAAATACGATAAACTCGCCCCCTGGCGGAAATGAGAATAATGGGCAGCAGGTCATTGAAAAGATTTTTAGGGAGCTGAACCTCGAAATAGACAGGTTTTCTCCTGATGATGTAGCCGGGTTAAAAGATAAACCCTATTTTTTAAAAGGAAGGACCTATAAAAACCGGGATAATGTTATAGGATACTCAGGAGCAGACAGAGGTTTTACGCTTATTTTCAATGGCCATATAGATACCGTGCCTTCAGATAAATTCCAATGGAGTACATCAGGACCTTTCGAGCCGGAGCTGATTGAAGATAAAATCTATGGCCTTGGAGTATGCGATATGAAGGCTGGAATAATCGCTTCAATTTTTGCTCTGAAAGTAATAATGGACCTTAAAATCAATATAAAGGGCAGGGTAATAATCGAAAGTGCAGTTGACGAGGAATTCGGTGGCGCAAACGGTAGTCTTGCCTGTATATCAAGAGGCTACTCAGGAGATCTTGCAGTAATTACTGAACCCAGTTCGATGAATTTATGTATAAGCAACGTATGCAGCAAGACTCTTCTATTACGGGTGCGTGGAGGTGAAGGTCTTAACTATTTTGGCAAAAAATTTACTCATGATAATCCCATAATTCTGATGTCAAAGCTTTTGCTTGCAATAAAGGATTATGAAGAATACCTGAATTCCCTGAAAGATAAATATCCTGTATACAGAAAGATAGAAAAACCATTTAATTTTCTATTTTCTGACATTATGGCTGGGGAGATAGGGCCTGATAAGATAATGACTACTCCCGGACAGTGCCTGGCAAGAATTTATATAATGAACTACCCTGATATAGACAATAAAACTTTCGATTCTATGTTAATCAATTTTTTAAATAATTATCCTGAGATAAGAAAAGCCTTAAAACAAAAGATAATTCAAATCGAGGATTACAGCCGTTTTATTGAGGGAGGAGAAATAGACTTTAAGGATAAAAACATTAAAAAAATAATTGAAAGCATTAAGAAAAATGCTAAAGAACTTACTGGCAGTGACCTTAATACAGGTGCAGCGCTCGGGGGGACAGATTTCTTTGCATTTAGTAATTATGGTAAGACTCCATGTATTGTGCTGGGCCCTCGTGGCGGTAACCTGCATGCTGCAGATGAATTTGTGGAACTTAAGGACCTGCTTGACCTTTCAAAGATCTTTGCAATGCTGATATATGATTACTGCTGTTGAAATATTTTTGGTTTTTAAACTAACATATTCAGAATTATAAATGAAAAGAGATTGAAGATGAATTCAAAAGAAAGGACTTTAAAAGCTATCAACCTGGGTATTACAGACAGGGTCCCGATTTTTGTGGACATGGTTCCTGAGCTTGCAGAAAAATTTTCAAAAAAATATCAACTGTCAGGGAACGATCTATTAACTTATCTTGGAAATGACCTGGCAGTTTGCACATTCGGTGTTGCAAGTTCATTTGGAGTAATGAAAGATGGTGAAATCGATGAATGGGGCATTAAATGGAAAAAAATAAAACATGATAAAGGTTTTTATAATGAGATTTCCGAAAAACCCCTTAAAAATTCTGCAATAGATGATTTAATAGAAATGAAGATACCCGATGCAACCGAAGAATCAAGATATGAAGAAATTGCTGACCTGGTTTCAGAATTTGGAAAAGAATTCGCAATAATGATAGACATGTCCTGCACGATTTTTGAGCTATCGTGGTATATGAGGGGCATGGATAAACTGCTTATCGATATGGTGCAAAACAGCAGATTTGTTGATATGCTAATGGACAGGATTCTGGAATTCTATATACCGGCAGGAAAGATAATAGCAGGCATGGGTGTAGATATAATTTGGACAGGTGATGATCTGGGCATGCAGACCGGGATGTTGATGTCGCCTGATATGTTCAGGAGATATATAAAGGAAAGATACAGGCTTCTGATAAGCGAGATAAAGAAAAGCAATAAAAATATAAAAATTGCTTTCCACAGTGACGGCTACATAACTCCAATAATTGAAGACCTGATCGAAGTCGGGGTGGACATTTTAAACCCTGTACAACCAAAATGTATGGACCCGAAAGAAATAAAAGATAGGTTTGGTGACCGTCTTTGCTTTATGGGGACAATCGATGAACAGGAAGTGCTTCCATTTGGAAGCATTGAAGACCTAAAAAAAGAAATCGATATAAGACTTGAAACTGTAGGCTATAATGGCGGATTAATAATCGGCCCCACACATAACATACAGAATGATACAAGTATGGAAAAGGTTGAATTTTTATTCAGCTATATCAAAGAGAAAGGCAAATATTAAATATGAAAATGAACAGGAGGCTCCATGGATTTAGAAATCGAATTTGACCACATAGGACTTAAAACTGATGAAAAAAAAGAAGATGAGAATTGGGTGGAAAGTACCAGAGTATGGGTAACAAATCCAAAAACACATCCTTTCCATATCGAATGGCTAAGGTACGCCCCCGATAGCCCGGTAAAGGGCGACCTGAGAGAGAAGCCGCATATAGCTTTTAGAGTTAAAGACCTGGATAAAGCATCAAAGGGTTTAAAAGCGCTCCTTGAACCTTTTATAGTAGGTGGTTTTGTAAAAGCAGGGTTTTATTTGACTGAAGACGGCGCAGTTGTTGAAATGATGCAATATCTCAAGGGTGAAAACATATGGTTTGATGAAAAACATGAGTTATGACAGTCCTCATTTAATAATGCTGAATGCGCTGTTGTAGAACAGGTTGTTAATATAATCTATACCATTCTTTAATGCGCCGCTGATATGGGCTTCCTTCCTAAGTTTTGAAGGAACTATCCTGCATTTAAACGGTGTGATAGAAAATATTTCGTTTTTTAAGTTTTCTAAAAAGCTTTCACCTAGCTCAAGAATATCCCCATTTATTATTATTAATTCTATATCAATGACCGATAAAATGGACGCAATCCCTGTTGAGAGTATCCTTATAATCTCGTTATTGATGATTTCCTTAATCATATTATGTGAATATGACTTGTAATATTCACAAATCTTTTGGAAGTCTAAAGTTTTTAAATCCTTTTGAATCTTAAAATCATGGCTCAATCCATTGCTTTTATTGGCAGCCAGATTTTTTTTGACTGTCCTTATTATTCCATTAATGTCTACCTGGCTTTCAAATAACCCCTTCTCAAATCTATTCTCCTTCAATTTATCTATATTCAATTCTTTTAATATAGGTAAATATGAAATTTCACCCATAGTGCCTTTATGCCCTGTTATTATCCTGTTATTCAATATTATTCCAGCGCCAATACCATTTTCGATATCCATATAAACCAAGTTTTCTACATTTTTAAAATTCTTCCACTGCTCCCCTATCGCCCCCAGGTTATTTGAATTATTCAATATTATCTTTTTTTTATACTTATCATTTAATATTTCAACTATATTTACTCCACTCCAATTTTTCAAGTAGGGTGCTTTATTTATAATATTTGTATTAGGATCTACTACTCCGTGCGTACCGATGCTGAAATGGTTAATTCTTTTTAATAAGTTTCGCTTATTTGCCAGTATTGTATCTATTATGCTATTTATACTTTCCAATATCTGCTCCCTGTTATCCCTGGGATAGTTTTTTTGCTCTATTTTATAAAGAATCTCTCCCTTTAGATTTGCCACAACCGCTATAAGATTTACCTGTCCAATGTCAAGTGCAAGTATCAGCTGATAATCTTCATTTAATTTCAATATTATAGGTTTTTTACCTATCTGGGACTCCCCTTTGCTTGACTCAATTATTACTTCCTTTTTAAGTAAAAAATTAACCAGGTCAGAAACAGTGGATTTTGGCAGCCCGGTATCCTTTGATATCTTTATCCGGGTAATGTCCTTTTCCTCAATTATTTTCCGCAGTATGATGCCTACATTGTGTTCTTTAAGAGATCTATATGTAATATTTACCATTTCTTAAAATAATAAAAATAATCAATTTTAATGTTATCTGAAATCATACTATTCTCTGTTATTATTAATAATTTCAAATCTTATAGTAATATTATTAAGTTATTTATCTGACTTTTGATTAATACTTTTAAGGGTTTCAAGTATTTCCAGAAGTATCTCTTTTTCACCTGGAAAACCAGCGGCTTCTTCTCTCTGGTAACTTCGCAGCGAGCCTCCCGTTTCCTTCATTGCGTTAGAAGAACCGGAGTTAATATTATTTATTATCTCATCTTTTATTTTATCAGTCTCCCTGATCCCGCTTATTCTAAGTTCCGCTTTCTGGCCTTGCTGTCCGCCAGCACCGGCAGTCTGGACGTGGATAGTGCCCAGTTTTAAAAACCTTTCAAATGGACCCTGGGTAATATCTACATTTGTTATTTTACGGTTTGGTATTGTAACGTGCTTTCTCCAGAAGACACCGCTCTTCATCTTGACCGAATCCTGTTCAATCATATATTCAATAACCCTGTATGCTGCTGGAACCCATATAAGCGTTATAATGAGCGATATAAGCCAGACTGCAGAAAATCCTACCATGGCCCAGTAATTTGCATCGGTAAAAAGGAATAAAAACAAAATAACAATGGCAGATAAGGCAAAAACTATAAGTGCTGTCACATACCAGATTATCCTTAATTCTTTTTCAGGTTTTACAGTCATTTTATATCACCTCTTAAATTATAATATTATTTTTTAATCTGTTATTTTTTTTAAAATATAATTGCAAGTATTTTATACAATTCATTATAGTTTTAAGATAATTATTGTAAATCTTTTTATTTGCCTGCTCTCTTAAAAAAAGTATTTACGATTTTTATTTTAACATACTTTTTAAAGTATTAAGGGGTTACATTCTGTCAAATTTAATTTTTTAAATAAAAAATTTTCTTAAAACATCTTCTAATATCTTCATTTTTATAGTAAGTTATGCAGATATTTTTTAACTTACAAAACCAAAAACATTTAATAAATTATTAAAGGGAAGATTATGCTTATTTATGCGACCGTATTTATCAGTTTAGCTCTTTTATTCTACACAGTTGGTGTATGGGGCGAAAAATTACAAAAGAGACTTAAGTACTGGCACATGTATCTTTTCTGGATAGGGGTAGTATTTGACACTGCAGGGACAACGCTGATGGCAGGACTTGCTGACCGCGGGTTCAAGTTTGATTTTCATGATATAACAGGTCTTCTGGCCATACTACTTATGCTTTTTCATGCAATCTGGGCAACCGTTGTTTTAATCAGGAAGAATGAAAGGATGATACTGAACTTCCATAAATTCAGTATTTTTGTTTGGATAATATGGCTGATTCCATACTTAACAGGCCTTATCTTCGGGGTCTCAATGTAATGAGTTTTATTGGTGGAAAATTGGAGTCAGATTATATGGCTAATAAAATAATTAAATCAATTATTCAGTAAAAATATACTAACAAAATATGCAACAAAACATAGAATAAGAAAAGAAGTTGCCAGTTTTTTATATTTGCTATAAGTTAATGCCAATATTCCTGCCAATAGCATTACAACAAAATTCACTACTGTAATTATTTCCAAAGTACTCATATTACAGCCCTATGATTTATCCCCAAGATGATAATTAATCGTTTATTTAAGTCTACCAAGGTAAAAATATAATTAAGTTGAAAAGAAGTATTATTATATTCATTATTCATTGATTTGTTCACCCCAAACAGGATACAAAGGGTGCTTGCTTTAATATTTATATTGACTTATAAAAAATTCAACTGCTTTCCTATCCTGTTGATCAAGTATTATATCCCCGGCTTTAGCATTTTCAGCAGCCTGTTTTTCATTCCTTGCCCCGCAGATAGCAATAACAGTTTCATCCTGCAACAGGTAAGCCACCGCAATATTTCCAACAGTTGCATTATGTTTTTCTGCTGCCAAACCAAGATTTTTTTCAAGAAGCAAATTGGTCTCTAAAATGCTTTCCCTGCTAAACCTTTCTGGGTTAAATAATATCCTGGAATCATCTTTTGTAAATTTTCTTTCAGGATTCATATTTCCCGATAGCAGGCCCTGAGAAAGAGGGCTGTAAGCAAGCATGGAAGCTTTATTTTCCCTGCACCAGGGCAAAAGGCTTGATTCTATATTTCTGTCTATTATGCTGTATTTTTCCTGGTCAGAGTCAATTGTCCCATATGCTGAGTACTCTTTTAAAATATTCATGGTAACATTAGATACCCCTATTGCCCTTATATAACCCCTGGATTTCAGTTCCAATAGTGCCTCCATCGTTTCTGCTATAGGAGTATTGGGATCCTGTACGTGTGTCTGGTAAAGATCTATATAGTCAGTACCGAGCAGTTTTAAGCTTTGTTGAAGCTCTTTTTTTATAGAATCCTTCTTTAATCTTCTGAATACATTGACACTTTTTTCATTGCCTATCCCTGGAAAACTATAATGTAAAAATCCTTCATCAACGTCCCATACAAGCCCACATTTTGTAGCTAGAACTACCGAATCCCTTTTACCTTTGATTGCTCTTCCCAGTATCTCTTCAGAAAGGCCATAGCCATAGCCGGGTGCAGTATCAATGAAGTTTATCCCTGTATCAATAGAGGCATTAATAGCTTTTTCTATGGCTTGCTGATCAGTGCCACCCCAGAAAGTACCGCCTGCAGCCCAAAGCCCAAGCGCAATTACAGAAACTTTTATTCCTGTATTTCCAAGTATTACATATCTCATGATTTTCCTTTCTTAAATTAATATTAGAATTTCTTATATGAAAATTATATAAAATAAACTTCCACTTTAAAAAGTCAGACTAAATTTAATTTGATAATTATATCTGATAAGTGGAGGTAACAAAATTTTTAACCAGTTTTCATCTGAGCTGTTTCCTATACCTTTTCCAAATCTGTCAAGAAAACGTGCTATAAGTACAAACGGCCATATATATGATAGGCCTAAAATAAGCTTTGAAAAGGTAGAAAGACTATATCCTGCAGTAACAAATGGTTTTCTTTTTTGTAATCTATCTGATAAATACCCTGAAAGAACTTTCAGTATTGAAGCGGTTGACTCTGCTATGCCTTCGATAACTCCAACAATTGTAACCGGTACACCTAAAAAACTGGTTAAAAAGATTGGGACAATCGGATACATCATTTCTGAGGCAAAATCATTAAAAAAACTTACCCAACCCAGGACAAAGACATTTTTAGGAATTCTAAAGTTGTTATTTAACTTTTTTATTTTATCTTGCAGCAATTAAATTACTTGGTCTTAAGTTATATTTTGCTACTATAATTTGAAATAATATAATCAAATTTTAAATGAAGCAGATAATGAGAAATTGCAATATAAGATTTGTTAATTATTTAAATATAAGTATAAAGATAAGTATTAAGGTGGTGCCCCTAACCATTGAAAAGTCAAACCAAATTATTAAAGAATTAATGAAATTCAAGGATTTTTTAGAGTTTTATCGTGTCCTCCTATAGCTCTTAACAATATTCCACTTTCATGATAACTCCATGTCATTCTAATACTCATACTAATACTCACCTCAAAAATATCTTCTTTGCCTTTTATTTTTTTAGTTCTGAGGGATGGGTGAAAGGGATTTTCAGCAAGTATTTTTAATTTAGAATTTATTATTTTCTTTAAATCATCAGAAAATAATTTATAATCTTTTTTAAACCTTTCTGAAAAAAATATTTCCATATTATTCTTTGAGTTTTCCTATCAGCCCTTTAAATCCATCAGCTTTATGAATTCTACCAGCTTTTATATCTTCTTCTACCTCTTGTTCTTTTGCCTGCCATTGCTTTGACCAGAACCAGGACTGCGACCTGTCTATAATCAGGACAGGTTTTATAACAATCCTGTCATCTTCTAAAGTTATTTCTAGATTATCTCCGGCCTTAAGATCAAGTTTTTTTACAATTTCTGCAGGAAGAGTAACCTGCGATCTTTCTCTTAACTGTGTGACCATAATATTCACCGCCATCCTATAAGAATTTCTTATATTCGTATTATACTAAATTCAGAAAAATAATTAAATAAAAAAATACAATTTAACAATTTTGGATTTTTATTATAACAGCTGCAGAATTTATTGGAGAGTTTATATAAATTTTGATGGTGCCCCTAACCATTGAAAAGTCAAACCAAATTTTGGAGGAATTAATAAAGTTAAAAAAAGATCTTTAGCTTAAAACCTAGCAGGTTTAAGATTATTTAAAATACTTTCCTTTA
The DNA here is from genome assembly GCA_964354265.1 of uncultured Actinomycetota bacterium. Taxonomy (GTDB): domain Bacteria; phylum Actinomycetota; class Humimicrobiia; order Humimicrobiales; family Humimicrobiaceae; genus Fen731. Next base: position 28,114 of record CAYGYY010000018.1, read on the forward strand.
CAGGAAAAGGAATAACTTCTGGATTCTTTTTCTCTGCCTCCCATAAGTCCAGTTTAGTTTGCATGTTCAGCCAGCTCTCAGCAGAAGTTTTGGTGGCTTTTCCTATTCTTACAGCCATTTCAGGACTTAGAGAAGAACGGCCGTTTAAAAACTCAGACAAGGCTTTTCTTGATACGCCAAGGTCTATTGCTGCCTGAGTAACTGTAAACCCTAATGGAACCAGAACTTCTTCTTTAAAAAGATTCCCAGGATGAACAGGTTTTCTTTTAGTTAACATTTTTACCCCCTAATGATAATCAAGATAGTCAACAACATAAGCATCTCCTTCTTCAAAGCAGAAAGTAACTCTCCAATTTCCACTTACCCACACTGACCATATTTTTTCCTTTTTTCCAGAAAGTTTGTGTAATTTAAACCCAGGAAGATCCATATCTTTTACCGATAATGACGCATCCAAACGATCCAATATCCTTGCAAGTTTTGCCGCATGATCAGGCACTATCCCCTTTAGCGCATCATTAAGGAAAAAATCTTCAAGACCCTTATGTCTAAATGATTTTATCATTTTCCAGAGTGTAACCTATTACGTTACAAGTGTCAAGAGTTGGTTGATGAGGAGCAATCTGATGGTGCCCGAGGCCGGAATCGAACCGGCACGAGGCATAGCCTCAACGGATTTTAAGTCCGTTGCGTCTACCTATTCCGCCACTCGGGCAATAAAATCATGTCAATTCTTTTTAGAAAGCTGCCACAGAGGCAATAACGGACATAATTTTAACAAAATTAAAAAATGCTGTAAATGATTCCTTCCAGTATATCACTCTCACTCACACTGATAGCTTCTACGTGAAGCAACTCCATTATCTTTACAACAATAGCTGCTCCCCCTATAATTATATCTGCCCTGCCCGGCTGCAGTCCTGCAATCATTTTCCTGCCTTCAAGATCCGTTGCGCAGAGCCTTTCATATATATCCCTTATTCTTTCACGTGTCATGCAGTAACCATGGATTTTATCCCTGTCATAATGTTTCAGGGAAAGGTCTATCGAGGCGAGAGTTGATATAGTGCCTGCAAGACCAATGATTTTATTATGACTTGAAATCCTTACTTTTGATAACACAGGCATCAACTTCTTATTGATAAAATCTTCAAGCTCCAGGATTTCAGTTTTTCTTGGTTTACTATGAAGTAGGAACTTTTCAGATAATATAACCGAACCTATATCTATACTTTCAATATGATTTATCTTACCTCCTGAAGTTCCGAGGATAAGCTCAGTGCTGCCTCCCCCAACATCTATTACCAGGATATTTTTAGTTTGTTTATTCTCTTCATCTTCCAGTTTTGCAAATTGAGCCCCGGATGCTCCCATATAGCTCAATCTGGCTTCTTCGACCCCGCTTATTATTTCCACCTTGACCCCGAGTTCATGATATACCATCTCAACAAAACTGCCGGAATTTTTAGCCTGCCGCAATACCCGGGTGCCAACGACCCTGTACTTTCTTATATCTTTATTTTTCAGGAACATGCAATAATTTCCAAGGACCTCGATAGTCCTTCTTGAACTTTCAGGGGAAATAATGCCAGTCCTGCCGGTATTTTTACCCAGCCTTGTGATTTGCATTTCCCTGGTAATTGCAGGATATAATATTTTTTTGCAGGGTTTAATCAGGGTATGCACTGCGAGCAATCTAGTGGAGTTTGTTCCTATGTCTATAGCAGCAAGCTTTTCAGTCTTTTCTGATCTCATTATCATAAAATATCTTCAGATTTTCCCAGAGATCTGATTTCCTATATACACCTGTTCCGGAAATGCCGGTATTTATTGAATCGCCTGAAAGACCTGTAGCGTTATCCGGGTTTTCGCCTGGCTCATTATTATTATTGCCTGGATTTATAGGCGTTTCATCATTTACTATTTCTACAAAATGGTTTATTTCATTTGCTTTTATCATATTAAACTGTTTTCTTGCTTCAATTTCTATAGCTTCATCGCTGTAGAGGTTCTTTTCTTCAGCCAGAAGTTTTATGTTTTGCTGTCTTTCCCAGTTCAATTGCTGCTGTAGTTCAAAAAGCTGTTCCCTGTTTTTAATAATGCTGGATATCTGGTTAATCGAAGTAAAGACTACAATGAGGATAAATGTGATAAATATAGCGACAAAAATATTAATTTTTGTCTTCCTTGGAAGGCTGCCTATTTCTTTAATATTCTTTTCCATTTTAGTTTGCTACAAATTATTTCAGTAAAACTAACACCAGCTGCTAAATCAACTGGAGAGCCATTAAAATAACGGACAATGAAATTGCTACAAAAAAGTATTAAGAAATTTATAACTTTAAATTACATATTTAATTAAATATATAGCTTATAATTACTTAGAAGTATATCACAAATAAAATTTTTTTTAAATTTATAAAATTTTATGGATAATTTTAAGCCGTGGACCGTTTTCTGAATCTTATAATAAAGCAACCGTGTGTCTTTTTATATATTCCTTTTTGCTATCTCCCATAGATTATCTTTCTCGGCAAGACTTAAATTTTTAAAATCCAGGCCATTTTCTTCAGCATACTTTTCCATATAATCAAACCTTGTTATAAATTTTTTACAGGTGTCCTTCAGGGATTTTTCACTGTCAATATCAGTATGCCTGCTTAAATTGACTATTGTAAAAAGAATATCTCCGATCTCATCAGAAATCCTGTCTTTATCGCGGGACCTGATTTCAATTTCAAGCTCTGTAACCTCCTCCTTGATTTTTTCAACTACTCCCCCCGGGCCTTCCCAGTCAAACCCCAGTCTTGATGCTCTGTTCTGGATCTCATAAGCAAAATGAAGAGCCGGCAGTATCCTTGGTATATTTGAAAACATGGAATCGTTTTTTTTGGATTTGTTTTTTCTTTCTTCCTTTTTTATATCTTCCCAATTGGCAAGGACTTCATCGCTGCTTCCTACAGCCCTGCCCGAAAAAACGTGGGGATGGCGCCTGACAAGTTTTTTGATTATTGTCCTAAGGACATCATCAATATCAAATTCATCATAATCAGCAGCAATGCGGCTGTGAAATACAACCTGGAGAAGAATATCGCCAAGCTCTTCCTTTAAATCCTGGTAATCTTTTTCCTCAATCGAGTCTACCGCCTCATATGCTTCTTCAACCAGGTTTCTTTTTATGGAATCGTGGGTTTGCTCTCTGTCCCAGATGCAGCCTTCTTCTGAACGCAATCTTTTCATAACTTCCACCAGGATTAAAAAAAGTTCACCGGGTGAATCTATACTGTCCAGATTATCAGGGTTATTCAGGTTTTCCAGGTTTTCCTGCATGGAAATCACTCTGTACCGGATGTATCTGTTGAAGATGCGTCTGTACTGGCGGTATCTGTTTGGTTTGCCTCTCCTGATGTGCTTTCAGTAGTTGTTTCCCTTGGCTCAAGAAGCTGGCCTTTCAGGTCGGTTGAATAAACAACGCCGGCTTTATTAACTAGAGAATATACAAAATCTTCCCATGCCTTCATCTGGCTGTTGTTTAAAAGATAAGATTTTATAGTATCCTTAACTTCATCATAAG
>CAYGYY010000019.1:0-30950 GCA_964354265.1 uncultured Actinomycetota bacterium
AGTTTTAAATTCATTTTTATGTAAAATATCAAGTAGCGGGACAAGAAGAGGCGCTGATAATTTTATTACTTTTTCTTCAATTGAATCTTTATTGTCATTTTCTGAGATTGTAAAACTAAGCACAAAATAAATATCGCCTGTATCAAACCTCTTTTTTATTTTAGTGAGAGTTACTCCGGTTTTTTTATCTCCATTCAGAAGAGCGCTGCTTATTGGAGAAGGCCCCCTGTATTTTGGAAGTATTGAAGGATGGATGTTGATTGTTTTTTCCCCTGCAAGTGCAAGGATATTATCAGGGATGATTTTCCCAAAAGAAACAACAACAAGATAGTCAAATTCAAGTTTTGAGATAGCCCTATTTACTCTGTCATTAAATCCATCAGTATCCATGTAATTAAGGCCCAGCTTTTCTGCAAATTTTTTTACTGGATTAGGTTGTATTTTCTTACCTCTTCCCTGCTGTTTATCGGCCCCTGTAAGCACCAGGACTATTTCATGGCTTGACTGGCATAACTTCTCTAAAAATGGAATTGAAAATTCTGAAGAACCGAAAAATAAGATTTTCACAGAAAAACATCCCTGTTAATCTTTGACAAAAAGTCTTTTCTTTTTTCAGGATTAAGGTGATCTATGAAAAGCACCCCGTTTAAGTGGTCCACTTCATGCAAAAATATTCTTGCTGCAATGCCTTCAGCTTCAATTTCAATTTCCTGGTTCCTGAGGTCTTTAGCTTTGAACAGGATTTTTTTTGGACGTTTTACTTCTGTTTTTACAGAATATATAGAAAGGCAGCCTTCAGATTCGGATTCAGTGGCTTCATCCAGTATTTTAATCTCCGGATTTACAAATGTTTCAAAATATTCGCCCATATTTACGACAATAACCCGTTTCAGTATCCCTATCTGTGGCGCTGCAAGCCCAATTCCGGACACATTTTCATCCGTAACAGTGTCTATCATATCTTCAACAAGTTTTAATATTGACTGGTCAATAATATCGACAACCCTGCTTTTTTCCCTGAGTACCGGGTCCCCTATTTTTCTGATTTTTTTAACTGCCATTTTTTAAGCCCTAAAGAGTTTTAATTAAATATTTACAATCCGTATCAGTTCCATAAGATATTATATTTTAATATCAATATTTTTTTAATAAGAAAAATTCATAAAATCCATACAGGGTCTACATCAATAATTATTTTGTTTTCTTTGTCCTTATTAAAGTCTGATAATATTTTCCCAAGCTTTATATTAAAATGTAATATTTTTTTTGTTTTTATAAGTATGTGCCATCTGTAGAACATATTAAGCCTGTAAAATGGCGCCTGGGAAGGTCCCAGAATTACAGTATCCTGTGTCTTTATGAACTTCAGGCTATTTAAAATATTTTTTATATCTTTTTTGACTTTTTCTTCATTTTTTCCTGATACTATTATATTGATAAGATTCGAAAAAGGAGGATACCCCAGTTCCTTTCTGTTTTCAAGCTCCTTTTTATAAAACTGCATATAATTGCCGGAAATAAAACTCTCGATTATAAAATTCCCAGGATTGAATGTCTGGATAAAAAATTCTGAACCTGTATCGCAGGAAAGTAATGACTCAAGTTCAAACAGAAGCTGGCATGTCCTCTCATTTACACTGAAATCAGGCAGGTGAAGCAAACTGTCAAAATCTATTATGCCTGCAAGACTGATATTTTTAATATCCATGTCTTTTAAAACCATTTGCGTCCCGAGTATAATAGCAGGCCCTGGTCTTTTTAGTTCTTCAATAATATTTTTTAATGCATTACTTTTTTTCACAGCATCAGAATCTATCCGGTAAACCTCAGTGCCCTTAAACCTCTGCTTTATCTTGAACTCTACTTTTTCAATGCCTTCCCCCCTGGAAGTGATATCTTTGCTGCCGCAAATATTGCAGGCTCCCGTGAAATCCAGCGTAGAAGAGCAATGGTGACAGACTAGTTTTTTAATATTGCTGTGAAAACTATATGATATGTTGCAGTATGGGCAGGTTGGAACGCTACCGCATTTTTTACAGATCATAAAACTGCTGTATCCTCTTTTATTGATAAATATCACAACTTTATTCTTTTTTAATAATTCCCTGTTAATAGACATATATAGTCTATTTGTTATCTGCATGTCTTCCTTGAAGCCATCAATATTTTTAAGGTCTATTACCGTCTTATGGCAATTATTATTTATTTGGCCGTTTACAAAATTCAGGCATTCGTTTTTTTGCAATTTTATATATTGTTCTTCCCCTGTTTGGCATTTAGCCTCTTCCAGGATGTATTGCTCATATGATATTGACTGAAAAGAATCCTCATTTTCAAAACGGAAATTCATTGCAATTGACGGTATTGAAGTAACAAAAACGCAGGGGATTTTTAAAATCCCTGATAGTTTTATAGCTATATCCTGGGCATTATACCTTACTATTGTGCTTTCTTTATACGAGGCATCGTGGGCGTCATCTATAATAATCATACCGGCATCCGGTACCGGTAAAAATAAGGCAGACCTTGCTCCCAGCACAACATCATAATTTCCACAAAGAATATCGATCCAGTCTTTAATCTTTTCGTTTTCACTTTTTTTATGATCATTGATACATATGCTGAACCCTGTATTTTTTAAAAGTCCATCAAAGATTGTTTCAACGCCAGCCATTTCAGGCGATATTATAATTGTTCTTTTTCCTGACCTATAAACTGAGCTGCATAATATCTTGAATATATTGGATTTTTCATTATCCGGAAAACCCTTCAATAAAAAAGCCCTGGGCTTGCTATCATTACTTGAATCAATGATTTCACTGATGAAAGGATTTTGGGATTTATCAGTATCAAGTTCTCCGGATGCATTTTTGGTTTTGGCAATTCCTGATGACTTCAGGGAGGGATTTATTTCTTTAAATGCTCTTCCCGCAGTAATCCATTTTGCATCATTAAGAACTTTTGCGATTTTTTTTATTTTTCCAGAGGGAAGAAAATATCCTATTATTTTTCCAAATGGCTGAACGTAATATGCGCACATCCAGAAAATAAGCCTCAATCTTTTTTTATCAAAAACAGGAATATTAACAAGTACGCTTTCAACTGCTTTGATGTCTTTTTCCTTGACTTCAGTAGAGTCCTTTATTCTAACTACATAACCTGTTTCTTTTCTTTTTCCAAATGGAATAGTGACGATACAACCTGCAGAAATGTTTTTTTCCAGCTCAACAGGGATTTTATAGTCAAATGGATGACCAATATCCAGAGTCTTTATATCAACGTAAACTTCTGCATAACTCATTTGATATTTATTTTTATTTACCTGATTTTGACTTATCTATGGCATATAAGACTGAATTAGTAATATCCATTTAAGATTGAAAAATTACTGGATACCCAGGAAACTCTTTATTTCATTTACTTTATCCGTTCTTTCCCAGGTAAAATCCCTATCATGTCTGCCGAAATGGCCGTATGATGCTGTTTTTCTGTAAATCGGCCTTATGAGATCAAGATCCCTGATTATAGCACCGGGCCTCATGTCAAAAATTTCTCTTACGGCTGCATCTACCTTGACTTTATCGACTTTTTCAGTACCGAATGTATCTATCATAATTGAAACAGGATGGGCAACTCCAATTGCATAAGCTACCTCTATCTCTATCTTGCTGGCAACTCCGGCTGCTACAAGGTTTTTCGCAATGTACCTTGATGCATAACTTGCTGATCTGTCGACTTTTGAGGGATCTTTCCCTGAAAAACAACCTCCGCCATGTCTTGCATATCCACCATATGTGTCGACAATTATTTTTCTTCCTGTAAGTCCGGTATCACCCATTGGGCCGCCTATAGTGAATTCCCCTGTTGGGTTTACATATAATTTTAATTTTTTTGATAAATATTCTTCCGGTATTATTGGCTTGATAACAAACTCTTTTATGTCCGGTGTGATTTGAGTGTCTATATCTATCATGGGGGCATGCTGGCACGCTACAACAACTGTATCAACGGAAACAGGCCTTCCGTCTTCATAAGAAACAGTAACCTGTGTCTTGCCGTCGGGTCTTAAATACGGGAGTATGCCTGATTTCCTTACTTCAGCAAGCCTGTGCGCCAGCTGGTGCGCAAGCTGTATGGGAAGAGGCATAAGCTCTGGTGTCTCATCGCATGCAAAACCAAACATCATGCCCTGGTCTCCTGCACCCCTCTGGTCTATTTCATCCTCATATCCATTACCTTCTCTTGCTTCTAATGATTTATTAACTCCCTGGGCTATGTTCTGAGATTGTTTACCTATGGAAGTAAGTACTCCACAGGTTTCATAATCAAAACCATATTTTGCTCTAGTGTATCCAATATTCTTTATGACTTCCCTAACAATATCGGAAATCTCGACATAAGTATCAGTAGTTACCTCTCCTGCAACTATTACTATGCCGGTTTTTAACAATGTTTCAACAGCTACTCTAGCGTTTGTATCCTCTGCTATTATCGCGTCAAGGACCGCATCAGATATTTGGTCCGCCATTTTATCAGGATGCCCTTCAGTAACTGATTCTGAAGTGAAAACATAGTTTCCCTTTTTGCTCATCAACTTCCCCCTTAAAATCTATTTAGAATCTTTAATAATCTCATCCCATATCCGCCTTGCTATAATCCTCTTTCTATCTTTTAAAACTTTAATCATGCTTCCATCAGCTTTGATGATTGAAACCTCATTAAAATCACTTTTAAAGCCAATATCTCTCCTTGAAATATCATTCATTATTATCATATCAATATTTTTCCCCTGGATTTTCTGGTAAGCATTTTCATGATTCTCACTGCTTTCTGCTGAGAATCCTGCCAGGAATTGTCCTTTCTTTTTCTTTTCTGAAAGGATTTGCAGTATATTTATATTCTCCCTGAATTTTAATTTTGATATTATATTATCATTTTTCTTCAACTTATAATCATATTTCTTTTCCGGTATTACATCACTGACAGCAGCAACCATTATTGCTATATCACTTTCCTTAAAAGACTCAATCATTGCTTCTTTCATCTCAATTGTGCTCTCAACAGTTTTTAATTCAACACCGAATGGTCTCTGCAAACCCTTTGCTGAAGAAACCAGGGTGACTTTTTTAGCTCCCCTGAAGTATGCCTCCTCGGCAAGTGAATAACCCATCTTACCGCTGGACTGATTTGAAATATAACGGACGCTATCCATGAATTCTATTGTTCCACCAGCAGAAATAACGACTTTTTTATCTTTTAATTCCTCCGATAATATTAATAGCTCTCCCAGCCTTAATAGGATTTCTTCTTCATCAGCAAGTTTGCCTATACCTTCTTCTCCGCATGCAAGCCTTCCAGTTGCAGGTTCAATAAAAAAATACTTTCCCTGGTCGCTGAGTCTTTTTATATTTCCCTGTACTGCGCTGTTTAAGTACATAGACTCATTCATCGCAGGCGCAATAAGCACGGGACATGCAGAAGATATTATAGATGTGGTTAAAAAATTATCGCAGATTCCACAGGCTATTTTAGAGATAGTATTTGCAGTTGCTGGAGCTATAAGGACAGCATCGACAGAATGGGATAACGTTATATGATAAACTTTTTCTTCATTCTTGAACTGTTCATGTATAGCTTTGTTACCGCTTATTGCAGAAAAAGTAATGGGATTTATAAAATATAGTGCATTAGGGCTAAGAACAGGATAAACTTCAGAGCCTGCCTTCACAAGCCTGCTGCAAATTCCTGCTGCTTTGTATGCTGCAATAGAACCTGTGATGCAAAGCATTATTTTCCTGTTTTTTAATGGTGAATTGCCTGCCCCGTCCATTTTTAAATACCTGAAAATTTGAAGATGGTTGGTCTAATGATGGTATTTATTTGATACCGTCTTTGACTCTAATAAAACTTACTTTTCTGTCTCTTAATTCCGCCATAGCTATTTCGAGAGGGTCTTCACTCTCTGTTTCAGAAAGTGGAGGGATTACATTTACTCTCTCCATATTTTTTCTTGCAGAAAGATATATACCCAGTTCCCGCGCTCTTTTGGCAAGCGCGATGCATAATGAGTACTTGCTATCTACAATTTTTACAAGATCATCAGTATTATGAATATCCATTAAAATTAACACTCCTTTAGTGACCGCAGCACCTGTTTTAGATTTTGCAAAGCTTCATTATAATCATTATTTACAATAATGCAATCATAGAGGTGCTGATATCTCAATTCTTCCATAGCTGTTTTTATTCTTTTTTCTATATCTGTCAGGTGTTCAGTATTTCTTTTTTTGAGCCTCTTTTCAAGCTGGTCCATATTTGTGGGGTTTATAAAAATCATAAACACATCTTTGAACTTTTCCCTGACCTGCATTGCGCCCTGTACTTCTATTTCAAGAATAACGTTTTTGCCTTTTTTAAGTTTTTCTTCTACAAAAATCCTTGGTGTACCATACTGAAAATCACAGTATGTTGCGCATTCAAGAAGGCTTCCCTCAGATATAAGCTTTTCGAAATCATGTTTTGAAATAAAATTATATTTGATGCCTTCGATTTCATTTTTCCTTTTCGGTCGTGTAGTTACCGAAATTGATTTAACATAACCCTCAAGGTTTTTCAAAGCATCTTCAATAAGCGTGCTTTTCCCGGCGCCTGAAGGTCCGGAGATTATTACAAGTTTACCTTTTTTTTTATTATTACAATTCATGATTTGACTTTATATTAAAATGCTTTAAAAAATTTATTGACTGTTTATTTCCAAGCCCTTTCAATTTTTTGCAATAGTTTATGCCAAGTTTTTTTAACAATTTCTCTGCTCCTACAGTCCCGTACCCAGGAAAAGCGCAGACAAGTTCATGCACTCTCATATTTGCAAAATATAAATCATATCTTTCCCTGTCAGCAAAGATATCCGGGATCATAATATCGCCATTCTTGATACTTCGCTTTAGCTCGGACCTTATTTTTCTGATTTTCCTTGCTTTTGCTATATCTGCAGAAGGCACATGTGTTTTTTCTGACATAAAAATTCCAGTGTTTTTATTATTTTCTGCTGCCGGGATAATAGATACTAATTCCATCATTACATAAAGGACAGCTATCAGGGGGATATTTATCCACCTGGATCTTAATCAGGCTATAAAAAGAATAACCAAAGTCGATATTTTCCGACCTGTCAACAATGCATATTATACCTTTTATTTCTGCGCCTGCATTTTTGCATACTTCTATTACTTCAAAAACTGAGCCGCCTGTTGTTATTACATCCTCCGCAATAATAACCTTCTCACCTGGTTTAAGTTCAAAACCCCTTCGCAGTTCCATTGTTTTTTCTTTTCTTTCCGTAAATATCATCCTTTTATTAAGAGTAAGGCCAAGCATATACCCGAAAAGTATGCCTCCCATTGCAGGCGAAACGACAGTCTCTATTGTATCATCATTAAGAAACCCGCTATATTCATTGACGGCGGCATTGACAAGATATAACGTTTTGTCGGGATACTGAAGAAGTTTAGCACATTGAAGATAGACCTTGCTGTGATAGCCGCTCGTAAGTTTGAAGTGCCCTTCAAGGATAGCCCCTGTTTCTTTAAAAACACCAAATACATCTGCAGATTTAAGCTGGCTTAATACTTTCATATCAGTTTAGTGCCCTTTCTATTTCTTCGAAGATGATATTTACAGGTTCATCTATATTTTCCTTTGCAGTAACAGACCTGCCGACAATTATAAAATCCGCACCGTTTTTAATTGCGTAAAAAGGCGTACTGCTTCTCTTCTGGTCCTGCAAATCATCCATAGGCAGCCTGATTCCGGGAGTTGCAATATAAAAATCATATCCCAGGCTTTGCCTTATTGCAGAGACTTCATTGGGTGAACATATTATGCCATCAATATTATTATTTACAGCCAGATCTGCAAGTCCCATCACGGATTGGACAAAATCTTCTTTAAAACCCAGTGAAACCAGGTCTGAATTATCAAGACTTGTAAGTATTGTTACCCCGAATAAGAGCGGCGGAAAGGTCTTTAAAGCATTTGCTTCAGACAATGCTTTAGCTTTGGCTTCAAAGAGCATTTTTGCACCGCCAAGGCAGTGGATAGTTATTTTATCCACCCCAAGCTTGGTTATGGCAGCAATCGACTGGTTTACTGTATTGGGTATATCCATAAGTTTTGCATCAAGCATTACCTTATATCCAAAACTTTTAGCAGTTTCTACAATACCAGGTCCACAGCTATATATCATTTCGAGGCCTATTTTGAGTGTCGAAACCCTGTTATTTATTCTATGGCATAATGATACCAGCTGTTGTTTTGTGCTTACATCTACACTAATAATAAGCCTGTCTGCAGTTTTTAATATTTTTGTATTTTTTACTTTTTCCTCCATTAAAGGTATCTCCTGATTGGTTTTAAATCTTTTAATAATTTCAGCTAAACCTGTTTTACCGCCTTTCCTATTATCTGGTTCAATCCTGTTAAGCCTTTAGAGTAAATATAGCCGCTTATTCCTGAAATTATCTTTTCGCATACAACAGGGTCAATAAAATTGGCGGTCCCAATCCCCACTGCGCCTGCCCCTGCAATTAAGAATTCTACAGCATCCTGCCATGTAAAAATACCTCCCATGCCAATTACAGGAAGGATGTCCTCCTTTGCAAGCTGGTATACATGCATCAATGCAATTGGTTTTATCGCAGGGCCTGACAGTCCCCCGATTGTATTTGCAAGCCTGGGTTTAAATGTATCTATGTCAAATGCTGTGCCGGTCACTGTATTTATTATCGAAATAGCATCTGCCCCATTCTTTTTGGCAATCAGGGCCGCCTGTATTATTGTATTGAAATTAGGGCTCAGTTTTGCTATCAAAGGTATATTTAAAATAGTTTTTAATTCACTTATTATTACCCCTATTTCATCAGGAATTGCGCAAAATGCCATACCGCCCTCTTTGACATTAGGGCATGAAAAATTAAGTTCAATAGCTTTGAGATTCTTTATTACCGGTTTTATCTTAAGCGCTATTTTTTTAAATTCAGTCCTGTCACTTCCAAATATGCTTAATACTATATCTGCGCCAAGCCCAAGCATTTTTTCAAGCTGGACATTCAAAAAATAATCAATACCCTCATTCTGTAATCCTATTGAATTCAGCATTCCGCTTGCAGTTTCCCATATCCTCGGCGGAGGATTGCCTTCTTTTCTTTCAAGTGAAAAACTCTTGGTTGTCACTGCTCCAAGCTTGGAAATATCAAAGAACTGGCTGTATTCAATACCGCCGGCAAAAGTCCCTGAGTTGACAAAAACAGGGTTTTTAAATTTCATTATCCCAAGTTCTGCAGTCAAGTCAGGACAGTTTTTTAAAACTTCAGTCAAATATTACCTCCATAAGATCAAATACCGGCCCGTCACTGCAGACTTTCCTGTAGTTAAAACCTCCGTCAGTTCCCTTTATCTTTATTACGCAGCCCATGCATACCCCTATTCCGCAAGCCATTCTTTCTTCCATAAGAGCAAGTGCCCTGACTTTGCCGGCTTTCTTCAATATCCCCTGGAGAGCTTTAAGCATTTCAACGGGTCCGCATATAATAAAAGTACAGTTTTTATATTCTTTTAGATTTTTAGATACATGTGCAGCAGGTATTCCATATTCCCCGCGGGAGCCGTCTTCAGTAAAGATCTTATAGTTCCTGGTAATTTTTATCAGGTCTCTTTCCCATGCATAAAAAGAATTATCCTTAAAACCTGCCATAAAAAGTACATCATTTTCTTTAGTTATCAATTCATTTGCAATAAAACAAAGAGGTGCAACGCCTATCCCACCGCCGATAAGGACATATTTTAAATGTCCTTCATTGAACTTTAAACCCTCTCCCAGTGGCCCTATAAAATTGAGAGTCTCCCCTTTTTTTAATTTTGTCATAAAAGCGGTCCCTTTACCCCTTACAGTGAACAGTAATGAGAAAACATTAAACCTTCTATCTATTTCACAAATGCTGAAAGGTCTTCGAAGCAGCGGGTCTGTTATATGTTCATATGAACACTTCACTTCAACAAACTGGCCAGGCAGCGCATTTCTGCATATATAAGGTGAGAAAACTTCTATTTTATAAAGGTTTTCCCCATATTTTTTATTTCCAAGTATTTCTCCGTTTAATAATTTCATTTCTTTCGCTGGTTATAATGCCGGATTATCCTGTTTAAACTGATTGATTCAGTAATCCTGGATGCTCTTAACTCCTATCTTTGCATTGGATTGCAGTTCTTTTATGCCCTGAACCACCACAGAAGCAGCAGACAGTGTCGTTATTGAAGGTATATTCTGCATTACGGCAGCAGTCCTTAAATAGTATCCGTCGCTTCTTGCATTGCTCCCTTCGGGAGTATTTATAATAAGGTTTATCTCACCATTTTTCATCATATCAAGAACATTAGGCCTGCCTTCGCTTATTTTCAGGACAGAATCGCACATAATACCGCTTTTTTCCAGTATATCAGCGGTTCCCTTTGTTGCAATTATTTTAAAACCAAGTTTTTGAAGATTTTTTGCTATATCTATGATATTCTTTTTATCCTTGTCATTGACGCTTATGAATACAATGCCTTTTGTCGGCAGTACCTGGTTCGTTGCAATCTGTGATTTTGCAAAGGCTATACCAAAATTCTTATCTATACCCATTACTTCCCCGGTGGATTTCATTTCAGGTCCCAATATCGTATCGAATCCGGGGAACCTGTTGAACGGTAATACTGCTTCTTTTATGCTGAAATATTCAAGCGCAAGACTGTCGACCCGTTCGAAATTTAGGTCCTTTAGCTTTTTACCTGTAATGACTCTGGAAGCAATTTTTGCCAGTGGAACTTTTATTGACTTGCTGACAAAAGGCACAGTCCTTGAAGCCCTGGGGTTTGCCTCAAGTACATAAACTGTTGAATTCTTGATTGCATACTGTATATTCATCAAGCCTTTTACTTTTAATGCCCTGGCAATTTTTAGAGTATAATCTTTTATGCTTTCTATGGTTTTTTTTGAAAGTGTAAAAGGTGGAATAACGCAAGCACTGTCACCGGAATGTATGCCGGCTTCCTCGATGTGCTCCATTATTCCGCCAATAAATATCTCATCGCCATCAAAGATAGCATCCACATCCACTTCTATGGCGTCTTCAAGGAATTTATCCACAAGTATTGGTTTGTCCGGAGATACAAGGGATGCTGTATTTATATAACTAATCAGGCTTTCTTCAGTATAGACTATATTCATAGCCCTTCCTCCCAGGACGTATGAAGGCCTTACAAGAACTGGAAAACCAATCTTCCTTGCAATATCTACAGCTTCATCCGTAGTCATTGCCGTACCATTTTCAGGCTGGGGTATGTTAAGGCTGTTTAAAAGGTTTCCAAATCTTTTTCTGTCTTCTGCAAGGTCGATGCTGTCAGGAGAGGTTCCAAGAATGTTTATCCCTGCATTATGCAGCCGCATGGCAAGTTTTAAGGGAGTCTGCCCTCCGAACTGGACTATAACTCCAATTGGCTGTTCAGCATCCACAACATTTAAAACGTCTTCAAAAGTCAGTGGTTCAAAATATAATCTGTCTGAAGTGTCATAATCCGTGCTCACTGTTTCAGGATTGCAATTTACCATTATGGTCTCATAACCGTCTTCATGCAGCGCAAAAGATGCATGGACACAGCAATAATCAAATTCTATACCCTGCCCTATCCTGTTTGGGCCGCTCCCAAGGATTACTATTTTTTCTTTGGTTGATGCCTCTATCTCGTTTTCAGTTTCATATGTAGAGTAATAATAGGGAGTATAAGCTTCAAATTCTGCCGCACAGGTATCAACGGGTTTAAAGGTAGCCTTTATTTTCCATTTTTCTCTCAAGCCCCTTATATTGTCTTCACTGCAATTGCAAAGGTATCCCAACTGTATGTCAGAGTAACCCAACCTTTTAGACTCAAGGAGTCTATCTTTTGTAAGCTCTTTATAACTGCATGTTTCAAAGTTTTTTTCGAATTCAACCAGCTGCCTGATATTATTCAGGAACCAGGGATCTATCCTTGTATTGCTGTATATCTCTTCAATGTTTATTCCCAACTCGAATGCAAGCTTGATATAAAATACCCTGTCCTGGTTCGGAGTAGTAAGTTTCATTGAAAGCAGCTCTTTCTTTAATATGTCCTGTTTGTCCGCGCCAAGCCCATACCTGTCGATTTCGAGAGACCTTATTGCTTTTTGAAGCGCTTCCTTGAATGTCCTTCCGATTGCCATTGCCTCGCCTACAGATTTCATCCTGGTTGTGAGGCTAATATCAGTTCCCGGGAATTTCTCGAAAGCCCATCTTGGAAACTTGACTACTACATAGTCAATGGATGGCTCAAAACATGCCGGAGTTTTTTTAGTGATATCATTAGGTATTTCATCAAGTGTATATCCCACAGCAAGTTTTGTAGCGATTTTTGCTATTGGGAATCCGGTAGCTTTGGACGCCAGGGCACTGCTTCTGGAAACCCTGGGGTTCATTTCAATAACAACCATTTTTCCATCTTCAGGGTTTACAGCAAATTGTATATTTGAACCTCCTGTTTCAACGCCAATTTCCCTGATTATAGCCAGCGCTGCCTGCCTCATGCCCTGGTACTCTCTGTCAGTAAGTGTCTGTGCTGGCGCTACTGTTATGCTGTCTCCTGTATGCACACCCATGGGATCAAAATTCTCTATCGAGCATACAACCACAACATTGTCATTTTTATCCCTCATGACTTCCAGCTCATATTCTTTCCATCCTGCAACAGATTTCTCTATTAGTACCCGTGAAACCGGTGAAAAATCCAGTCCCCTGGCTACTGTTTCTGCGAATTCCTCTTTGTTAAAAGCTAAGCCGCCGCCTATCCCCCCAAGCGTAAAACTTGGCCTTACTACCAGGGGAAATTTCAGCTCATTGCTTATTTTTATTGCTTCCTGAATGGTGTTGGCATAACCGCTTGGAGGCACGTCGAGGTTTATTTTTTTCATGGCTTCCTTGAATCTTTCCCTGTCTTCAGCTTTATGAATGACATCAACGCTTGCCCCGATCAGCTCAACGCTGTACTTTTCAAGGATTTTATCATTCGCAAGGGCCACTGCAATATTAAGACCAGTCTGTCCTCCAAGGGTAGGAAGAATTGCATCCGGCCTTTCCTTCTTTATTACCCTGGCGACAAACTCAGGTGTCAGGGGTTCAATATAGGTCCTGTCGGCAAATTCCGGATCTGTCATTATTGTTGCGGGGTTAGAATTTATAAGGATAACCTTAAAACCCTCCTCTTTTAAGACTTTGCATGCCTGTGTGCCTGAATAATCAAACTCACTTGCCTGTCCGATTACTATTGGACCGGACCCAATAATAAGGATTTTCTTAAGGTCTTCTCTCTTTGGCATATTTCATAACCCTTCTAAATTCATAATCAGCAATTATTCTTTACTTAAATCATTCAAGTAATTATTATTTTATGAAATCATCAATGTAATTATTAAAACCTGCAAAAATATATCTTGAATCATAGGGGCCGGGTCCTGCTTCAGGGTGATGCTGTACGCTGTATGCTGAAATATCAGGATATTCTATGCCTTCGATAGTATTATCGTTTAAATTAAGATGAGTAATCCTGAAAGTAGACCTGGTTATACTTTTTAAAGTATCCATCTCAACCGCAAAACCATGATTCTGGGTCGTTATTTCAACCTCACCAGTCGAAATATTCTTGACCGGATGATTTCCGCCATGGTGACCAAATTTTAATTTATAAGTTTTTGCGCCAAGGGCCAGAGCCATAAGCTGATGTCCAAGACATATTCCAAAAACCGGTTTTCTGCCAAGCAGCAACGATATATTTTTTATCGCATATTCCACTGCTGCAGGGTCCCCCGGGCCATTCGAAAGAAAAATGCCATCAGGATTGCAGGCAAGTATCTCGTCTGCACTGGTTGAAGCAGGGATTACCTTTATCTTAAATCCTGCACCGTCAAGACATCTCAATATATTAAATTTAATACCATAATCTATTGCTACAATATTTCGGCAATCACCCGTTATTCCTTCATTATAGGTATAACTTTTTTTACACGTGACATATTTTACGAGATCGCTTCCGGTCATATCCGGATGATTATCCAGCTTTTCCTTGAGTTTTCTTACATCATCCGTCTCTGTTGATATAACGCCTTTCATAGCTCCGCTTATCCGCAAAAGCCTGGTAAGCATCCTGGTATCTATATCAGATATACCTACAATATTATTTTTTTTCAGGTAAGAAGAGAGGCTTCCGCTTGCTCTCCAGTTGCTGAAATAATCTAAATATTCCCTTACGACAAAACCGGTTACATTCACCCTATCTGATTCTATATCCTCCTGGTTGACTCCATAATTACCTATCTGAGTGTAGGTCATGGTAACTATCTGCCCATAATATGACGGGTCAGTCAATATCTCCTGGTACCCTGTCATTGAAGTATTGAAAACTACCTCTCCAGCTACTTCCCCCTGTGCTCCAAAGCTAAGGCCTTTAAATAAAGTCCCGTTTTCAAGTAACAGTACTGCTTTCAATTATTTATCCTTATCTTTTTTCCGTTAATAGCAGCAAATATAAAACCTTTAAGGTTTTTGTCTATAAATGCGCTGTTGGCACTTTTTGAGCTGAAAAATTCTTTGCATACCTTCACGTCCCTTCCGGTATCTATTAATGTTATCTCTGCTTTTTCACCAGGCATTATTGCCGGAGGTTTCAACCCCAGTATTTTATAAGGTTTGTGAGCAAGGATTTTTATTAATTCCTGCAGTTGAAAGTTTTCTTTACTGCATAATTGTGTATAAGAGGAGCTAAAAAAAGTTTCCATACCAGTAACCCCGTTTGCTGCATTTTTTATTGTAGTATTTTTCTCTGTTTCAAGATGCGGTGCATGGTCGCTTGAAATAGTATCTATAATTCCATTCTTTATGCCATCGACCAGAGCCTGCCTGTCGTGATTACTCCTTAAAGGGGGATTTACCTTAAATATAGCGTTGTAACCATTAAGAGATGAGTCATCAAAACAAAGATGGTGCGGGGTAACATCGCAGGTTATATCAGTGCCATCTTCCTTTGCTTTTTTTATAAGTTCAACCGATTCTTTTGAGCTCAGATGAGTAAAGTGCACCCTTGCTTTTGTTTTTTTAGCAAGTTCAATGTCTCTTTGGACCATCAGTGTCTCGGACAGTGAAGATATCCCTTCCAGGCCCAGTTTTGATGAATAATAACCTTCGTGCATCAGTCCGTATCTTGAAAAACTGTAATCCTCTTCATGCAAGATAAGCGGAATGTCAAACTGTCTTGAATATTTCATGATCTCATACATGAGTTTTGCGTCCTGTACGCAAAAACCGTCATCTGATAATGCGATTGCGCCGCTTTCTTTAAGGAGGCCGAAATCAGTAATTTCCAGGCCTTCCATTTTTTTTGTCATGGCTGCAACGGGAAAAATATTAAAGTCCAATTTCCGTGCTTTTCCGGTTATATACTGGATCATGTAATCCCTGTCCAGTGGCGGATCTGTATTTGGCATGCAGCATAAAGCTGAAATCCCTCCATGGAATGCAGCATTTATTCCACTCTCGATATCTTCTTCATCTTCGTTTCCGGGATCCCTTAAGTGAACATGCATATCAAAAAAAGAAGTGGTTGCGACAAATCCTTTTGCGTCTATTATAATCAAGTTATCTTTTGAACTTATATTAACTTTATCACTGCCTGAAGCATTTTTTTCAGCAGGTTGCAAAATGCCTGCATCCAGGAATTTATCTACAGAACGTATTAGGCCGTCTTTAACCAGTATGTCCGATACCCTGGTTTTCCCGGAAATAGGGTCCAAAATGCTGGAATCCTTTATAAGGACTTCTGCTTTATTATTTAGTTCATTTATTTGATTAAGAATAAATCCTGTCATTTTTTACCACCAGATCATTCTTTTGTTAAAATTAAATATATAAGAGCCATCCTTATTGCAACCCCGTTTCTTACCTGCTCGTTTATCTTTATATTCTCCGGCTTAATATCTTCAAGATTCATTACCCCTTCACTTATTTCAATTCCCCTGTTGACTGGTCCGGGATGCATCACAAGCGAATGCTTTTTCATCATATTCAGCCTTTTTTCGTTTAAGCCCAAAAACCTGTTATATTCATTTACAGAAGGATAATATTTCCTTTCCTGCCTTTCAAACTGCATTCTTAACATATAAAGGACATCTGTGTTTCTGATAATGTCATCTATGCAACCGGTCAGATTAACATTAAAATGGGACAAATCTTCGGGTAAAAGCATCGGTGCTGAAACAAGGGTTACATTCATTCCCATTTTAGAAAAAAGCAGCATATTTGAACGCGCGACCCTGCTGTTTACTATATCGCCTGCAATAGCCACATCCAGGTCTTTGAATTTGCTGAAAGATTTCCTGATTGTATAAAGGTCAAGCAGGGCTTGGGTGGGATGCTGGTGTTTGCCATCTCCAGCATTAATAAGGGGCAGGTCAATGTTGTTTGCTATAAAATCCATGACTCCGCTATCTCCATGGCGGACTATAAGCAGATCCGCTACCATGGACCTGATAGTTTTTATTGTGTCTATGATAGACTCGCCTTTCCTGAGGCTGCTTGTTGAAGATGAAAAATTAATGATATCTGCATTCAGCCTTTTCGCTGCAAGCTCAAAGGAAATCCTGGTTCTCGTGCTGGATTCAAAAAACATATTTATGATAGTCTTGCCTCTTAATGCTGGCACTTTTTTAAGGTCCCTTTCAAGCACTTCATTGAAAGTATCTGCATTTTCAAGAACAATCTCTATATCTTCAACACTCAAATCGTCAATATCTAATACATTTTTTACGCTTAACATTTTTAACCTGCCTCATAAATTGTCACACTATCCTTATAATCAATCTCCTTTAAGCTTACTTCTATGAACTCATTTAATGCTGTGGGTATATTTTTTCCAACATAGTCGGCCCTTATAGGCAATTCTCTGTGCCCCCTATCTATCAGCACCACAAGCTGGATTGTCTTAGGTCTTCCAAAATCTATTAAAGCATCCAGTGAGGCCCTGATTGTTCTTCCCGTAAAGAGGACATCGTCTACAAGAACCACATCCTTTCCGTCAATTGCAAAAGGTATATCAGTGATCTCAATATTCGGCTTCACTCTTTTTGCGATATCATCCCTGTAAAAAGAAATATCCAGCTTTCCTGCCTTTATATTGGTGCCTTCAAGATCATTGATATTTTTTGTTATTCTTTCGGCAACAGGAACCCCTCTTTTCTGTATGCCTATAAATACAAGATTTTTTGAACCTTTGTTCCTTTCAAGAATCTCATGGGCTATCCTTTTAAGAATACGTTCAATATCGATTTCATTCAGTATTAAAGCTTTTTCTTTCATTGCTTCCTTATTTTATTTACTTTAAAATCAGCGCAAAAAATTCAGGGCAAAAAAAATGCCTCCTTACAATTAAAGTAAGAAGGCATCAAAATATGCCAGTTCTTCACAAGATGATATTAATATTTGCGCTGACAAATTTCTCCTTTTTAGTCTCTCTGGACTATTTTAAAGGTATTTCCTGGAAATTATTGCTATTTAATTCCTAATTATTTTTTTACCGAAGATAATATAAGAGATTTTAAACAAAAATACAAGATATTTTAGATTTTTTTAGATTTTTTATTATCCGGATATTTGTTTTTTATTAATACTATTGAAATAGTAGTGTATAATATGGTAAATGTACTTTTTATTAAAAATATGTTTTCTTGATCAAAACAATTCTATTAAAAAAGGAAAAACAGAATGAAACTCTCAACCAGAAGCAGGTATGGAACAAGGCTGGTTCTTGAACTTGCACTGAAATTTAACCAGGGTCCTATATACTTAAAAGAAATAAGCAGATCACAGGAGATTTCTTTAAAATACCTTGGCCAGCTTATAATACCATTAAAAATAGCAGGTATTGTAAAATCTTCTAGAGGCGCGCATGGCGGTTACTACCTGGCAAAAAATCCGGATAAAATCAGGTTAAGTGAGATTATCAGGGCACTTGAAGGACCTATATGCCTGGTTGAATGCCTTGAAAACCCTGAAATATGTGAAAGGTATGAGGATTGTGTTTCCAGATTTTTCTGGAATGAAATAAACATGATGTTTTATAAATCTCTGGAAAACATTACAATTCAGGACATGGTAGACAAATATAACAGTAAAAAGTAGAATATTAAGCCTGGTAGGCGTTCAACTTTCCATAAATGCATATTGACATTATGTTTTAATAAGTATTAAAATTCAAAGGTTAGTGGCAAAATTGATTTGAACGCTATTTTCCTAAAAATTGAAAAAATTATAGAAAGGATCTAAAAATAAGGTGATAAAAGTGAGTAAAAAATCAAAGGCACTGGTAATAACAACAATTTCATTTTTAATCCTGTCAGTTGTCCTAATGATACCAGGAATAATATCTGCACAGGAAGGAACTGAGGAAACGGCTACAGAGACTATTGTACTGGATATCCCTGAAAAAATAAGTTTCGATGTAATTTTCCCGGAGTTAAGCGCAAAAGCCGGCACAAATTTTGAGTTTAAATTTGATCTTCTTTACGAAGGCGATGAAGAAGCTACATTTAATATGGTCACTGAAGGTCCTGAGGACTGGTATATTGTAATCTCTCCTTCATATGAGGACAAAGAAGTTAATGCGATAAAAATGCAGCCGGGCCAGAAGGAAAGCCTAAAACTTCTTGCTTATCCTCCTGTTGCTAAGGATCAGCAGATAGCAGGAGATTTCCCGATTAAAGTAATAGTCTCAAATGAAGACCTCAAAATTTCAGAGGAATATGAATTCATAGCTACGGTAACAGCTACATATGATTCATCCCTTACTGCAAAATATGGCGTACTTAACACCCAGGCAACTTCCGGTAAGAACAATCCGTTTATGCTGGTGCTGGAAAACACCGGATCGGGTGATATTGAGAATATAACATTCAAATCAGATGCACCACAAAAATGGATAATCAAATTTGAACCAGAAAAAATAGACAAATTGAAAGCCGGCGAAACTAAGGATATCGAGGTAACAATAACTCCGCCAGATAAGACAATAGCAGGCGATTACATGCTTAACTTTGCATCACAAAGTGAGGATGCATCTAATAATATTGACATAAGAGTAACAGTAGAGACGCCCTCCATATGGGGATGGGTGGGAATAGCAATAATTGTATTAGTTGTAATAGGAGTTGCAGTTATATTTGCAAGACTAGGAAGAAGATAGAACATGAACAATGTGATTGATAAACCAATAATTGTTGCTGAAAATTTAACAAAACAATATAACGGAAAGACTGTTGTCAGTAACCTTAATCTTACAGTGAAAGAGGGAG
The DNA here is from genome assembly GCA_964354265.1 of uncultured Actinomycetota bacterium. Taxonomy (GTDB): domain Bacteria; phylum Actinomycetota; class Humimicrobiia; order Humimicrobiales; family Humimicrobiaceae; genus Fen731. The sequence continues at coordinate 19,442 of CAYGYY010000019.1, forward strand.
AGATATTTGGTCTCCTTGGACCTAATGGTTCAGGAAAGTCGACAATAATATTAATGATTCTCGGGTTAACTGAACCTACTTCAGGTTCCATTACAGTTGCCGGGTTTAATTCGACCAGAGAGCCCATCAAAGTAAAAAGGATAACAGGATATCTTCCGGAAAGACTTGGTTTTTACGAGGATATGACAGCAAGGCAAAACCTGAAATATACAGCAGATCTTAACAGCATTCCACTTAAAGATTCTGAAATAAAAGTACAGGAAGTGCTTGAGATAGTGGGTCTTGAAAAAAATAAGAATAATCTCGTAAAGACGTTTTCAAAAGGAATGAAACAGAGGCTTGGTATAGCAGATGTCTTAATAAAGGACCCTGGTCTTGTAATACTTGACGAGCCTACAGAAGGACTTGATATTAAGATTGCAAACCAGATTTTGGAAAATATCAGGATTCTTAACAATCAAAAGAAAATCACTTTCCTTATATGCTCCCATCAACTAAATCTTGTCCAGAGAATATGCACCAGGATAGGAATTATGTCCAAAGGCAAGATGATAGGCGAAGGCCTTATCGATAATCTTGGGAGAGGGTTATTTTCTGCAGGTAAATACAGGATAGAAATTGAAGTTTCTGATGCAACACCGGAAATACTTGAAAAAATCAGGAACATGGATGAGGTTTTGGATGTTGAACAAATAGACAACCTTATTCAGATAACAAGTGATGCAGATATAAGGTCTGTGATCTCAAAACTCATCATTGATAATAACCTGCTGCTGACAAGGATGAACATTAAGGATTCTTCACTTGAAGAAATATATTTGAAATATTTTAAAGAGGAGTAAAATGAGAGGCGCTTTAACAGTATTCCGTAAAGAAATGGGTGATTACTTCAGCAGCAAGATTTTTCTTATACTTCTTGCTCTTATATATATTGCGGGCCTTGGCTTTGCATATCTTTCAATCCAGGCGATAAAATCTGCTCCAATGAGCACAGACCAGTCACTGCTTATAAAAGTCTTTATTGACGAGATGTTCTTTTTAAAGCTTTTTACGGTAGGTGAAATCAGGGCAATTATGACATTCAATTTTGTAAGGTTCTTTGGTGCTTTTATACCCCTTATTGGCATTCTGTTTGGATTTAATGCCATAAACAGTGAAAGAAATTCAGGAAATATAAGCAGGTTGCTTTCACAACCGATTTACAGGGACAGCCTTATAAATGGAAAATTTCTTGCAGGTATTACTACCCTGACAATAATGATATCCAGTATAGTTTTTATTGTAATGGGGATAGGATTGCGCGCAATAGGAGTCCCGCCTACAGCAGAAGAAATACTCAGGATATTCATGTTTATTTTCATTTGCATAATATACGGTATGTTCTGGATGAGCCTATCCATGCTTTTTTCTGTAATTATGCGAAATGTTGCCGCTGCGTTACTAACAGTAATACCTATATGGCTCTTTTTAACATTTTTCTGGCCTTTTATAGCACCGCAGATTGCAAACCAGATAATACCTGTGCAAGAGGGGGCTACACTTGCAACACAGATGGATAACCTGTCGCTATCTGTTAACCTGTTGCGCATTTCGCCTTTTATATTATTCTTTGAGGCAACAGCTGCAATTATTGATCCTACCCTTGGCCATTTATCGATGACAGTCTCAGACAGTGATTTAAGCAAGCTTATTGCAAATCCCCTGTCTTTAAGCCAGAGTTTCCTGCAGGTATGGCCACAATTGATAGTGCTTATTATGCTGACAATAATATGTTTTGCAATTTCCTATATAGTATTCATGAAACAGGAAATCAGGTCTACATAATTATTTTAAATCGATTAAGCCCCGGGTAGTAAAAAATACCCGGGGCTTTAGAGCATCCAGAACAGGCCTTCTGATATTTGCCAATTTATATCATAATTGCTAAAAAATTATATTTTATTTGTCCGTAAAAATTCAAGGCTTTCCTCTAGGTCTTCTGAAAGTTCATCAAAGAGTTCTATCTTTTCGCCCGTTTCAGGATGTGTAAAAGACAGCATTTTTGCATGCAGGAACTGCCTCTGGAGGCCAATTTTTTTTGCAATTGCGTTACTTTCCCTGTTTCCATAAAGAGTATCTCCGACAATAGGGTGGTTTATATAGCTGAAATGTACCCTTATCTGGTGTGTCCTTCCAGTTTTTGGATAAACATCAACCAGCGTACAATTACCAAAATGCTCTATGACCTGAAAATCTGTAACAGCCTCCCTTCCACTGTCGATAGAGACAGACATTTTTTTCCTGTCCATCCTGGATCTTCCTACTGGTAAATCAATATGACCTGCCTCCTCCACAAAACTTCCGTACACTAATGCTGAATAACATTTTATGATTTTTCTTTGCTTAAAAAGATCTGATAACCTGTATTGTATTGATGGGAATTTTGCAATAATAATCAAACCTGAAGTATCTTTATCCAGCCTGTGCACTATACCTGGCCTTGTCGATTTATTAAAAATCTCCTGGTGATTCTTAAAATAAAAGACTATCGCATTTGCAAGGGTATTTGAACTGTTTCCTGCTGCAGGATGGACTGAAATCCCCGGGTCTTTTGAAACTGCTATAAAATAGGGGTCCTCATAGACTATTTTCAAGCTTCTATTTAAAGGTATGAGGTCTTCCGGCGGCATACATGCTTCGATATCGTATATCTCCACTTTATCATTAAACCTTACCCTGTGATTTTTATTTGCCGGGGTTCCATTAACCAGTACTCCTTTATTTGCTATAAGTTTCTGTATATAACTTCTTGATAGCCCTGTTAATTTTTGAACTAGCAGGTTATCAAGCCGTTTGTCTGAATCGCATTCATCTGCCTGAACAGTAAAGTTATTAGTTTTTTTCGGAATCAATTTGTTTGGCCGGGTCTTTTTTAAAGAAAGTCCTGATAATAATAATCAATATTATACCAAAACCTATTACAATAAAACTATCAGCCACATTAAATACTGCAAAATATTCAAGATGCAGGTAGTCTGTGACCTCGCCTGAATAAAGTATCCTGTCCAGCAGATTGCCTGCTGCCCCGCCAAGTATAAACCCGAGCGCCAGGTTATAAAAAACTGAAGGTATATTAAGTTTTATCTTTAAGATGATTATAAGGATTATCGCAACTATAGATATGATTATAAAGATTTTTGTTTTATCCTGGAATATGCCAAATGCTGCCCCTGTATTTGTTACACGTGTGATATAAAACAATTTCGGTATGACCTCTATGGGAAATATTTCTTCTGGCTGCATATTTACAATATATTTTGTGTACTGGTCAAGAACAAAGACTATAATTGCACTTATTGAAAAAATTATATTAAGGATTTTGTTAGATAATTGCTTTGCCATTTTCTATACAATACTTCCTGTCACCAAAATACCTGCTTTAATATTATGTTCATTGACTTTTAGCTCTTTTATAAACATATCATTTAAAAACTCCCCATCAAGCTGCCTGCTTAATGTCTCTTTTTTAATATAATCGCTGTATTTTTTTATTATTTGCCACGTATTGTCTTCGCATTCCAGTGCTAAGCGGATAGTATTCTCTATCTTAAAATTTGCCTCTTTCCTGAGATTCTGTATCTGGTGGACAAGTTCCCTGCAGAAACCTTCCTCTTCCAGCTCTTTTGTAATAGCAATACTTATCCCCACTGTATATTCCCCGTCACTTTCAACTCCGACATCTTCCAGATTTTTAATTTCTACTATAACTTCTTCAGCTAGTATTTCAACCTGACAGCCTTTTACAATAAGGTTTATATTCTTATTATTTTTAACTTTCAGTGCAATCTGCACCGGATTCTCTGCTCCCAGCGCGGATTGTATCTCAATCAGCAAGGCACCATATTTTGGACCGAGCAACTTTAAGTTTGGCTTGATGCTGTATAAAACTATACTTTCAAGTTTTTCTATTATTTCCAGTTCTTTTACATTTAATTCTTCAAGAATAACTTCTTTAAAATGTAAGCAGGCATCCTTTTTCCTGTTGTCCTCATCGAAATAAACTTTCAGACTTGATAATGGCTGTCTTGTCTTTATATTAATCCTGCTCCTGACAGACCTACCCAGGCCTATTATTTTCCTTATAGTGCTCATCTTAAAACTGAGGTCCTCATCAATCAGTGAAGGGTCTGCTAAGGGGTAATCTTCAAGATGGACACTATCTTTACTTATGGATATCCCGGCGGTAAGATTTTTATAAATTTCCTCACTGATAAAAGGAATATATGGCGCAGCTAGTTTTGATACAGTAACGAGGCATTCATAAAGCGTCTTATAAGCGCTTATTTTTTCATTATCATTTTCACTTTTCCAGAACCTTCTCCTGCTCCTTCTTACATACCAGTTGGAAAGGTCGTCAACAAATGATTCTATCATTCTACCGCTGTCTGTAACATTGAAATCATCCATGAGCCCTGTAACTCTTCCTATCGTCCTGTTCAGTTCTGATATAATCCACCTGTCGATTTCTATTCTGTCTTTTACTTCAAGGTTATATTTTTCAGGGTTGAAGTCATCTATATTTGCATAGATGACAAAAAACGAATATGTATTCCACAAGGTCAGAAGGAATTTCCTTATAACTTCATCAATAGCTTTTACTGAGAAGTTCTTTGCATTCCAGGGTGAAACAACAGTAAAGAAATACCACCTCAGTGCGTCGGCGCCTTGTCTGTTTAATATATCCCATGGTTTTACAACATTACCTTTTGACTTGCTCATTTTTTGTCCATATTCATCGTTTATAAGCCCCAGGCAGAGCACATTTTTATATGATGATTTTTCAAAAAGAAGTGTGGATATTGTAAGCATTGTATAGAACCAGCCTCTGGTCTGGTCAATAGCTTCGCATATAAAATCTGCGGGATAGTTTTGTTCAAAAATATCACTATTTTCAAAAGGATAGTGGTATTGCGCAAATGGCATGGCGCCTGAATCGAACCACACGTCAATTACTTCAGGTGTCCTTTTCATTTCTGCGCCACATATATCGCAGATTATCCTGATATTATCCACATAAGGCTTATGCAGGTCCAGGCCATCTGGTACATTGCTGCCCTTCTCTTTTAACTCTGCTACGCTGCCTATGCATATAATGTGTCCGTTTATATCAGACCAGATTGGAAGAGGCGTCCCCCAGTATCTTTCCCTTGTCAATGCCCAATCGACATTATTTTCAAGCCAGTTGCCAAACCGTCCATACTTTATATGCTCAGGATACCATGTCACATTTTCATTTGACTGTAATAACTTTTCCTTTATTTCTGATGTTTTTATATACCAGCTTTTTTTAGCGTAATATATAAGCTTCTTCTCACATCTCCAGCAGAAAGGATAAGAGTGTTCGAATTTCCAAACCTTGAATAAGAGCCCCCTGTCCTTCAGGTCTTCTATTATCATTGGATTTGCATCTTCAATAGAGAGTCTGCCAAAACATTCGACTTCAGGTTTAAACTTACCTTCTTCATCCACCATTTGCACCAATGGAAGATCGTTCGCTTTACCGACTTTCATATCATCCTCCCCAAAAGCCGGTGCGATATGCACTATGCCAGTCCCCTCTTCAACAGATATGAAATCTCCTGCAATGACCCTGAAGGCATTTTTACTGTCTGTGTTTTTATATACTGGAATATAACCTGTATTTAAAAGTTCTGTTCCCTTAAATCTTTTAACTATTTTGTATCCGGGAACATCTGCAAAAACGCTCTCGACCATGTTTTCTACCAAAATATATATCTTCCCTTCGCTGGCCACTTCTGTATATACTGCGTCCGTGTTCACTGCGCAAGCCACATTTGATATTAGCGTCCATGGGGTTGTGGTCCAAACAAGAAAGAATGTGTCTTGCATTTCAGAATGTGGAAACCTTACGATTATGGAACAATCTTCGATATCCTTATAGCCAAGAGCTACTTCGTGTGATGATAATGCAGTTCCGCATCTGGGACAATATGGCACTATTTTGTAACTTTCATATAAAAGACCTTTTTCCCAAATTGCTTTAAGTATCCACCATATTGTCTCAATATATTCATTTTTGAATGTAAAATATGCATTTTCCATATCAATCCAGAAACCGATTCTTTCAGTCATTTTTTTCCATTCAACCTCGTATTTCATTACGCTTTCCCTGCAGAGCCTGTTGAATTCTTCAATGCCTATCTTTTCTATTTCTTTTTTAGAATTTATCCCAAGCTTTTTTTCAATCTCAAGCTCAACTGGCAGTCCATGCGTGTCCCATCCGGCTTTCCTGCTTACAAAATAGCCTTTCATGGTTTTATAGCGTGGAAAAATATCTTTGAATACTCTTGAAAGGACATGATGAACACCTGGCTCACCATTAGCTGTAGGTGGGCCCTCATAAAATATGAACTTTGTGCCTTTTCTGGTTTTTTCAAGGGTTTTTTCAAATATACTGTTTTCCTTCCAGAATCCAAGTATATTTTCTTCCATTTTTACCAGGTCTATGCTGCTTTCCACTTTTTTAAACATCAATAAGCGCTACCTCATTTTAGAGAAAATTACAAAAAAATTACTCATAGATTTTATATAATTAGATTACTTTTGTGAAGTATAAATGTTTTCTGATTTGAGAAGGTCTAGAAACATCAGGGCTGATTTTGCTGCCTTGCCCTTGTAATGATTATTAAAATAAATGTATGTCTTCTTTGATTTTTCAGTTATGTTCTTCACTTTAGGAATCCACTCTTCCAGCTCTCCCTGGTCATACATATAATCATATCTCTGGTATGCATTTTCATGTTCCCACCAGTACCGCCTGTTCCTTCCATGGAACCTTATATAGCCATTATCTGTTGTGCAGATGTCTGTCTGCGGAAGCAGCCCCTTCAGGGCAGGTTCATCTACATTGCAAAAACCTATATTAAAATCCTTCATAACCTTGAGTACATTATCATTGAGCCAGTATTGATTCCTGAATTCTATACTTATTTCATAACCGGCAAAATTTTGGCCGATACCTGCTAAATATTTGATATTCTCATTGTTGTATTTAAAACTGTAAGGAAACTGAAACAGGATACTGCCCAGTCTTCCAAATTCTTTCAGGGGTTTTAATGAATCAGTAAAATTTTTTGCATCATTATCACTGTACTCCCTCTGATGCGTGAATATCTTATTGGCTTTTACTGAAAAAATAAAATCCTCTAAATCCTTTACTTTTTCACACATGCTTGAAAAAGCAGGGACATTCGGGAAACAATAATAAGTAAAATTAAGCTCTACAGTATTGAAGAAACTGCTGTAATAGCAAAGATATTCCTTACTATCTACGCCTGCAGGATAGAAAAACCCTTTCCAGTCTTCGTAGCTATAGCCTGATGTTCCTATGTATATCTGATTCACGAATATTAAATATTTTTAGACAGATATTCAAAAAATTCTTAAATGAATGCTGCTACTTCAGAAAGTATTTTTTCCTTTGGCATTGCGCCGATTATCTTTTTTGCAACCTGCCCATCTTTAAATAATAATAAAGTAGGGATGCTTGTAATACCATATTTTATTGCGATTTCCCTGTTTTCATCAACATTCAGTTTGCCGATGCGGATAGAATCTTTTTTTTCTTCATAAATTTTTTCCAGTTCCGGAGCTATCATCCTGCAGGGGCCACACCATACTGCCCAAAAATCAACAAGTATTGGGGACCCTGTTTTCGAAATCTCATCATCAAAGTTTGAATTATTCAGTTGTATTATTCCTTCTGACATTAAATTTTCTCCTGTCAATTATCTATTTTATAAATCTCTTCGGATACCCTGAAATGTTCCAATGATATTATCAAAGGCATTTTGTTTAGTCAATTACTAAAATTTACTAAAATATATTAAAAATCTGTATTGATAAAAGAAATATTACTGATATAATACTGATAGTTAATATAAATACTAATTAATAATATTAAATTTTCATAAGTTATATATTAGTGAAATACTTAAAATTTATCAAATATTTTTATTATTACAATAACAACAATGTATAAATGCAAAAATTGTGGCAATACAGAAAAATTCATTGGTTTTGCCGAAGAAAAAGGCAATGTTTATATCTTACAGGATAATCCTGACAACAGTTTTTGCATCAAAGAAATAGCCGATCCCCCAAGAATTCCGGAAGCTTACAATGAAGCACCGTTGACTATAAATATAAACGGAACGTTTTTTAAAGGCATGACCTCAAAAAACATATCCTGGTTTTATTGTATCTCTGATGATAGCTGGATGTGCAACATAAAAATAAAAAAATGTTTTTACTGTCTTTCAGAAGATATAAGCAGTTTTTAAAAACAAAAACCTTCCTTATTTGCCACAAGATTGCTTGCCTTTAATAGTGATTCAAATGTTCCAGCATCGGTCCACCAGCCTTTTATCATCGAGTATGTCATAATAGTTTTATTTATATAAACGTTATTTACATCAGTTATTTCAAGCTCTCCCCTGCCCGAAGGCCTTAGTTCCCTGATAATATCAAAAACTTTATTGTCATAAAGATAAAGACCGCATACCGCATAATTGCTTCTTGGTTTTTTGGGCTTTTCTTCAATATTCAATACTTTGCCATTCTTTATTTCAGCAACACCGAACCTTTCAGGATCTATTACTTCTTTTAGAAATATCCTGGAACCCTCTTGCTGGTTTTCAAAAAATTTTATATCTTCAGTTATATCGTCTTCAATGATGTTATCACCAAGCATCACAAATATTTTTTCTCCTTCAGCAAAATTCTCTGCCAGCTTCAATGCATCAGCGATTCCGCCCTCGCCCTCCTGGTAGGTATAGCTGATATCTTTCAAGCCAAATTCACTGCCGTTACCGAGAATCCTCAGGAAGTCTCCAGCATAATTTCCGCCGGTAACAATCATTATATCTTTGAGGCCTGCATTTACCATTGTAAGCAGAGGGTAGTATATCATCGGTTTATTAAACACAGGAAGCAAATGCTTGTTTGTGACCTTTGTGCATGGAAAGAGTCTAGTTCCCAGTCCCCCTGCTAAAATTATACCTTTCATGAAATTACCGGTCCCCCTTCACTAAATATTTCTGATTGCAGTCAAAATAAATACAACTATTGCCATAAATATACAGTATATTCCAAAAAAGTTTAAATTTCTTGACCTTGAATACTTTACCAGAAATTTTATTGCTATAAAACCTGAAATAAAAGCAAAAATAAAACCTGTTATTGCTCCAATAATTGCCTGTACGTCAAGAGCGGCAATCTCAGTTGAAGATTTTACGATTTCAAAAATAAAAGCGCCTAGAATAACTGGTATCGAAAGAAGCATTGAAAATTTTACGCAGTCCTCTCTTTTTAGCCCGAAAGCACGCGCAAAAGATATAGTTGACCCGGACCTTGATATACCGGGTAATATTGCTATCGCCTGGCCGATTCCTATTATAATTATTCTAAAGTAAGAAAAACCATTATATTCATGAACTTCATCAACAGGATTTTTGACATTTTTTTCTCTGTTTCCGGATTCATCGGCAACTGCTGATTTTTTTTCCATTTTTTTTCCAATTAACTCGCCCAGGAAAAGAAATGCTGCAGTTACAAGCATAAAAAATCCTACAAAGAAAGGACTTGAAAAAAAATTTTCAACATAGTCTACAATTAGAAAGCCAAACACTGCCGCCGGTATCGATGCAATTATTATAAAGACAGATAGCTTGAAAAATATATTATTATTCCTTACATCCCTATTGAAAATCCCGGAAAAAAATGCTCTTATTATGCGCCAGATATCCCTGTAAAATACTGCAACCAGGGAGCATAATGTCGCAAGATGAAGAGTTACAGTGAGATAAACCGGTATGTAATCCCATCCGAAAATAAATGGTACAAGGACAAGATGGCCTGAACTGCTGACAGGAAAAAATTCCGTAAAACCCTGTACAATCCCCAGAACAATAGCTTTTAGTATCTCCAATCAAATCTCCTGCATCACGTTAACTTAAGCTAACTGCCGCTCAATGTTATATCCTTTAGAAGCATTGAAGGGCTTCCTATATACCCTCCTGAAGGCATGAATTTCAAATCATCCCCAACTTCTGCAAGGCTGGAACAAAAACTCAGCAGGTCTGTAGCAATAGTCACTTCTTTTACCGGAAATGTTAAAAGACCTTTATCAATAAAAATCCCTTTTGCTCCAACACTCATTTGCCCGGATACCGGATTTATTCCGGAGTGAAGGCCGATTATATCAAGGACATAAAAACCCCTGTCAATTTTGCTTAATATATGATCTTTGGTTTTTATTGAGGGTTCGATATAGAAATTTGAAATCCCTGTTTCTGGCAGCGACTTATATGAGCCCCTCGATGCATTTCCTGTTGAAAGTGTCTTATCTTTTCGCGCTGTATAAGTATTATAAAGGTATGATTTTAATATGCCGTTCTCAAAAACCATTGTCTTTCCCTTTGGAACTCCTTCGCCGTCAAAAGGTTTGGACGCCATGCCCGTATTTAATGTGCCGTCATCAATGATGTTAAAATCCTTTGAAAATATCCTGCTGCCGATTTTACCCGCAAGAAGTGATTTTCCTTTCTGTACAGCGTCTGCACAGATAATCCCCGCTATAATCCCCAGGAATTGCAATGCTACGTAAGGGTCAAGAAGCAGGTCTATTGTCTGAGATTTTATCTTCCTGGCTCCGAGTAGGGCTGTCGACCTTTCGACAGCATTTTTGGCTATTATTTCAATATCAAGTTCCTGGGGAGACCTGCTGTAGCCAAAATAATCCCCGGTTGACACATCTTCACCGTCTCTTGCAATCAATCCAAGATAAAGAAATGCTGAAGATGTCTTATAGCTATCCTCAAACCCTTTGGAATTTATTATTGCAATTTCAGCAATATTATCGTCATAAATAAGGTTACTGACACCAGTTATTCTTTTGTCTTTCTTTTTTGCCAATAATTCCAGGTCTTTTGAGATCCTTATTTTATCTTCAGTCGTAAAATCAAGGAATTTATCAGAAAAAAGGCTTGCCCTGTCAGTCTTTCCAGCAGGGTAATTATAATCCTGTGATCCCGGAAGATAATTGTTTTCATCCCTGGTGGTAATCCTTGAGTTTTCAATCGCTTTTATAATGCATTTATCGATTTCATGTTCATGGATATTTGAAGTATAGGCATATCCAACCTTATTATCTTTAAAAACCCTGAAACCTATCCCTTTTGTCTCAGAAAAAGAAAGATTTTCTATATCGCCATCAAATATCTCTATCTCATTTTGCACCGAAGAAGCCATGTATACTTCATATTCATCTACATCTTTTATGCTGACTCTTTCAGCAGCCAGTCTGCACAAATCAATAATAGTTTCCAATTTAAACCTGTGTACCTCCTACAGTAATATTGTCGATAAGCAGTGTGGGTTGTCCTACTTCATTCGAGATGGATTGACCGGCTTTGCCACAGAATCCAGGGGAAAAATCAAGGTCATTGCC
>CAYGYY010000020.1:0-30896 GCA_964354265.1 uncultured Actinomycetota bacterium
AAAGAAAAAGTAATAGAAGCAGAATATATAGTTAATGCGGCTGGTGTTTTTGCTGATGACGTTGCTAAAATGGTAGGGGATGAATCTTTTTCCATAACCGCTATAAAAGGCCAGTATATGCTATTGGACCCTGATGTAACAAACCTTGTTAACCACCTTAATATCAGGATTCCTGATGCTTATAACATAAGGTCCAAAGGCATGTATGTTGGAAAGACTTTTCATAATAATGTCATTATGGGTTCAAATTACGAGACAACGGATAAAAATGACACTACAACATCAAGGGATTCATTAAATGAAATAAAACAGAGACTTTCAGAATTAATAGATAACATCCCGTATGAAAAGGTCATTACAATTTTTGCAGGGCTTCGCGCATATGCAGACAGCGGAGATTTTGTACTGGGGCCTTCGATTGCCGGCAGGAATTTTATAAATGCTGCTGGAATACAGTCCCCGGGATTGACTTGCGCTTTCCTTATAGCAGAGATGACTGCAGGCTACCTTCAAGAGTCCGGATTACAACTAGTTGCTAACCCTAAATTTATACCTGTCAGGGAAAAAACTGCAAGTCTTGATAAGGAAAATTACCTGGAAAACAATTTTTTATATCAGAAGGATAAATGTTTTGGAAAAATAGAATGCCGGTGCGAAAAAGTAACAGAAGCTGAAATAGTGGAGGCAATTAAAAATGGCGCTACAACCCTTGACGGAATAAAGTTCAGGACGAGGGCAGGAATGGGCAGGTGCCAGGGAGGTTACTGTACAATGAGGGTAATGAAGCTATTGTCCAGCGAAACAGGGGTGCCGTTTGAAAAGATAACTAAATCCGGCGGAAACTCATATATTGCTTCACATAAGATGAAGTGATATTTAAAAAATGGAAACTGGTAAACCAGATTAATAAAATAAGTAAATATTATATAAGATTAATGTTGCTTAGCTTAAGATATAATGAACTTAAAATTTAAGGAAGCTCCAAAAAAAATATATGACATTATAATAGTAGGGTCCGGTCCCGCCGGTCTTGCTGCTGCTATAAGATGCTCTGAGCTTGGCGTGAAGGATATCCTGCTTATAGAAAGGGATTGCCGGCCGGGCGGTATATTGCCGCAATGTATACACTCTGGTTTTGGGCTTAAGATTTTTAACAGGGATCTTACCGGGCCCCAATATTGCCAGATATTTGTTGACAGGTTAAAAAAGACTGCCGTAGAAGTAGTGCTTGATACTATGGTTCTTTCCATAAATACCACTTCAGGCAATGAAGCGCTCAAAGCTAATCAACCAGGAGCCGCGTCGGATAAACATCCGCATGTTATAGGAGTAGTCACTGCTGGTAAAAATTCAGGTTTCAGGACCAATTATTCAAAGGCTTTAATACTTGCGCTGGGTTGCAGGGAGAGGCAAAGGGGACAAATTATGATACCCGGCGCAAAGCCCTCGGGGATCTTTACTGCCGGGCTGGCACAGAGGATGGTAAATATAGAAGGTTATCTGCCTGGCAGGGAAATAGTCATCCTGGGTTCAGGCGATATTGGCCTTATTATGGCAAGAAGGCTCGCTCTTGAAGGGTGCAGGGTAAAGGGTGTTTTTGAGCTCATGCCATTTTCTACAGGCCTCCTTCGCAATATATCCCAGTGCCTTGAAGACTTTAATATACCCCTGTATTTAAGTCATACAGCAACAAACATCATCGGCGCAAGAAGGCTTGAAGCTGTCCAGGTCTGCAGAGTAGATAAAAACCTTGAACCGGACCCGTCAAGTAAAAAAACAATGAAATGCGATACATTACTACTTGCAGTTGGCCTGATACCCGAAAACGAACTTTCAAAAAGCGGCGGCATTACAATTGACAAATATAGCGGAGGACCGGTTGTTGATGAAAGCTTCCAGACTTCGGTTCCGGGTATATTTACCTGCGGTAATTCGCTTTTTGTTTATGACCTGGTGGATAATGTCACAGAAGATGGATACAGGACTGCAGAAAGCGCAGTGGAATACATATTGCGTTCAGGCAATATCCCTGCCAGCAGCCAACACAACTATATTGATGTCTGCGCAGGTGAAAATGTTGCCTATGCAGTGCCGCAAAAGATAACTGGCATTAAGGATGTTACTTTTAAGCTGCGGTCAAAAGTACCAGTAAAAAATGCAACAGTTGAATTTGAACCGGATGTTCATAAGAAAAAATTTAAATACATAACCCCCGGAGAAATGGTTTTTTTCAATGTAAAAAAACAGGCATTTGCAGAATGCCCTTTGCCCTCAAGAATTAAAGTGAATATAAAAGGGGACATGATAACTTGACAGGAATACCTGGAAAAAAAATGAGAAAAAAAATAAGATGCGTCATTTGCCCGGAGGGCTGTATGATGCAGGCGATATATGACTCTACAGTGCCAGGAATGATTTCACTTAAGGGCTATAAGTGTAAAAGGGGTATAAAATTTGGCCAGGATGAAATATTAAATCCTTTAAGGATACTTACTACTACTATTGGCATTGATTCCAAAGGCCAGGCCAGGCTTGCAGTAAGAAGCAATATCCCGGTCCCGAAGGATATGATTTTTAAGATGGTAAAGGAAGCTAAAAAACATAAAACAAAACCGCCTGTAAAAATGGATGATATTATTATAGAAAATATTCTTGGAACAGGCGTTAATATAATTTCCAGTTCCTCGGTAGGACAGTAGCTGATTTTTTAAAATATTTTCATTAAATGAGTAAGGAAAGGAATAAGGCTATGAAAAAGATTTTTTATCTTTCACTATTTTACCTGGTTTTTGGGCTTTCTTTCGGGGTATTTTACAGGGAATTTACAAGAGCAATGGCTTTTGAAGGCAGTACTGCATTAAGTTTTGTACATCCGCATATTCTAACACTGGGCTTTTTGTTTTTTATTTTGATACTTATACTTGATAAGATATTTGAACTATCAAATTTTAAATATTATACAACCTTTTTATATATATATAATATAGGCCTGATTTTAAGCATACTGGCCATGGCCTCCAGGGGCGTCCTGGATGTAATGAGATTTGACTTTAAGTTCTTATCTTATATTGCAGGACTAGGGCATATTATACTCGCTGTCGGGCTGGCGTTTTTTATGAGAACCCTCATGCTTTCAATTAAAGCAAAAAAACAGGATGGCAAATAGCCAAAAGAAACTAACTGTAATAAGATTTAAGGTGACATTAGTGGAATTTTTGTTTAACATTTGCATTAAATATAGGGCCTGGGGCCATTCAAGCAGATTTAAAAAGATCTGAAGAGATTTATTAACTTCGGGAAAGTAAAACTTGGAACAGGAAAATTTGATACAAAAAGATAGCTTCATAGATTACCTGAAAGAAACACCCAATTTTCTTTCAGTATTTATTTTTTCAGTTTTTTTTAATATTGCCAGTCTTATGCTCATTGATATGGGCAATTCTACAGGAATCAGGACAACAGATTTAAGCCTGATATTTACTTTTTACACAATTGGCGCAGTTGCAGGCCAGCTCACATCGGTTCTTTACAACAGGAAGTTTTCCAAAATCCAGGTGATAATTGCTGGATATATTCTTTCGATTCCACTGATTGTCATTGCAGTTTTTAATCCCAACATATATCTATTTTATGTCATCTATCTTGTCAGCGGTTATCTCCTTGGGGTTATATGGATACAGGCAAATGAACTTATCCTGGAAAGCAGGATAAAAAATAAGGACAGGTTAATTACCATACTATTAACCTTCTACCCCATTGGAGCCCTTGTATCACCCCTTATTGCTTCCTCTATAATAAAATCAGGACTAAGCTGGAGGTTTTCGTATTATGTAATTATCTTTTTAATAGTTGTTAACATTGGTCTTTACATACTTTTACTGGGCCGAAAGAAAGGTTCGCTTGCTTCCAGCAAGACTGAAAAGGTGGGGCTTAAAGAGATTTTTCTAAACAGGACTTCAAACCTTATATTCCTGCTTGTTTTGATTGCACTAATCTTGTACTGCTGTTCAGAGACAGTAATTGCAACCTGGGCGCCTACTTTTTTCAGGCTTGAGAGAGGGCTTGATATCCAGTCAGCAGGATTTGCGCTTACCATATTCTGGATATTTATTGTAATAGGAAGGATCGTTGCTTTAATACTTGCAGGAAAAGTCAAGTCCACAAAAATGATGATAGTGCTTTCCTGCATTGCTATGGTTGCAGCTACGGTCCTGGTTTTTGTAAAAAAAGAGTATATGATATATGTCATTACTGCAGTTGCAGGATTGGGTTATTCTGCATTATTTCCCCTCTTGATTTCTACAGGAAGTACATTATATAAAAAAGGGCAAGGGGTGCTGGCAACTTTTTTGTTTGTCGGCGCAAATATAGGCTTGTCTTCCGCGCCTTTCTTAACTAAATATCTTGCCAATATTTCAATGATGCTGTCACTTGGTATTGCAGCCATTATCATGGCAATAGTTTTTTTGGTCCTGATTGCAGTCAATGCGCTATATTTCAAACGGGCGGCACAAGAGAATTAATTTCCTGCACAAATGCAGCATGCTTTAATTCAGGAAAATTGGGATAATTACAGTTCCGTGATGGAAAAAAAATATAATTTCCTTATAATATCATATTACGATTGGACAAGTTATCCCGTATTGATTTGATAAATTCTTAGCCTGATTATAGTTTTGATTTTTTTTAAATAAGAGTAAAGGAGCATTAAAAATGAGGCCAATCACACTTTTTACAGGACAATGGGCAGATCTTACACTTGAAGAAATGTGCAAAACTGCATCCGGGATGGGTTATGAGGGTCTTGAACTTGCAACCTGGGGCAAGCATGTAGATGCCAGGAAAGCCGCAGAAGACCCGGCATATGTAAATCTTATTAAAGATACCCTGAAAAAATATAATTTAAACTGCTGGGCAATAAGCGCCCACCTTTGCGGGCAGCTTGTAGGCGATGTGCTTGATAAGAGACATAACGGGTTTGCCCCGGCTGCAGTTGCTGATAACCCCGAGGCGATGAGAGAATGGGCTATCCAGGAAGTAAAATACATTACCATTGCAGCAGAAAAGCTTGGAGTTAAAATAATCACCGGTTTTACCGGCTCGCCCATATGGCCCTACTGGTATTCATTTCCCCAGACATCTGAAGATATGATAGAAGAAGGTTTCCAGACAATTGTTAAAAGGTGGACTCCTCTGTTTGATGAAATGGATAAGCGGGATATAAAATTTGCCCTGGAGGTGCATCCTACCGAGATAGCATTCGATTATTACTCCTTTGTAAGGCTTCTTAAATCTTTTAATTACAGGAAAACTCTTGGCATGAATTTTGATCCAAGCCATCTTCTCTGGCAGGGTGTAGAACCACACCTTATGATCAGGGAACTGCCTGACAGGGTCTATCATGTACACGTAAAAGATGCTTCCATAACACTTGACGGCCTTACAGGGATACTCGGTTCACATATTGAATTTGGTAAAACAAGAAGAGGCTGGAACTTCCGTTCACCCGGTAGAGGTGATGTGGATTTTTCGGCTATTATACGGGAGCTGAATGAAATAAATTATCAGGGTCCGCTTTCTATAGAATGGGAAGACTCAGGCATGGACAGGCTCAGGGGAGCTGAAGAAGCATGCGAATTTGCAAAAGATATAAATATCATGCCTTCCACCCAGTCATTTGACGAAATGCTGAAGAATGAATAAAGACCTATAGTGTTATCATTTTTTTTCATTTAATTTACTATTGATTTGGTTATTTAAATATGGTAGATTATGGAAATTATACGTATAAACAAATCAATTAAATTTTTAATATAAACAATAGTGAAATATGAGAGGAGATTAAAATGATCGGATTAGGTATGCATGCAGATAACTGGAGAAGCCTAAGCGGCGGGTATATGGATGCATTGGATTCAGCTGCAAAATATAAACTTGAGCACATGGAATTCGGGATAATCGACGGGCAATATTTTATCCAGGCTATGGGTTATGAACCGAGCCTTTCACTGAAAGAAAATCCTATGGAAATCAGGAGGCTGTGTGAAGCAAGAAACCTGAGAATATCCCAGATAGATGCTTCCTACCCGATTATGGGCTTTGACGGAGCAGTTTTTGGAGTCCAGTACGTAACCCAGTCAATACGTTTTGCAAAAGAACTTGGATGCCCGCTGGTGGATACTACTGACAGCGGAAAGAAATTTGATATGCCGCGTGAAGACGTATTGAAGCAGGCTATACGAAATTATACAGAATGCCTGAAATGGGCCGAAGACTATAAGATAAAAATAAATGTTGAACCGCATGGTCCCTATACTGGCGATATTGAGTTTATGCAAAAACTTTTGGGTCACTTCGAATCAGAGTATCTTGGAGTAAACATGGATACAGGAAATACATTTATCCAGGGACATGAACCACTGGAATATCTTAAAGCATTGCGAAAATATATAAGCCATTCTCATATCAAAGACGTAAGCCCTTCGCTCGCTGCAGCTCTCAGGGGAGAATCAACAGGCATAGGTGTCAGCGAGGTTGCTATTGGAGAAGGTGTAAATGCAGACAACATAAAGAAATGTCTTGACTATCTCAAGGAAACAAATTGGAATGGAGATATTTCTATTGAATGTTCAGGCACTGATGATAAAATAGCTTCCAGCGTAAAATGGTTGAGAAGTATACTCTAAATTATTCTAAAATATATTGCATAAGATGGGAAACGGTTTTAGAAGCCGTTTTCCATCTTAAATAAGATAACAATAATAAAGATAACAATAATACAAAGACAGGTAAAAAATCTCGTAAATATAAATAGATATGTATTAATTTAATTATGTAAATTTAAACGTATAAGTATTTAAAGATTTTTTAATACTTATATAAACATATCTAAAGGTTTTAAAATATATAAATTTTTTTAATTATCCAAGTCCGGGGATCCGGGGAGTTCTAATCAGAAATTTTAAGAGTATTTTATTTGTGGGATTATGACAAAAAAGATAAGCAAAACACCTACTATGAGGGATATAGCAAAGATGGCGGGGGTTACCCAGGCTACAGTTTCATATGTGATCAATAATTCCGAAGACGTATCAGAAACTGTAAAAAAAAGGGTCCTGGATGCAGCCGATGAACTGGATTATATACCCAATGCAGTGGCGCGTAATTTAAAAAAAAGGACCACAAACACAATAGGGATTATAGTGCCCGATGTTATGAACAGCTATTATGATGAGATGATCAAATATGCTGAAAAGATAACAAGGGAAAGAGGTTATTTTACTTTTATATGCAATACAATGCATGATGCCGATGTGGAAGACTGGTACATTATTTCCCTTATACAGCAAAAAGTTGCAGGTGTAGTAATATGTTACGGCCTTACAAACAGGGAATGCTATAAAAAATTGCATAAGCATAATATCCCTTTTGTTGATATTGATGATGTATCGGATAGTGCCGAGTGGGATGCCCCATGTGTCCTGGTAAACAATATAAAAGGAAGTTTTCTTGCGGTCCAGCACTTTATTTCTCTTGGAATCAAGGAGATAGCTTACCTTAGTGAGCCACTTTATAATATTGCGCTCAGGGACAGGTATGAAGGTTACTTGCGGGCAATGAAAGAGTTCGGCCTGGAAATAAACGATGAAATTATTTATATTGCAAAAAAAGACAGCGAGTACGAGAAAATCCAGTTTGGCTATATTGCTACCAGGGAGATATTATCAAAAGCCAGGCCAAAGGGGATTTTTGCTGCAACTGACCAGATTGCTTTTGGTGTGATAAAAAGGCTTAACGAGATGAAAATCAAAATACCCCAGGATATAGCTGTAATAGGGTACGATAATGTGCCATTCTCCAGTGTTACTTCTCCAAGCCTTACTACAATTAATCAGCCTATAATGACAATGTGCATACAGGGAACCAGCACACTTTTTAAGGCTATCAGGCGGGAACCGGATATTAAGAGGAAGATTACTCTTGAACCCAGCATTGTAATTAGGGAATCGGCACCATAATAAATGTATTAAAATTTTTTAATTTATTTTTAATTACTGTTTCATATGTATTTTTTAGGATCTTATTTACCTGTAATAATAGTTATTGTATTTTACGGTATTTAAGATATAAGTATGATATTTTTTTTTATTAGGATTTTTATATGTTAAAATTTATGACAATTAATAATAAGTGGTTGAAAGAAAGGTTATTTGACTTGACAGGAGGTAATAAATGCCCCAGGACTTGATTCTTGAAATGAAAGGTATATATAAGTCCTTCCCTGGCGTCAAAGTCTTTGATGGTTTTGATTTTGACCTCCGGAAGGGAGAAATTCATTGTATTTGTGGGGAAAATGGCGCCGGAAAGTCTACACTTATAAAGATACTGTCCGGAGCTTATACGCCAGATAGCGGTGAGATCTATTTTGACGGGAAAAAAACTGATATTATAAATCCCCGTGTTGCAATGCAGACAGGCATACAGACCATCTACCAGGAGCATACCCTTTTTCCATTGCTCAGTGTTTATGAAAACCTGTATACGGGAAATGAACTGGAGAAAGGTATAATCCTTAATAAGGCAACCATGGTTTCCAAATCAAAGGAAATACTGGAATACCTGCATTCGGATATATCCCCCTACGACATTGTGGGGCGCCTTGGCAGCGGGGGGCAGAAAACTGTTGAAATAGCCAGGGGTTTGCTGCAGGAATCCAGGGTAATAATACTTGACGAGCCGACTTCATCATTTTCGCAGACTGAAATAACCCATTTACTTAATATCCTGAAAAAGCTCGCGCAAAGCGGACTGAGTATCATTTATATTTCCCATCATATTGAAGAAGTATTTAAAATTGCAGACAGGGTCACAATCATCCGGGATGGCCTGAAAATCAGTACATATGACTTAAAAGATTTAACTGAGCAGCAACTTATAATAGACATGGTGGGACGGGATGTTTCATTATTCTACCAGCGCCAGAAAGCTGAGATAGGGGAAGTAGTCTTTGAGGCAAAAAACCTGAGCGGCAATGGAGTGGGAGATGCTTCTTTCACTGTACGAAGAGGCGAATTGATCGGTATTGCAGGAATGGTCGGTTCAGGCAGAACCGAGCTTGCAGAGATTTTATTCGGGTATAAAAGGACCACTTCAGGTGAGATTAGCATAAAAGGTAAAAAAACTAATGTCAAGACGCCATTAAATGCAATATCAAATAAAATGTGCTTTATAACTGAGGACAGGCAGGCAACAGGATTATTCCTTAAACATGCAATGGATAAAAATATTCCTATAGCAAGTTATTCGCAAACGCCAGGCCCCTTTGCAATGCCGGGTAATGATGTGAAACTTACCCAGAAATATATCGATCTACTGAATATTAATACACCAAGCGTATTCCAGCTGGTCATGTTTCTGTCCGGCGGAAATCAGCAGAAAGTAGTTCTGGGCAAATGGTTTGCTACAGATGCTGATATATTTATTTTTGATGAACCAACCCGGGGCATAGATGTCGGTGCAAAGGAAGAAATATATAAAATCATGGTCGAGCTTTTGCAGGCCGGAAAAGCCATAATAATGGTTTCTTCTGATATGCCCGAGTTAATTGCAATGAGCGATAAAGTAATGGTTATGCGGGAAGGAAGTATGGTTGCGGAATTATATAAAGATGAGATAAATGAAGAAAATATTCTTAAATATTCGATTGGGGGGAGCATGAGATGAGATCTAATAATTCACTGAAAAGAGTCAGCAGGAGTGAAAATCTATCGATTTTCCTTGTGCTGCTTATAATTATTGCCGCAGTGATTCTTGTGGAGTTTTTCCTGGTAAGGAGTATGGATATCACTAAAGTAGCATTTGTCAAACCTATGAATATAGCAAACGTCCTGCTGCAGGTGTCAATAACAGGCATACTTGCCCTCAGCATGACCCTGATTATGATTTCTGGAGGCATTGATCTTTCTATAGGGCAGATGATGTGCTTTCTTGGTACAGGCATGGCCTTCCTGATTAAAACAGCCGGTTGGAATGAATGGGGAGTCGCAGCTCTTACACTGATAGTTGCAATAGGTTTCCAGCTTATAATGGGTCTAATAATCTCGCGCACAAAAATCGAAGCTTTTATAGTATCCCTTGGATTCTTAAGCATATATAAAGGTTTTACATATCTTATTACAAACGGAAGGGAGATAACTATCGAGGGAAGGTTTACATTCCTTGGAAAGACTTATCTTAACATAACCCCGGCTTTCAGGATAGCTTTCCCGGTAATAATGTGGATTGCCCTTACTGTAATTGTCTGGTTTCTCCTGAAATATACAAAGTTTGGCAGGAGAGTATATGCAGTCGGTGGAAATGAAAACGCTGCATATCTTGCAGGTATAAATGTAAAAAACTTTAAGTTGTTGCTTTATGGCATCAACGGATTGTTCATTGCACTGGCAACAATGGCTCAGCTGTCTCGGCTGGGTACCGGGAATCCGCTGATGGGTGAAGGCAAGGAGATAGAGGTCATTGCGGCAGTAGTTGTCGGCGGCACGGCGCTTGCCGGGGGGAAAGGAAATGCCTGGGGCACCTTTATCGGTGTATTGATGCTGGGCATTATTTCAAATGCCCTTAATATTATCGGTGTCAATCCGCACTGGCAATACGTTACAAGGGGAGCGCTTATTATTCTTGCTGTGTCCCTTACATATATAAGTAGTCAAAGGGCTGCTTCTGTTTCACTGAATGAAAGAGAAAGAAGGCCTTTAATATAAAAATACATCATTATGTTGATGTAGTAAACCCTGCTAGAGGTAAATATCAATAAAATAGGAGGAAAAAAAAGATGTTAAAAAAGCTAATTATAGGTTTAATCTGTATAGCTATTCTAGGATCAATAGGTTTTGGTTGTGCAACAACTGAGACTGCTGAAACTACAGCTGCCCCTGAAACTACAGCCGCCCCTGAAACTACAGCCGCTGCTGAAGAAACTACAGCCGCTGCTGAAGAAACTACAGCCGCTGCTGAAGTAGATCTTACAGGAAAACAGATCGGCTTTGTAAATGCAGGCCCGGATGATTATTATGCTCAGTTCGGAAACACATTTAAAGCTATGGCAGAATCATATGGAATGGTAGTCACAGAACTTAACTCTGACTACAAACCGGAGAAAGAACTTGCAAATGTGCAGGATCTTATTGCAAAAGGTGTAGAAGCAATAGCAGTTATAACTGCTGGCGCTGCTGGTAGCGCAGCTTCAATCCAGGCTGCAGGCGAAGCCGGCGTGCCGATTTTCTTTATTGCCGGCAAACCGGAACTTCCGGAAGGATACGATCTGACAGGCCACGTTACTGATAACTTCGTAATCATGGGCTATTCGCTTGGCCAGTGGGTAACACAGAATTATCCAAAAGAGACAAAATCAGTACAAATCCCCGGCTTTCTTGGGCAGGGTCCTGCTGAAGGCCAAATCGTTGGCTGGAACCTGGCACTTGAAGAAGCAGGTTGGGAAGAATCATTCATGACAAAGAGCTCTGAATGGCAAAGAACCCTTGCTATACCTATCACCCAGGATCTTGTAGCATCAGGCAGGGAATTTGATTTGATAAGCGCTTGCAACGAAGAGACAGCATTTGGTGTTATCCAGGCACTCGAAGAAGCAAACGTTACAGACAAAGTCCTTGTTTCTTATAACGGAAAAGAAGAAGGTTGGGAATTGCTGAAGAATGGTAAAATGGTAGCAACCTCTCCAAATCCGCCATCCTTGAATGCAGACCTCTGCGTACAGCAGATCGTCCGTCATCTTACAGGCGAGCCGTTCCTGCAGTATCTGCAGATCATGCCATGGGCTGTTATGACAAAGGATAATGTCGACCAGGCTATTCCATGGATTACTGAAGATTACCTGGCTGGACGTGCAGCAAATAATTTCCAGTGGGATCTTGCATTCTATGAGGAATCATATCAAGAAAACGAGGCAATGTTTGCAGAATTTGATGCAAAATTAGCTGAATACCTGGCACAATAACTTAAATAAAACACAATCGTTCTGCTAGCAGGGGACGAATCAGGTAAGTTATTACTATTAGCCAGATAGTAACGAGTTGTTGTATAGCCTGCAGGATTCCTGCAGGCTATACTGTCTAAAACCGGTTTATTAAGTAAGGTAAATGGCATAAATTCTACTGAAACAGTAAAACCCATTGAAAAGTAAAGAAGTATAGAAACTGGAATGTCACTGAAAAGGTGACGAAGGTAATTTTTTAAAAATATTAATTAGAAATATTTAAGCATCCCAGGAAAAATCATCTGGATAGATTTTTAATATAATTAAAAGAAGATGGAATTTAAAGAAGTCCATATTAGTAAAAAATAATAAAATAATAAATAAGAATAAGTAAGGGAGGAAAAAATGAAAATCGGGGTATTTCTTTTAATTAAACCTTTTGCAAGCGTGGAAGAACAGTTGAAAATTGCAAAAGAGATGGGCTTTACAGCTGCTGATATTACCGATACAAACGCAGGCGGCAGCATGCTTGGAACTGCAGGTTTCAGCCCTACAGTCAGTATCGATGATAATCCATTTGACGTTAAGAGGCTTTTTGACAAGTATGGAATGAAGATAGCTACAGTCTGCGCACATGGCAACCTTATTGACCCCCCAAAACCAAGCAGGTATGGCACCGCTGAAATAATGAAAGCCGTTAAAATGGCTGCAGCCATGGGTGTAAAAGATGTAATTACAACAGATAGCGAACCGGTTACGGAGTGGGGCGAAAAGCTTACCTTTGAGCAGGCAACATTAGTAATATCTGAAAAGCTATATGAGCCCGTAAGAATGGCACACGACTATGGAGTAAGGATATTGCTGGAAAATCATGGGCCTATAACAGATACGCCGGAAGGATTAAAAAGGATATTTGAACTTCTGGACAACCATCCAGCCCTCGGAATGAATCTTGATACCGGCAACAGCTGGCTTGGAGGCTCGGATCCTGTTGAAATTGCCAAAATGTTTAAAGACAAGATACACCATATACACTGGAAAGACCTTGGAGAAGAGTGGCTGCCAATGAGGGGAAAGCAATTTGGAACAGGTTTTTCAACGATTGCAATGGGTGATGGAATAATAGACATCAAAGGCATCTGTGACGTTCTTAAGGGCCAGGATATTGAATATTCTACTCTTGAAATAGTCGGGGGTCCTGAAAACTTTGCAAAAAGTGTGAAATTCCTGAAATCCTGCGGTCTGTAATACCGGCATTTTTTTAGGTGCTATAAAAAATCATTTAAAAGAAATGGCGCCGATTTTTAATTCGGGAAGTTCCACATTAAAACTAATCTGCGCCAGTGTTCACATGTAATGCGGTTATTGCGGTTATTGATGCCATTGATTAAACCTGGAAGGTCATAACCCTGGAAAAGATTATATATAAGCGGAAAGGAAACTGCATCAATGTCAAAAATCAATAATATTCTGACGCCCCGCCAGAGGGTATTCAGGCGTCTAAATGGCGAGGCTGTAGATAAAATACCTAACCTGAATATACTGATGACTTTTGCTGCAAAGTTCATAAACATCCCTTATAAAAAATATGTTACAGACCACAGGTATCTTGCTGATGGGAATATTGCATGCTGTGAAGAATTTGGGATAGATATGGTAAGCGCAATTTCTGATCCGTTCAGGGAAGCTCATGGTTTTGGCGCAAATATAATATTTCCTGAAGATGACGTTCCGAAGTGCAGTGATTTCCTGATAAAGAATTACACTGATGTGGAAAAGCTTAAAGTAACCGGACCCCTCAAATCTGAAAGGATGCTGGACAGGATAATGGCAATAAGGCTTTATAAACAAAAGTTGGGTGAGAAATATCCTGTATTAGGATGGGTTGAGGGGGCGCTTGCTGAAGCTGCAGACTTAAGGGGTGTTGCAGGACTGATGACAGATATTTATGATGCCCCTGATTTTACAAAAAAACTCCTGGAAATCTGTACGCTTCAGGCTATATCCTTCCTGGATGCCCAGGTTGATGCCGGAGCAGACTTCATTGGAATAGGCGATGCAGTGGCTTCCCTTGTAGGCCCCGGTATTTACAGGGATCTGGTACTGCCCTATGAAAAGAGGATAATAGATGCGGTTCATGAAAAAGGGGCAAAAGCCAAACTGCATATATGCGGTAATATATCTTCACTTCTTGACCTTCTTCCTCTTACCGGAGCGGATATTATAGACATTGACTGGATGGTGGACTTCAGGGCTGCAAATGAGATTTTTAAAGACAAGTGCAGTGCATGCGGAAATTTTGACCCTGTAAAAATACTGCTTAACGGAGGCCCTGACTCTGTGCGGGAAGCTGTAGTATCATGCATAAATGATGGAAATGAAACGGCTTTTATTGCAGCAGGTTGTGAAGTGCCGAAAATGACTCCCCTGGAGAACCTTGCCGCTGTAGATAAAGCAATAAAAACAGCAGTAAAAGAATAAAGGATGAACACGGGATAATAATTAATAGATTTTTAACTGTAAATTAATATATGAGAGGTAAATAATGTCAGAAGAAAAAAAAGTGGGATTTATTGCAATGGCATCATCAGAGAAGACAATAGGAGAGATTCCGGAGATAGGAATTGGAATGATAGGCCACGCTTTCATGGGTAAAGCGCACTCTAATGGCTGGAAACAAATGCCTTATATTTTCTGGCCGCCTGCAGCTATCCCAAGGCTTGTAAAGATCTGCGGCATACCCCGGTCCGAAGTGGCGGAGGCAGCGCGAAGGTTCGGTTATGAAGAATACACTACTGACTGGAAAGAGTTAATAAGCGATGACAGGATAAAAATAGTTGATAACGGAACCCCGAATAGCCTGCATTCGGAACCCTGCATTGCAGCGGCAAAGGCAGGGAAAAATGTAATTTCCGAAAAACCGCTGGGAAGAAATGCCGCTGAGGCCAAAGAAATGCGGGATGCTGTAAAGAAATATAATGTTGTTAACCTGTGTAATTTTAACTATCGCATGGTCCCTGCAATTGTACTTGCAAGAAACCTTATTGATGAAGGAAGGCTCGGAAAGATATATCACTTCAGGGCAAAATATTTGCAGGAGTGGATAATGGATCCCGATTTTCCGCTTGTCTGGAGGCAGAAAAAAGCTCTTGCTGGAAGCGGAGCGCTGGGAGACCTTGGAGCCCATATAATAGATCTTGCAAGATTTTTGTGCGGTGAACCAGATTCTGTTATGGCAGTAACGCGGACATTCATTGAAGAAAGGTATGATGAAACAACAAAGAAAAAAGAAAAAGTGGATGTAGATGACGCTTTTGCATCTGTATTTGAATTTAAAAATGGCGCAATTGGAACAATCGAAGCATCAAGGTTTGCAGCAGGCAGGAAGAACTCAAACGTGATTGAAATAAATGGTGAAAAGGGAAGTATATGGTGGGACCTTGAAAACATGAATAATCTGCATGTTTACTGGGTTGACGATGATCCTTCCAGCACAAGAGGATTTCATAATGTGAGCGTGACAGAATCTTACCACCCCTATTATGATAAGTGGTGGCCGCACGGTCACATAATAGGCTGGGAGAATACTTTTGTACACACTGCCCTTAATATGGTTAATGCAGTAGCTGCCGGCAAACCTCTTGAACCATATGTTGCCACATTTGAGGATGGATACAGGAATGCCGTAATTTGTGATGCAATCCTTAAGTCTGCCGAAACAGGTAAAAAAGAACCCTGTATTTTTGAGTAATTATATGGAGAGATTATTATTATTAATTCATTGGAGGTTGTAAATGAAATTTGGCATAAATACCCTGCTTTATACAGGTACGTATACAGATGAACATGTAAAGGAGCTTACCAAAAAATTCAGGGAAATGGGTTTTGACGGAGTGGAGGTTGCGCTTGAGAAAAAGGGGGACCTTGATTACAAAAAAACACTGAAGATTTTTAAAGATAATGGGCTACTCTGTTCATCGATATGCGGGTTGTTTGGTGAAAACAGGGATATCAGGGGGCCAAATAAAGAATACATAGAGGGAGGGCTTTCTTATATTAAAGATTGCCTTGAAGCCTGCTCTGAGCTTGAGTGCAGTGTCCTTGCAGGGCCGGTTTATTCAGCTGTCGGCCGCGCAAACCTGGTGCCTGAAAAGGATAGGAAAATTCAGTGGGATACAGTTACAGAAAACCTGGGCAAAGCCTGCGCCTGGGCTGAGAAGTATGGCGTGGTTATAGCTATTGAACCCTTGAACAGGTTTGAAACTGATTTTATCAATATTTGTAAAGATGCTGTAAGGATGGTAAAGGATGTCGGGAGTGAATGCTTGAAAATCCATCTCGATTCATTTCATATGAATATTGAAGAAAAAAATTCTGCTATGGCAGTACTGGATGCAGGAAAACTTCTATATCTTTTCCATGCAAGCGAAAACGACAGGGGAGCTGCAGGTACGGGACAGGTCCAGTGGAAAGCAATAGCAGATGCCCTGCGGCGTATCAATTATGACAAATGGGTGGTAATTGAATCTTTTACGCCTGAAAATAAAGTCATTGCAAAAGCTGCATCAATCTGGAGGGAAACAGAAGAAAGCAATTTTGTGCTTGCTGAAAAGGGGTTAAAGTTTCTTAAAGGATTATTCTGTTAATGTTAATTAAGAAAAATAAAAAGGCATAATCAGGATTTATTGATTATTTATAAATTATTTATTCAGGATATTTTTTTGGAGGTAAATATGTCTGACATCAGAAATACTGTAGAAAAAGAACTCGAGAAAACAAATGGCATTCTAAAATTAAAGCCCGCATGGGTTGCCAGGGATTTCCTGCCACCCGGTAAAAGGCTCGGACTTTCTGAGAAAGAATATGATGTGGGCGAAAGAGGGTTCATTTGCGAAAGATGGCTTGCTTCAGTAACATTAGCTGATAATGCAGTAGGTCCTGAAGATGAGGGGCTCAGCTATCTTAAATTGGATTCTGGTGAAAATATTGATTTAAGGAAAGCAGTATCATCCGCCGGGGACCTGATAATGGGCAGGGAATATGCCAGCACGCATACAGGTTTGGGGAGGCTCGCAAAGATTTATGATTTTGCTGCAAGGATCCCGTATCATATCCACCAGATGCAGAAAGATGCATGCCTTGTTGGCAGGAATTCCAAGGATGAAGCTTATTATTTTCCTGAAGATGTGGATACCGGGGCGCATCCTGAGACTTTTTTCGGTGTCCATCCATATATCGTGGATGAGAAGAAATATGATATACTGCTGCCATATCTTGAAGAATGGAAAGACGACCTGATTCTAAGGCATTCCAGGGCTTACCTGAATGTTCCGGGCGAAGGTTTCTTCTTACCCTCCGGTGTGCTGCATGCGCCGGGGACAGCCCTTACAATAGAACTCCAGGAAGATTCTGATGTTTTTGCAATGCTCCAGGCTTTAAATGCAGGTAAAATCATATCAAAAGAGCTGTTATATAAAGATGTATGCGCAGAAGACAGGGAAGCCAAAGGCGAAAGGGCAATACTTGGCCAGCTTGACTGGCCGGTAAATGGAGATCCTTATTTTTATGAAAACCATCACATGCCAAATATTGTTGTCGAAGAATCAAGGCAGCAGGGCGGCGAAGAACACTGGATCTATTACAATACTACAAAGTTTTCCGGCAAGAGGCTGGTAGTTAAAAAGGGCCAGAGTTTTACTTTTACAGAAAAGGGTGTATTTAATATCCTGGCCTGGAGAGGAAAGGGCACTTTCGACGGGCATAAGATCGAAGGCGGTAATTTCGAGTTTGACGAACTCCTTATTTCCCATGACAGGGCTATAAAACCCATTACTGTAAAGAACGATGGAGACAATGATTTTATGATTATTAAATTCTTCGGCCCTGATGTTAATATGGATGTTCCAATGATAAAGCCTTATAAAAGATAAAAAAGGCGCAGTTGAAGGTTTATATAAAAATTATAAATAATTAATGCAAAGGAGAAGAGATGGCTAAAAAAACATCAATCGGCGGTTGGGCATACATTTGGGGTGGCTATGCTGAAGCGCCCATACCGCTTGAAGAAGTTGTAAAAAAACTTGCAGAACTTGGATTTGACGGGATAGAGATGGCAGCATTTCCTCCTCACCTGGAACCAAATACCAGGGAAAAAAGGCTGGAGATAAAAAAATTGCTCGACAGTTATGGACTGGGCATATCAGGACTCGCTGCGCCATTTCCATCACCTGCCACTTCAAAAGAAACGGATTATCTGGATGCAGTAAAATCAAACCTTGAGATCTGTACGGATATGAACATCCCGAAGCTCAGGGTTGATGCGGTTGAACCACCTACAGGTATTCCCGGAGGAATGGATTATGAAACGTGTTTTAAAAAAGTGGCATCAGTCTGGAATAAGTCGGCAGAGCTTTGTGCTTCAAAAGGAATAAAACTTATCTGGGAGTTTGAGCCCGGGTTTTTGTTCAATAAACCCAGCGAAGTTGTAAGGATGGCATATCTTGTAGATCATCCAAACTTTTCAATCCTGTTTGATTCCTGCCATGCTTACATGTGCTCAGTCCTGGCTTCAAGGCAGATGGGTCAAAAAGAAACCCTTCCCAAAGGAGTTGTCCAGTTTGCGTATATGCTTACAGGGAAAATAGGGCATATCCATCTTATAGATTCAGACGGCACCCTTCATGGAGATGAAACAAGCACACATGCGCCTCTTGGAACAGGACTACTTAATTTTGATGAGATTATCCCGGCAATAATTGACGCAGGATACGATGACCAGTGGTGGCCCATAGATCTATGTTTCTGGCCCAAAGCTCTTGATGCCACAGCAGGCTGCAAAGTATTCCTGGACGGTCTTATAAAGAAATACGGAAAATAATCTAAATGCCAACTTTACTTGTTAATAGGGCAGTTTATCAATTATTATTACGATAATTATTAAAAAAAATCAAGGAGGCTAAATTGAAAGGTACAATGAAAGCCCAGGTCTTCTATGAGGCTGAAAAAATGACCATGGAAGACATCCCGGTTCCGGAAATCACACCAATTGATGTTCTTGTAAAGGTAAAAAGTGTCGGTATATGCGGTTCTGATATCTCATATTATTATGGACTTTCCCCGATTGGGACTGCAACCGGCAAGGGACCGCTTGTATTGGGGCACGAATTCACCGGCGAAGTTGCTGAAGTCGGAAGCGTCCCTGAAATGCTTGGGCTGTTTAAGCCAGGCGACAGGGTAGTCGTTAATCCTGTCCAGAATTGCAATGCCTGCTATGCCTGCGCAGACGGGCAGACTCACCTATGTGCAAATCTATATGTTCCGGGTGTTACATCAAATGGCGGATTTGCCCAGTACTGTTCTTCAAGGTATACAGGATTGTTTAAGATTTCAGACGACGTCAGTTATTCAGCAGGTGCATTTACCGAGCCTCTTGCCTGCGCATATAACGGCATACGCAAGCTTGGAATAAGGATAGGCGATTTTGTTGCAGTTTTTGGTCCGGGAGCAATGGGGATGATGATGATACAAATGATCAAGGCCACGGGCGCCGGCAAAGTCGCTTTAATGGGAGCCGTAAACGATGACTGGAGGCTCGAACAGGGGTTAAAGGTCGGGGCCGATTATATTTTTAATACCGTTGATAAAAGCAGCAAATACTACACTCCTGACCTTAAAAAGACTATAAGCGGGCTTACAAAAGGAAGACTTGCAGACCGTTCCATAGTGCCGACCAGCGCAAATGCGGCATTTGAGCAGGCAGTAGAAATTGTCGGCAACTGCGGGACAATAGTACATTTTGGATTGCCAAATGAAGATGATGAATTTAAAATCCCGGCACTTAGTTTTCACACCATGGATAAGGAAATCCGCTCAGCATGGCTGGCGCCTCTTGCCTGGCCCGGAGCCATACGCGCCCTGGAAGAAAGGATAGTGAAAGTGGATACCCTCGTAACGGCCACTTATCCTCTGGAGAAAACAGAAGAGGCAATAAGGCTGTTAAAGACAAATCCTGGTAAACAGATAAAAATCCAGATAGAGGTTTCAAAATAGGAAACTGTACGGGGCATGCCTTGTTTTGCAGGACATGGTTTGTTTTATATGACTTGCTGTATTCAGCATTTGTATTCAGCAGATATAATTTGCAGAAAAATAAATAATTTATACTAACAGGGAGGGGTAAATGGACTATAAAATAACTGATACAAGTTATCAGAAAAAAAAGATGAACAGGGAAGAGCTTATAAAGCACATGAAGAGCTTCACCCTGGATTTAAAATTATCAGTGGGCATCTGGTATTTTGCTCCGGGTGGAGGCAGGTTCCATGAAGCTTATGTCCCTTCAAAAAGTATTGCCGAAAGAATCGAAATGGCCGCAGAAATGGCAAAATATGGTGTAAAGGCAATAGAAGCCCATTATCCAGTTGAAGTAAATGAAGAAAATTGGCACCTTTACCAGAAGCTTGAAAAAGAGACAGGCATAGTACTGCAGAGCTGCTATCCGGCAATTTTTTATCCAAAAGAATATGAGTTCGGTTCTCTTTCAAACCCTATAAAAAAATACAGGGACAAGGCAGCAAAAACTTTGGTTGGCTGCCTCAAATTTGCAAAAGAAAGGAACCTCCACCACGCTGGAATCTGGCCAGGGATTGACGGATACACTTATTCACTTGGTACTGTATTTTCAGATATGTGGGATAATTTTGAGGGTGCTGTAGCAGAAGCAATGGATGAAGTGCCCGGTGTCATTGTGGCTATTGAGCCAAAGCCTTATGAGCCGGCGCCCAATAATATTTACAGGACCACTGCTGACGGGCTTATTGCATGCAAGGATATTGAATCAAGGCTTAAGGATAAGCTTAACAGGGAAATACTGGCTAAAGGCATACCTTTGATGGGTATGCAGCCAGAGATAGGTCATATCAGGATGGGTTTTGAAGATGCGCCTTATGCCATTGCCCGATGCTTAAGGGAAGGAAGGCTTTTTAATACCCACTGGAACAGCCAGCCTCTAGGAAACTACGACCAGGATTTAAACACTGGTGTAATAGAATGGCAACAGGCCGAAGCAATGCTATATGTTTTGAAAATGGCAGGATTTAGGGAATATTTCGGTATAGACATAAATCCGGAGAGGATGCCTTCAATTAAGGCAATCGAGTTAAACGCAATGGTTTTAAACATCATGAATGAAAGAATCGAAGCCTTTCCTCACGAAGAAATCATAGATTCATATTTCGATCCTGAAAACCATAGGGGAGATATTGAAATGATACTTGCAAAGAGCATGAAAAAATAAGGAATTCTTACCGGATTGGAGGAAAATTCATATGAGTCTTTTGGGAATCGATATTGGGACTACCGGCACAAAAGCTATTGCTTTTGATGAAAATGGAGATATCCTGGGCTCAGATTACAGGGAATATAGCTTACTTTTCCCTGAACCAGGCTGGGTTGAGTTTGACACCCCTGACCAGTGGCAGAAAATCTTTGAAGTTTTAAAAAACGTCAACTCCAATCCTGCTGTAAAGAAAGATCCGGTCACGGCACTTTCAATGTCAACATTTGGCGAGGGTCTTACACCTGTGGACGCCAGCGGCGACATTATTTTCAACACTATTTATTCCACTGATGCAAGAAGTATAAAAGAGCTGGAATTCATTTTATCCAGACACAGCGCCAAAGAACTTTTTGAGATCACTGGATACCCGGCAGGCTTTATATGCCCATTAAATAAAATATTATGGATTAAAAATAACCATCCTGGGGTTTATGAAAAAACCAGGAGAATTTTTTTTACAGATGAACTCCTGGCACAAAAACTGGGTGTGGAAGAGCCCAGGATTAATTATGCTCTTGCATCCAGGACCCTTTTCTTTGATATCCGTAAAAAAACATGGAGAACAGACCTGCTTTCGGAATTTGGAATCGATGAAGGACTTTTTTCAAGACCATGCCCCTCAGGAATGGAAATAGGAAAGATAAGTGATAAAGTAGCTGAGGAGCTTGGGTTTAAAAAAGGCGTTTCTGTAGTGTCCGGATGCCATGACCAGCCATGCGCAGCCCTTGGTACAGGAGCAATAAGGGGTGGGATAGCAGCAGATGGAATGGGCACTGTGGAGTGTGTAACAATTTGCATGGAGGAAGCTCTAACAAACGATGCGATGCTTGAATATAATTTTGGCTGCCAGGCTCATGGAGTCAAAGACAGGTATGTCGCACTTGCTTACAATCTATCTGCCGGAAGCGTAGTCAGATGGTTCAGGGATAATATTGCAGATGGCAGCAACCAAACCATAAGGAACATATCCTCAAGCCTCACATTTGAACCTTCCAGGATTTATACACTGCCTTATTTTTCGGCAACAGGCACACCTTATCTTGACCCTGTTGCAAAGGGCTCGATTATAGGGCTGGATCTGGGAACCACTAAAACTGATATTTTTAAATCCCTTGTTGAAGGCCTTGTTTTTGAAATATGCTTTAGTCTTGAGCTTATAAAAAAAAGCGGCATAAAAATTACCGAATTGCGCGCCACTGGCGGAGGCTCAAAATCTGATTACGAGCTAAAGCTCAAAGCATCCCTTCTTGACAGCCCGATTTTAAGAATGGATATAACAGAAGCCGGTTGTCTTGGTACAATGATGCTTGCAGGTGCGGGTACAGGAAGATTTACCCTTGAAGAAGCAATATCAAAGTATGTCAGGATAAAAGACAGGTTTGAACCGGATGCGGGAATAAGGGAAAGATATATGGATAAGTTTGAGAATTATAAGAAAATTTATGGTATCGTATCTGAGCTTTTCAGGTAGATGCTCTTGTATCATAAATATTCAGGTTGAGCTTTTTAAGACGGTTAAACAGGTTTTGTTTTATTACATGTACTTCCTCAGCAGTATCTCTTCAGTAATAGTCCTGATGTATTGCCTGTGCTTATTTATTTCCTGAGTCAAGAATTTTATTGCTGCCTTTTCTTCATATTTATTAACCACAGACTCTAATTCATTAATATCTTCATTGATATTTTTCAGCACATCTTCAATTGTTTTAAATTCTGTAGTCTTTGGATCTGATTTACTCTCCAACCAGGCTCCTTCTATTATTGATAATTATGTGTAATATATCGGCTGATTATTGATTTTTATTAATATTTTATTAATAATTTTTATAATATTATTATATATAAATTAATTGATTTTTTAGTTGTATTATGTTATATAATATTATAATAAATATTAATATATTATTAAAATAATTTTATTTTTTTAAATACCAGGCCTTGATAATGGACTTAATAAAAGATAGAAAAGAATATAATCAAGGAAGGCTTTTTATATTAAAGAATTCAAAAAGATAAAGTTAAGTGTTTTTTTGACGATATAAAGAAAATATAAATATTGAAAAGATGAAAGGAAATGAGTCCCATCAGCTGATTCTGACTAGTTAAGTCGGTGTCCAAAATTTGGGGTTCATATCAGAACCTACTTGATAATAAGTTAAATGGTTAACAAAAAAATAAAAAGTCATTTTTTGAAACAGAACGGCCAGGTTGCAATAGTGGTGGGTATTATGATGGTGGCTATTGTCGGAGCGCTGGCATATGTAATAGATACTGGTTCAGTATATGAATCACGCAGGACATATCAAACTGTTGCAGACTCTGCCGCACTATCGGGAGCCCAGGAATTGCCTGATGCAGCAGATGCTGGCCAGGCTGCAATAGATTATGCAGAAATGCAGGGAGTTTCTTCGGAGTTTGTTACTGTTGAAGTAACAGATACATTTGTTTCAAACGATACAATTAGGGTAACTGCGGCTGATATGGACAGACCTACATTTTTTGCTGGTATATTTGGAGTAAACTCAACAGCTGTTGGAGCAAATGCAACTGCAATGGTCGGTTCGCCTGAAGAATATAGTAATATTGTTCCCTTTGGAGTATTGGAAGATGATTGGGTTCCTGGCGAGGAGTACACGTTAAAATGGCCACATGGTAACACTGGAAATTTTGGAGCATTGGCGCTTGGCGGAACTGGAGCGAACAATTACAGGAAAAACATAAGGGAAGGCTATCATGGAAATTTGCACGTTGGAGATAAAGTAGACACTGAGCCCGGAAATATGAAAGGTCCAACAACTCAGGGAACAAGCGACAGGATTAATAATTATCCTGATTACGATTTTAATACCTTTTCAGAGCTTACTGTATTAGAAGACGGTGTATATAAATTAACAAATAGCTCTGATAGCCAGTTTGTAATGTGTCCTTTGATTAATGAAGTTCCTAATGGCCGAAAAGAAGTTACAATACTTGCGTTTGTACCTTTTATCATAACAAGTGTATCAGGTTCAGAAGTAAGGGGAACTTTTATAGATGAAGCACTAATTATAACAGAAGGCGGGATTGCTGCACTTGACGAGCATGGCATTAGGATAATAAGGTTAAAACAATAGAATCAGCCGGAGCTATAACATTTCCGGATTGTAAATAGATTTTTTAAAAAAGTTATTATTAGATTCTATAGTTATTCCTGCCATCTTTTTAATCCCATACATTGCTTAATCGGCTCCGCATTCAATATGATTTTAAAAAGTGTGGTATAAGTGTGGTATACTCAATAAAAAGCAGATTAATGTGCAATTTAATTCTACCCATTATAGTTTTTTATATTTCTAAATTTAAAAACAGGATAGCGCCGGTTAAAAAGTCATGGATAAAAATGGGGATACTGACGGAATGAATGAATCGGGACGCAACCAGGTAAAAAATAACTTCTGCTTTTTTTGGCTCTCAAAATCGCCGGGATTCTTTTTAGCGCTTTCATTGCGAAAAAACGGGAATATGAAAGTCTTTTATGGGTCAAAAAAAGATGAAAAAGCATTGATAAACAGGGAAAAGTTTTTTAAAGAAATCGGGGTCCCTGGTGAAAAAGTCGTAAGCGTCAAGTCTGTGCATGGAGATAATATAGTAATAGTCACAGAAAAAGACTGCGGAAAATTTATTGATGGCGCTGATGGTTTAATAACAGGCTGCAGGGATGTTTATTTGTCGATTACCATTGCTGATTGTCTTCCTGTAATAATTTTCAGTATAGAAAAACCGGCAATAAGCCTGCTCCACTGCGGGTGGAAGGGCCTGGAAAAGGGTATCATAGGCAAATCAGTATTAAGAATCAAGCATAGTTTTAATATTGATCCCGATAATCTTTATGCAGGCATAGGTCCAGGGATAGGCAAGTGTCATTATGAAGTGGGGGTAGACTTCCAGGAAAAATTCATGGCTTACCCTGATGCTTTCCTGCAGAGACGCGGGAGGATTTTTGCAGATATAAAATCAATTGCGCAAAAACAGCTGGAGGATGCTGGTGTCAAACTGGAAAACATAGATACCAGCCCGGTTTGCACTTACTGTGAGGCAGACAGGTATTTTTCGCATAGAAAAGATAAATCAGAGCCTGTTAAAGCAATGATTGCAGTTGCAGGAATAAGGTGTGACTCTACTTGCTAAAGAGCTCGATAATACCAATATATCAAATAAAACTACACTAAAGCTGCATCAAGTTCAATTGGAGTTGCTGCCAGAGCTTGTGATACAGGACATCCCGTCTTGGCCTCGCCTGCAAATTTTAAGAAGGTTTTTTCATCAATGCCGGGAACATCTCCACGGGTCAATAGAAGTATTTTTGTTATCTTGAATCCATCCGCAACTTTATCTATATGAACATTTGCTTCTGTCGAAACCCTTACAGGTTTAAAACCATTCTGCTCAAGCATAAAGGACAGAGCCATAGAATAGCAGGCAGCGTGAGCAGCGCCTATAAGTTCCTCCGGGTTTGTGCCCTTTTCGTCGCCAAATCTTGTAGCAAAAGAATAGGCGCCTTTAAATAAACCGCTTTCTACTTCTACAACGCCTTTACTATCCATAAGACTGCTTTCCCATGAAGCCTTTGCTTTTCTAACAGCCATGACTATTACCTCCGAATTATTTTTAATTAATATTTTATATTTTTTGAATTATATTATCTTTTAATATCAAAAGCACTCCTTCAATGATTATAATTACTAAAAAACTTAAAAAATACCTTGACATTATAAATATATATTATATTATTATTAAAAATTGTGTATTAAAATATATATAAGTTTATTTGATAATTAAATAGAATAATATTTTATAATAGAGGCGATGACCTGCATTTCATTATTTGGGCACTTAGAAATGCAGCGAGCCAGTAGTGCAACCGGCTATTATTATTCTGATTATTGTGGACTTTTTATTATAGTATGAACTTTTACGCTGACCTGTTTTATTTCACAATATTTTAAGACAAATCAAGCTTAGCCATTCAGCCTCTATCTGGATGGCTTTTTTATTTTTAATTATTAAATCTTTACACCGGGAGGAAAAAGAAATGAAAAACATGAAAAAAATGATCTTTGCAATGATTGCAATTTTCTTTATTGCTTCACTGCTGATTCCCTGCGTAAGCATTTTTGCAGATTCAGGCCCTGAAGTATATACAAAAAAATCAGACTATCAGCCTGATAAAAACGTAATGATAGCTGGAGAAGGGTTTTTGCCTAAAGAATCTTATACTATTGTAATTTCAGGACCGGACAATGATTATAATA
Organism: uncultured Actinomycetota bacterium; assembly: GCA_964354265.1. Classification (GTDB taxonomy): domain Bacteria; phylum Actinomycetota; class Humimicrobiia; order Humimicrobiales; family Humimicrobiaceae; genus Fen731. Next base: position 26,621 of record CAYGYY010000020.1, read on the forward strand.
AAGAAGTTTCTGATAAAATATGCACAGATAAAAAAGGTTGTTTTAAATACAAATACCAGCTTGAAGATATATCAGAAGATTTTAATCCTGTTGGTACATATACTGTAAGTGTATTTGATCTGGCCGGCAATTTTATTGCAGGCACCACTTTCACTGATGGAACCGTAAGGTGGTAATAAAAACAGGTTATATTAGCACAATAGACCTTAAAGAAAATAAAAATACGGTCCGGCAAATCAGTTAACCAGGCCGTATTTTTATTGTTTATCTGCTTGCTACTTTAGGAGTACAAGGCTGGCAATCATGACCGCTATGCCTATGATGAAACTAAGAACAGGCAGATGGTTGTAACCATAAGAATGCGAAACCGGCAGCAGCTCATCCACTGAAATAAATGCCATTAGACCTGCTATCCCGGAAAGAATATAACCCAGAATTACAGGATTAAGGTATGGCAGCAATACAAGCGCAGTAAGCAGCGCTCCTATCGGCTCTACTATACCCGAGAGAAAAGACCATAGAAAAGCCTTGCCCCTGCTCCCGGTTGCTTTATAAACCGGCAATGAGACTGCGAGACCTTCAGGGATATTGTGGATCGCTATTGCTACAGCAATCGCTGCGCCGATTCTTAAATCAACAATAGAGCTATAAAATGTAGCCATTCCTTCAGGAAAATTGTGTATTCCTATTCCCAGGGCAAGAAAAAGTCCTGTCCGCAGAAGCCTTTTATTTGTGTTTTCGTTTATTTTTTCCTTCTGTCCTATATATTCATGAGGTATGAAATAGTCGATTATAAATATAAAAATAAATCCGGCTAAAAAAGCTATGCTTGCTTTTAAAAACCCGAGTGTTATAAAACTGGAAGGAAGAAGTTCAAAAAAAGATATCCCCATCATGATTCCTGCAGTAAAACCAAGCACAAAGCTCATTAATTTAGGGTTTTCCTTTTTAAAAAAAAGCCCCAGCAGGCTACCTACAGTTGTAGATAATCCTGCTAATGATGTCAGGAGCAATGCTTTTAAAACATAGGGGTCCATTTTAATTGCATTTTATTTTTAGCTGTTTTAAAAATTATTTGAATCTAATTTTTCTACATAAATAATACAGTATTTTGACAATAAGTACCCGTTTTTTTAAAATATATGTTTAACATTTACATAGGCTTTCCTGGATATTTCATTTCTGGAAAAGTTTTTCAAAAAATAAAGCTATTTTTTAAAGAAGAGGCAATAAATGGGCGGTATGGCAGTGGAAAAATCAGACTTCATAAGGGATATCATAAACCTGGATATTGAACAGGGCAGGAACAACACAAAAGTGCATACAAGGTTCCCTCCGGAGCCAAACGGATATCTTCATATAGGGCATGCAAAAGCAATATGCCTCAATTTTGGGCTGGCTCATGGATATGGAGGGCTCTGTAACCTGAGGTTTGACGACACAAATCCAGTCAAAGAAGAGTTTGAGTATGTGGAGTCCATAAAGAAAGATATAAGATGGCTTGGATTTGACTGGCAGGAAAGGGAATATTATGCGTCAGACTATTTTGAAAAGCTGTATGAGTTTGCAGTTGCGCTCATAAAAAAGGGCAAAGCATATGTATGCGACCTGAGCGCTGAACAGATAAGGCAGCACAGGGGTACACTTACAGCACCGGGCAGAAATAGTCCATACAGGTGCCGGACAGCTGATGAAAACCTCAAGCTTTTTGAAGAAATGCGTAATGGAAGTTTTCCTGACGGCTCAAGGGTTTTGCGCGCAAAAATAGACATGTCTTCACCGAACCTCAATATGCGCGACCCTGTCATGTACCGCATACTTCATGCAAGCCATCACCGCACACAGGATAGGTGGAGCATTTACCCTACATACGACTGGGCGCACGGCCAGTCAGATTCAATTGAAAGGATCACGCATTCTATCTGCACGCTTGAGTTTGAAGACCACAGGCCGCTTTATGACTGGTTTATTGAACAGCTCGGAATACATCATCCCAGGCAAATAGAGTTTGCAAGGCTAAATCTTACCTATACTGTAATGAGTAAGAGGATGCTCCTTGAACTGGTGGAAAAAAAATATGTTTCAGGGTGGGATGACCCAAGGTTGCCCACAATCTCAGGAATGAGGCGAAGAGGATATACCCCTGAAGCCATACGCAATTTCTGTCAGGCTATTGGCATAGCCAAGGCTGAAAGCACCGTGGATATGGCATTCCTTGAGCATTTTATCAGGGAGGATTTAAACAAAAAGGCGCCAAGGGTAATGGGGGTGTTAAACCCTTTAAAAGTCATAATAGATAATTATCCGGATGGGCTCGACGAAGAGCTTGATGCTGTAAATAATCCTGAAGACCTTTCTGCAGGTACAAGGAAAATCCCGTTTTCAAAGATAATATATATTGAGCAGGATGATTTCATGGAAGAACCTTCCGCTAAATTTTACCGCCTGGGACCAGGAAGGGAAGTGCGCCTGAGATATGCCTATTTTATAAAGTGCCAGAATGCCATTAAAGATAAAAACGGCCATATATCAGAGCTTCACTGCACTTATGACCCTGCAACAAAAGGAGGAGATTCTCCTGACGGCAGGAAGGTTAAGTCAACAATCCACTGGGTTTCGGCAAAACACCGCATAAATGCTGAAGCCAGGCTCTATGAAAAATTATTTGCAGTTGAAAACCCCCTCAAAACTGAGCAGGAGGGTAATTTTAAGGATAACCTGAATGCAAATTCCCTGAAAGTCGTTAAAAATTGCGCACTTGAGCCTTCACTTGCTGCTTCAAGACCGGGCGATATCTTCCAGTTTGAAAGGCTCGGGTATTTCTGCGCAGATACTGATACAGCATATGGAAAACCGGTTTTTAACAGGACCGTTACTTTAAAAGATGAATGGGTACGGTTAAAGGAAAAAGCGTAAAAAGAAAAAGCATTTAATATAAAATGATTAAAAAATAAGTCGGAAATAATTCAGTTTATGGTATAAATATAATAATGAAACATCGCTGCATTAGTGACCGGGATTAAAATTTTGAAGGACATCAGGATTGCATTATAATGAAAAATTTAATTTTTAAATCAAGGGCTTTTTCTTTTTTTATAGTAATTATAATTTATGTTGCCGCCTTTTTTGGCGGATTTTTTATTTTCGGTTTGTCCGGCAGCCTGAATCCCCTGATAGCTTTCTTTCTTGCTGATATTGCAGCCACAGTCATAGTTTGGCTCGCTGGTATTGTTTTAAAAAATTCCAGCGTATATGACCCTTACTGGAGTGTTGCTCCTCTGGTTTTCATTCCAGCCTGGATTGCATCAGCAAAAGAGCAGTTTTTGCTTGTAGACCTGCTTTTTATTATTGCAGTATTTGTCTGGGGTTTAAGGCTTACTGTAAACTGGGCCCTAAGGTGGAAAGGTTTAGGCCAACAGGACTGGCGATACACTATGCTGAGGGAAAAATCACCGAAGATGTGGTTTATTACAAATCTTGTCGGTATAAATGTAATGCCAACGATTTTTGTTTACCTGTCTTTAATACCGGCATATTGCGCAATAACCCGGGATTTGAGCTTGAATGCTCCATTGCAGCTTCTAAAAGACTGGCAACCCCAAGACATGGCAAATTTGCCGGCTGCAATTGCAGGTTTTGTAATTTGTATTGCAGCAGTAGCTATCCAGGCTATTGCGGACAGACAAATGGATAATTTCAAAAGAGATGCCCATGATAAAAGCAAGTATATTGACAGTGGACTCTGGCGCTACTCACGCCATCCCAATTATTTTGGAGAGGTTCTTTTCTGGTGGGGAATATGGATCATCCAGATGGGTTTTATTCCACAGCTATGGATTACTCTAATCGGGCCAGTCTCCATGACTCTTTTGTTTCTTTTTATCAGTATACCAATGATGGAAAATCATATAGCTGCATCAAAACCTGGCTATATTACTTACCGGAAAAAAGTATCTATGCTTATACCGTGGATGCGTTCAGGCAGAAAATGAGGGATTTTTAACTATTGGACCGGTTAAGTTCTAAACCTGGATAATTAATGGTCCAGATTAAGAATCATCAGGGCCTTTCATGTATTCACTCTGCCAGACAGGGTCAAATAATTCATGGAGCTCCATGCTGTATTCAACCATTTTTTGTTTGTATTCGGCATCCTTCCTGATTTCCATAGCCGGAAGGTCTTCATCCTCAGGGTCATATTCATCAAGCCACTTCATAAACTGCTGGTGGTGGTCACGGAACTGGCAGGGTGTAAGCAGGTTGCCAGGATCTTTCG
>CAYGYY010000021.1:0-30537 GCA_964354265.1 uncultured Actinomycetota bacterium
GCAAATATAAAACCCCGGATAAAGGCATTCGGCCTCGAAGCTGCAAATAAAGCGCTGATTGAATTAAAGAGCGGAAAGTCTCCTGGCTCAAAACTACTGAAGATAAATTGACATGCCATGCTGCATCAGGATATTAATTTTAGAGTTTTCTGCTTATAAAAAACTCATTTATTAAAATTATTTTATCCCATGTTCCAATTTATACGCAGACCAGTTTTGTTTCAGCCAAAAAAACTCCTTAAAGTTATCCAGCCTTAGGATAAATGGATTGTTTTTAAGCTCATATCTTATTGTTGAGCCTGTTTTTACGCCATAATTATGTCCAGGCCAGATTTCGGTATCAGGCGCAAGTCTCATTATTTTTTTTAAGCTTTCAAATTCCTTTCTTGCCTCTTCCCGGCTGTAAGTCCCCCCGACTTTGCCTACAAAAAGCGTATCTCCTGTGAGCAGCTTATCCTCCACTTTTATGCATATCGAATCTTCAGTATGGCCCGGCGTATGGATGAATTCAAGTAAAACCTCCCCGAATTTTAAAGTCTGGCCATCTTCTACTTTTGTGTTACTGCTGCAATTAATAAAGGTGATACCTTTATTTCCTGCAGATTTGCGGAAAAATTCATTTCCCTGGGAGTGGTCAAAATGCGAGTGGGTGTTTATTACATATTCTATTTCTATCCCCTCAATATTTACTGCTGACATGACCGCCCTGGCATCAGGGGAGGGATCGACCAGGGCTCCTTTCTTTGTTTTTTCACATGCAACAAGGTAAGCATAATTCCTGTCTCCCCCGGAATCTATTTGTTTAAAAATCATCCTATCTCCTGTCCAAAATCTCATGCATAATATATTGACTATAGTGTTTGAATTACATAATATAAATAAATATTAATCCAGAAGCTTAATGACACTATTATCAATTATGACTTACAAAATTATACAGGGTTTTTATGCAGTTTATAATACAAGAAATTCTCTTTTACTAAAAAAAGTATTAAACCAGGAGGATCAATGGCTGATCAAAGAAAATTAACGATTGCAGAAGCAATCAGGGAAGCAATGTCTATTGAGATGAGAAGTAATCCAAAAGTTTTTATAGCTGGAGAAGATATTGGGGTTTTGGGTGGAGCATTCGGTGTTACGAAAGGCATGCTATCTGAGTTCGGTTGTAATAGGGTCCTGAATACCCCTATCTCTGAAACCGCAATTGCTGGTATGGGTGTAGGCGCTGCAGCAGCAGGTTATAGACCCATAATAGAAATAATGTACAATGATTTCTTTGGAATTGCGATGGATGAAATCGCTAATCAGGCAGCAAAGATGAGATATATGTTTGGAGGAAAAGCTAAAGTCCCAATGGTCTTAAGATCTGCCTGTGGTGCAGGGGTACAGGGGGCAGGGCACCATAGTCAAAGCCTGGAAGCCTGGGTTACACATATACCGGGACTTAAGGTTGTAATGCCATCCAATGCTTATGATGCAAAAGGATTAATGACCAGCTCAATCATAGATGATAATCCAGTAATATTTCTGGAACATAAAATGCTCTACAGTTTGAAAGGCAATTGTCCGGAAGGAAGATATAAAGTGCCTTTAGGAAAAGCAAATACTACAAGAGAAGGCAAAGATATAACAATAATAGCTTGGTCAGCCATGGCAATAAGGGCACTTGAAGCTGCTGAACTGCTAAATAAAAAAAGCATATCAGCAGAAGTAATAGACATTAGGACTCTTGTCCCACTCGATGAAGAAGCTATTCTTGACTCTGTTAAAAGAACAGGCAAAGTAATAATAGTGCAGGAAGCTTACAGGACAAACGGATTCGCTGCGGAGATTTCTGCAATTTTATGTGAACAGGTATTTAGTTATCTTAAAGCCCCGATTATAAGAGTTACTGCTCCAAATACTACAATACCTCTAAGTCCGCTTCTGGAAAACGAATTTATGCCCAGTTCTGAAAAAATTGCTGAAGCAGCTGTAGAATTAATAAATATTTAGAAGAATCAAAGGATGATTTCTTATGAAGGAAGATGTTTTTTTACCTAAAATGGGTCAGACAATGACAGAAGGCACAATCGAAAAGTGGTTAAAAAAAGATGGGGATACAGTAAAAAAAGGTGAAGGAATTGTAGAGATAATGACTGATAAAATTACAACTACTATTGAATCGCCCATTGATGGTGTTTTACAGATATTGATTGAAGAAGGCAATATTGTCCCTGTTGGAGAAATTATTGGAGAAATTGTAGAGTAAAAACCCAACAAAGTGAAAAATTTAAAAAGAGACTTATTCTTAAATGCTTAAGTTTATCAATGCAATTAAAAAATTATCTTTATTATCTTATTATACGGGGGAGGTATAATCAATGGCTATAAATGTCCTGTCAAAAAAAGATCTTTTAAAAATGTATGAAAGAATGTATACAATCCGAAAATTTGAAGAAAGCACTGCAAAAAACTATGCAATGGGGAATGTACCTGGATTTGTACATCTGTATATTGGCCAGGAAGCAGTGGCAACAGGCGTCTGCCAGGCATTAAAGAAAGATGACTATATAACCAGCACCCATCGGGGCCATGGACATTTAATTGCCAAAGGCGGGGATGTAAAATTAATGATGGCAGAATTGTTTGCAAAAAAAACAGGGTACTGCAAAGCTAAAGGCGGCTCCATGCATATATGTGATTTATCTCTTGGCATAATGGGTTCAAACGGTGTTGTTGGCGCAGGACTGTCAATTGCAGTAGGAGTCGGTATGGCTGCAAGAATGGAGGATAAAGGCCAGGTTTGCGTATGTTTCTTTGGTGATGGTGCAGCAAACAGGGGGACTTTTCACGAATCGATAAACATGGCTTCAATATATAAGCTTCCTATCATTTATGTTTGTGAAAATAATCTTTACGGGATTTCAGGATGCACAAGAGAAACAATGAATATTACTGATATATCAATACGTTCCTCTTCCTATGGCATACCAGGAATTAAATTAGATGGCAACAATATAATCGAAGTATATAATGCTGCAAAGTCTGCTGTAGACCTTGCAAGAAGTGGCGGTGGGCCCACTTTAATCGAAGCAAAAACGTGGAGGCATCGTGGACACTGGGAAGGTGATCCGGATAATTATAGAAATCCCTCAGAATGTCAGTCCTGGCTTGAACTTGATCCAATCCCCAGGTTTGCTAACTACTTGATTGAAACCAATATTGCAGAAAAAAAAGAGATTAAAGGACTGGAAGAGCAAGTAGTCAACACTATAAATAGCGCTATTGCTTTTGCAAAAGAAAGCCCGATACCGGAAAAGAAAGATCTTTATACTGATGTTTACGCTTAAAAACATTCTCTTATAGCAGAATGATTTAAATATATTGCAGTATATAAATAAGAAAAGTTTTTACAAAGGTATTTTTATAATGAAAAATAAATATCTGGCAGGAATAGACATTGGAACTACTGGTTCAAAAGCAGCTATCTTTGATCTTGAGGGCAATATAGCTGGAAGCAGTTATCATGAATATGAGTGCTCTTATCCCAAACCTAATTGGATCGAACAGGACCCGAACCAGCTTGTAAATGAGGCAATGTCAGCAGCAAAAGAAGCTATTAAACAATCAGGTATAGATCCTAAAGAAATAGCCTCATTAGGATTTTCCACACAGAGAAGCTGTACAATTTTAATTGACAAAAACAGAAAACTACTTCGGCCAATGATATCCTGGCAGGATAGCAGATGCGTTGAAGAAGTAAGAGATATTACTGATAGAATCCCGTCAAAAGAATTTTATGATATAACAGGGTTTCCAATAAACACTACGTGGGTACTGCCAGAACTTTTATGGGTCAGGAAAAATGAGCCTCATGTCTGGGATAAGGTTTATAAATTATTACAACTCCAAGATTTTACTTTAATGTCATTTGGTGTAGACGATTTTATCAATGATGTACCGGATGCAGGATTTTGGGGAATGTGGGATACTGCAAATTTTGAATGGAGTGATAAAATATTAAATTCATTTGATATAGATAAAAAAATATTACCTGTCCCCACACCACCTGGAACGAAAGTCGGAGCTATCAGCAAATATGCAGCTGAAAAATCAGGTTTTGCCGAAGGTATGCCTGTATGTGTAGGAGCTGGCGACCAGAATAGCGCGGCAACAGGTGCTGGTGTAATCTATGAAGGTTACGCCTCTGTTTCAATGGGCACAGCAGGTAATGCAAATGCTTTTCTTGAAAAATCTTTCAGGGACCCGGCTGGAAAAAATATGGTAGTTAATCATTCAATTTATGGAAAATGGCAAATTGAGGGCCATCAGGCAGGAGCTGCGGGTGTATTCCGATGGTTCAGGGATCAAATAGCAACATACGAAAAAGAGCAGGCTTTAAAAAACAAAAAGAATGTCTACAAGATTTTAGACGACCATATAGCCAAAGTCCCCGCTGGCTCAAATGGTTTAGTATTCCTGCCTTATCTTGCCAGCTCAACTGCGCCACGCTGGAATATAAATGCAAGGGGTATCTTAGCAGGGCTGGCGTTTGGACATGACAGATGGTCTATTGCGCGGGCTTTTCTTGAAGGCATAACTCTTGAAATGAAGGATATACTAACATCAATGATTAATGCAGGAATCAATATAGAGCACATCAGTATTATGGGAGGCGCGACAAATTCACCACTCTGGAATCAGCTTCAGTCTGATGTTTATGATATGGAAGTCAATACCTTAAAAGTCACAGACGCTGCAGTCATTGGAGCTGCAATTATGGGTGGAGTTGGCGTAGGTATATTTAAGGATATCAGGGAAGGCGTAAACAAAATGGTTAAAATCGATAAAAGATATATACCCGATACTGAAAATGCAAAAATCTATAATGAATTATACAATATTTATTGCAATATTTATGAAAGTTTTGAAGACAGGGGGATTTTCGAGGCAATAGCAAAAATCCAGAATAGGTATTAAAAAGATTAAGAATATAAATATTTTTATTTTACCAGATGACTCTTATTGCCAGCCTACCTTTCCTGGCATTACCATTGAAACCCAGGTAGTTCCTGCATTCAAGCTTATCTCATTGCCGCCTCCATCAAAAAACCTGAATGGATCTGCAATTCCCGGTCTTTCCCAGCGCCCTTCGACTGCGTTTCCGTCAATAAAGTAAAATGCCTGGCCTGAACCTGTCGTTCTGACAGACATATGCTTGTACTGGTCTATTGGCCCAGCTATATCAGTAATCAATGCTACCACATTCTTAACAGCGATTACCTGGCCGGTTTCATAGTCTACATGTGCCTTGCCGCCCATGTACCTGAGATAGCTGTTTGAAGCCCTGTCGTATCTGAAATTCACATCAAAACCTTTTGGAGAGTAAGCAGGCGTACCAAAATCAATATATACATTTCCTGTATTTCCCCTGCTTTCTTCACCTGCATCGCCTTTGTATGAGAAGGGTATCCCGTTCCCTTCCAGAGGATAGCCTAAAGCAGCAGATTTTTCTTTTATCTTTACTGTTGAAGTAAATGCAGTATGTTCCTGAATGCTGCTTCTTGTATAGTCCCTCCAGTAAGGACAAAGCCCCACAATCTGGCTCATGCCCGAATTATCGGTCATAGCGCTCATAGTATACATGCCAAGACTCTCGATATACTGGTAATTATGGGGATAGGTCCCAAAAAATGCATAAATCGCATCAAATGATTTTGCAATCTCTGCATAATAAGGCCTTGAGCTCCTGAAGGGCCCTACTATACCCGCATCTTTTGTTGCATAGACAGATACAAAACGGGTTATCCCGTATTCATCGACAACCTCAAAAACCACATCAGCAAGATACAGGCCTGATTGTGGTCTTGCTGCAAAACTGTTTTCAACCATTATTGCTATGGGCCTGCTGCTTCCCAGTCCTGCTTTCTGTTTTATAAAATCGTTGACACTTCCAGGCGCAAGGACCAGCGCAGAGCTTAAAAGAAGTATTATTACTAGCAAACTGATAAGTACTGCAAGAGTGGTTTTTTTCATCTCTGTTTCCCTTCTAAATATTATAACGAAAATAATATTTATAAAATTTATGATACCTAAATAAAAAATGCTCTATCGGCATTTTTTTATGAAATGCTTGAAAAAAATTTACTGCCTGCTTAAGGATAAGTTTTTATTATAATTAATTTTTCCCAATTTTAAAAATGTTTTTTGATTTAATTTTTTTTTGATAATAGTTTAAAATAATTAAACAGGTAAGAAATAAAACATGAAATAAAACACAGGAGGATTAGATGGAAAAGTTATTAAGATTTAAAAGAGAAGACCTTCAAAAGTATGCAGAAAGCTATATGGAAAAGCTCGGAGTTCCTAAAGACCATGCAAAGATAGTTGCAGACGTACTTATCGAAGCCGACCTGCGCGGGGTTGATTCTCATGGGATTATAAGGATTTACAGCTACTATGGCAACCGTTTAGAGAAGAAATATATGGATCCCCTGACTCCTTTCAAGATAATAACAGAAACGGAAACTACAGCGCTTTATGATGGCGGAAATGGCCTGGGCCATGTCGTCTCCTATGATGCTATGAAAAAATGCATCCAAAAGGCGGAAAAATCAAATATGGCAATTGCAGTGGTAAAAAATTCTAATCATTACGGTATTGCAGCATATTACGCAATGATGGCTTTGGAGCATGATATGATAGGTGTGAGCCTGACCAATTCGCAGCCTCTTGTAGCCCCCACATATGGCAGGACTGCGGTACTGGGGACAAACCCTATAAGCGTAGCTGCGCCGTCATATAATGAGTATCCTTTTGTACTTGATATGGCAACAAGTGTTGTTCCAATTGGCAGGATAAAAGTCTATGAGGAAAAGGGTGAAAAACTTCCGCACGGCTGGGGCATAGATGATGACGGTAACGTAACCGAGGACCCAAAAAAAGTCCAGAGCGGCGGTCCCGGCGCATTGATGCCGCTGGGGGGTATAGATATCATGAGAGGTTACAAGGGCTATGGCCTGGCGTTCCTTGTTGAGATCCTTTGTTCCGCCTTATCAGGAGCTTCGTATTTTACAGGAGTAGGTTTTCCGCACGAACCCAAAGTATGCGATGTCAGCCATTTCTTTATGGCAGTAAATATAAATGCATTCAGGCCTATAATCGATTTCAAAAAACAGCTTGATGATATGATAGGGCTTCTCAAGGAATCTCCAAAAGCTGCAGGAAAAGACCGAATATTTGTCGCCGGGGAAAAGGAGTTCGAAAATGTTAAATTTAACCGGGAACATGGTGTCCCCGTTTTAAAGCCAGTAGTTGATGAACTTATTTCAAACGGCAGGCGCCTTGGGATACCTTTTGAACTAAAGACTATAAGCTAAATATTTAAAACATGCAATTGCACATGATGGCCGCAGTTATTATCTAGATTGATGCTGCTGCCAATATTGCCTATATATACCATTGCATGCATAGATACATCCTGTCTGTTCTGACAAACAATAATTTAAATATTTTTACATATGCATTTGCATAAATACATAAATTGTGTATAATCTTGGAAAGAAACTGTAAAATCTTCACCAGCAACGCAGCAACCTATAAACGGCTGCAGCAGAACTGGTGCAGCAAAAAAAATAAAATAATAAGGCGAGAAATTCTTGGATTATTCAAGTGGAAACAATATATATATTACCCTGCGCAACATACTTTTCAACTTATTTATGCTACTTATTATTTCAGGCTCTATTGTTTATTTTTTATCATTAAATCCACAGGATATATATTGCGCATCCAGTGTACCTTTTATTAAGCCTGTTGAAGGTGCAGTAATAACCGGTTTCAGGCAGGAATATCTTGATGAAGCAAAGCAGGTCACGCGGCAGCATACAGGTATTGATATCCTTGGCAATAACAGGGATAAAGTCAAAGCTTCAGGAAACGGTACAGTGATTTATACAGGGTTTTCACCAATCGGCGGCAGGACAATAGTATTAAAACACAACCAAAAGATAAGGACTACATATTTAAATCTTTCAGAAATTTTTATAAATATTGGAAATAAGGTTAAACAGGGCGATGTAATTGCTGCAATCGGGGCAGAAGATGACCCTTCAAGCCTTTTGCCGCACCTGCATTTTGGAATAATATATGATGGTTTTTACCTGGATCCTGAAGATATTTTAAAAATTGACTACAGCGCTATTTCAAAATATATACTTCTTCAGTATTGCAACCCTGATTTTGGGATAGTCAGGTTGAACGAAAATAATTTTCCAGATTAGTCAATTCTTCTGTAACTTTATTGTTAACATCTTCTTTCTTTACCCCAAAAGCAATGACGTTTAATGTGAGTTTTATCTTCTCGAACGTTTTTTTCAGGATGCCATCGATTTTTGGGTTCTGGTCCATATCAAGCACGCTGAGCTGAAGATAGTCTTCGCCGTTAGTAGTAAAAATGAACTTTATATGGCCCAGTTGGCTGCAACCGTTTGACTTCAGGTAAGCAACCATATTGATTGCTGATTCCCTGATCTTATTTATAAAGTCCTCTTTGGTGATAGGTTTGGAGAAAATAAGAATTATATTCTTATTTAATATAATTGAATTGTTATCCGGCATAAAAAGAATTTTTGCTTACTTGATGATAAATATGAGTAATTTATATATAAAAAATTATATTTCAGGAAATCTATTTTACCATATTGATTGATTAAATCAAAATTTTTTATATTTTACTTCCAAAATACTCCTAAATAAATTTTCATTAAAAAATTCTTTTTTTTACTTGAAAAAGCGCTTGTTTTCTGCCAAAGAGGTTAAATCAGCAGCATGGGCTTATGCCTGCAACAGCAGCGCCGATCATTATAGCATCATCTACTTTGTTTATTTCAAAATTATAAATCCCTTTTACAGATAATATTTGTTTCATATAAAAATCCAACCGCGAATGGAAGTTCTTCATCTTATAAAAACTGCTTCCTTCTGCAACTATGCATACGGGACTGCAGGGATCATGGCCGGCATCCGCTTTTATTATTGCAGCTGCGAGCACAATAGAGGCTAGTATTGCAGCCCTTTCAATCATCGAATCGAATAAATAGTGCAAAAGTATCTTGTCCCTGCTGTCCATTTTTTTAAGCAGTATAACCAGTCTTTCATCCTGGGGCGGAAAATAAAGATAGTCATCAACATCTTTTGATTTAAATCCTTCAAATTCATTAAAAACTTCAGCAAATCCGCCTGAAAATAGTCCATCCATTACTGCAAACCGGATAACCTCAGTTGTCAGCGCTCCAAGATAAGCGCCGGAAAACATCTTTTCGTAAGTGGATAGACTGGGATTTAATGTCTTACTGTCAAATTCTTTATCTATTAAACCAAGCGGTCCCTTCAAATATTGTCCGGCTTCTATATTTACGAGCTGAAAGTTTTGGGGATCCAGCTGCCCTTCCGGAAATTTTTTTATATTCGAATTACTTTCAATATAGCAGGCATTCATTCCTGTTCCAAGGACAAAGCCTATATAGCTGGAATACTGCCTTTGTTTAAAAGCTGTAATTCCGGCAAGAAGTGATGCAGCCGTATCATTTAAAAGCACTATGTCTTTTACATTCCTATGGCCTCTCTGGCTTAGTTCTTCCAGGAGCTTTTTGCCTATGAACTGTCCCTCGACCTGTCTTGCTTTTATTTCTTTTGTAAATCTTATCAGTTTTCCATCCCTGTTTGGAAAAATTTCGATTGGATAGGAAAAAACAAAACCAATCTTGCTGCAGTCCCTGATTTTATCCTCCAGATTATCTGCAATAGCGCTGAAGAATTGCTCAATAGTAGCTTCCGATTCAATCCCCGGCATCCTGGTCCTGCTAAACCGTGATAGCTTATGCCTGCCGTTTTCATCAAAAGATACTATCGCGGAACGCAGGTTTGTCCCACCCGCATCCAGGGCAAGGACCGGTTCGTCCGGTTGCAAACCTTTTTTAAAGCCTATAAAAGTCGGGTACATTTTAAGGGAACTTTCTTCTCCAGCAAGTCCGGCATTCATTTCAGATATAAAAAGGTCCACTTGCTTTTCCATATCTATTTCACTGTAGTGCATGCTGTGTTTTTTTAAAAAATTCTCTGCACATATTTTTAAGGCTTTTACCTGGTTGTTTTTTAAAGTGTCATTCATATTTTTTTATCATTTCTTTAAATTTTTCCATTTCTTCAGGCAGGATAGAATAGGTATGCTCGGAAGCCGGGAACCTTACAGCCTGTACATCAGCAATATATTCCTTGATTGCGCTAATAATAATATCTGCAACATTGGCATATTTTTTTACAAATTTTGGCGTAAACGCCTGGAAATATCCCAGGATATCGCCGCAGATCATTACCTGGCCGTCTATGTCTGCACCGGCCCCGATACCAAGCACAGGTATTTTTACAATCTTTGTTAATGCGCCTGCAAGCTCCGGGGGGATGGCTTCGACAAGAAGAAGCCTGGCCCCTGCCTTTTCCACAGCAATAGAATCAGCAATTATTGCTTCTGCAGATTCAGCAGTCCTTCCCTGGGCCTTGAATCCGCCAAGAGCGGCTGAAGATTGGGGAGTAAGGCCTACATGGCCTATAACTACAATCCCGGCATCAGTTATTGCCCTGATTTTGGATGCTACTCTTTCTCCGCCTTCAAGCTTTATTGCATCAACATTTGCTTCTTTTACAAACCTTACTGCGTTGACAACAGCATCAGAATCGCTTGAATGGTAGCTGCCAAAAGGCATATCCCCTACAACAAATACATCAGGAGCCCCCCGCCTGACTGCCTTGCTATGAATAATGCACTCATCCATAGTCACAGAAACAGTACCGCTATAACCGTATACTACCATTCCCAGTGAATCACCTACAAGTATCATGTCAATACCGGCAGTTTGCGCAAAACTTGCAATTGGAAAATCATAAGCCGTAATCCAGGTAATCTTCCTGCCCTCTTTTTTCATTTCATAAAAATCGCTGATTGTAAGTTTTTTTGCAGCCATTTGCATACCCTTTCTTTTTTTATATTTTTTACTGTTTTTATTGCTTCTAATATCAAATATAGAGTTTTATTTTAATATCTACTGCTTTTTAAATACCATCAAATGCTTTCAGGTAGAGCCCGGTGATCTCTTCTTTGGTGGCAATAACGGGGTTATTGCCTGGAGAACCTGAAACAATCGCTGCTTCTGCCATCCTGGGAGCATATTCCACAAGCTTGTTCCGGTTGATGCCAAGCTCGCCAAGTGTCGGTATTTCAAGATCTTTGATAAGTTGCCTGGCCTCATCAACTGAATATTTAGCAGCCTGGTCAAATGGCATTCCGGCAATATCCCCTCCCATTGCCGCAGCAATCTCAGCATATCTTTTTTGGTTTCCCGTATTGCTGAATTCCATAACGGTTACAAGCAGGGCTGCATTTGAAACACCATGTGAGATACTAAAGTTAGCGCCTATTGGCCTGGACATGCCATGCACAAGAGCAACCGATGCGTTTGAAAAAGCTATCCCGGCACACATCGAGCCAAGCATCACTTTTTCTCTTGCATCTATATCTTTTCCGTCTGACCATGCTGCCCTTATGTTCCTGCTTATCATGTTTATGGCATTGATAGCAAACATATCGCTTGCAGGATTGGCTTTCCGTGACACATATGCTTCAATTGCATGTGTCAGCGCATCTATACCGGTAGCTGCAGTCAATTGCCTCGGGCAGGAAACTGTAAGCGCGGGGTCTACGACAGCGGTATCGGCTATCAGGTATGGTGATGTAAGTAGTATCTTTTCAGATGTCAGTGTATCTATTACAGCTGCATACCTTGTTACTTCACTGCCTGTTCCTGCAGTTGTGGGGATTGCAATCACCCTTGCGCCTTTTGCTGGGATTTTATCAATACCCCTGTAATCAATAATCTTTCCCGGGTTTGTTGTCATTACAGAAATGAGTTTTGCCGCATCCAGCGGACTGCCCCCGCCTATGGCAATAATCTCATCACACTCATTTTCCCTGAATGCCCGCAAGCCATCCTCAATATGCGCCGTTACCGTTTCTCCCTCAATACTGTCAAAAATCTCATACTGTTTTCCGCATTTGTTTATAGCTTTCAATACCGGGTCAACAAGCCCTTTAGACCTCACTATCATTCCTGTTACTACCAGGAATTTTGAGGCAGAAGAAGCAGTTAAAATGTCCGTTATCCCTTCTATAGAATTATTCCCAAAAATCAATAGTTCAGGCACCATGAATTTCCATATATTTTCCACAACTACCATGTTCCTTTCGCCAGCAGGATTAACAATAAAAATAATTAAATTTTATTACTTTGAAAATTTTTAATACCATAAGTTTACCCGATTTCTGAAAATCTAAAAATATGAAAACCGAAAATGTAAAAAATTATTCCCCAGTTTAAGAATAGTAATATAAAATGATTTATTTTATCCTTCACCCTGAATCTGCTTACCGGCATAGCGTGTTATAAATTATTTCAATATATACTTGTAAATTGCTTTCCCAAGTCCCGAATTATAATTTTCATCTGTTATGTAATCAGCGTTTTTTAATATCTCCGGATATGAATTCCTGACTGCTATCCTTAAACCGGCATACTCAAACATGCTGAGGTCATTAGGACTGTCGCCAAATACTGCGACCTCTTTACTTTTAATATGCGTTTTACTTATTATATATTTCAATGCTTCACCTTTTGAAGCCTTAAGATTCAGGATATCGAAGAAATATTCTCCTGACCTGACGAGCTGGAGCGTTGATGAAAAATTTTTTCGCAAAAAACTGTCAAGGGGGTCTGTTTCCCTGATCGCTACACTGACCGAAACACATTTTTCTGCAAATTCATCTTTCTCAAGCGCGTCTGCTTTAAATATAGGCTCATTTATCTTATCAAATATAGAATAAACGGGGTCATAGCTGTCATATAATATCCTGCCATTATTTAAAGCAATAAGCGGCTTGTATCCTCTGGATTTGATGACTTGCAGTAATTCATAGTAGCTTGAACTGTCAATGACAGTTGAATGAATGACATTTTGATTCCTGTCAATTACAACTGCGCCATTCAGGGTTATCTGTGGCAATGCCAGCCCAAGCATGTTCACAAGCGGTATAACAGCATGAGGGGACTTGCCGGTTGCAAGAATGACTCCGATACCCTTTTTCTTACAATCCAGAAGAGCCCGCCTGTTCAGTTCAGTCAGTTCTGAGTCGCTATCAAGAAGGGTGCCGTCGACATCAGTTACAACAAGTTTTATCATCCTTAATACTGATTCCCTTAGTACGGTTATCGTAATGCCGGTTTTGTAGTCCCGGTTACTATTTACTGAAATGCGTTGCCAGGCCGAAGCAATCTTCTGCAGCTTCCATAACAGCTTCTGAAAGAGTCGGGTGTGAATGTACAGTCTCCGCCAGGTTATCTATGACCATTTCCCCTTTCATTGCCACGGCAACTTCGTGGATCAGGTCTGAGCACCTGGGACCCACAGCCTGTGCCCCCAGGATCTCACCCGAATCCTCATCAGTTATTATCTTTATGAAGCCTTCAGTTTCACCTGTAATATATGCCTTACCGCTGTTGGCAAACGGGAAGAGACCGAAACACACATTATAGCCATTTGCCCTTGCCTGTTCCTCGTTTAAGCCCACAGTCCCTATTTCCGGGGAAGTAAATACCGCCCAGGGTATCACCCTGTAATCCATCTCACGGTTTTTCCCGGAAATGTTTTCTGCCGCTATTTTACCTTCCTCCGCGGCAACATGGGCAAGCTGCAAGCTGCCAATAACGTCCCCTACTGCATATATGCTGCCGATATTTGTTGTTAGATGCGAATCCACCTTAATAAAACCTCTTTCATCGGTTTTTACTCCTGCATTTTCAAGGCCGATTCCCAGCGATACAGGTTTTCTGCCCACAGAAACGAGTATTTTATCTGCAGCTATTTCCTCTCCGCCTTTAAGCCTGCATATAAATCCTTTGCCTGTTTTTTTAACTTCTTCTGCTGTTGTGTCTGTAAGCACCCTTATGCCCTTCTTTGCAAAAGCTTTTGAAATCACTTTTGAGACATCGACATCTTCTGTAGACAATATCCTTGGCAGTATTTCAATTATTGTGACCTTGCTGCCAAAAGAAGCAAAAATATTTGCGAATTCGCAACCTACCACACCGCCCCCCACCACAAGAAGAGAACCAGGTATTTCATTAAGTGAAAGGATACCTACATTATCAATTATTCCATCGCCATCAAGGATAAATGGAGGGACGCTGCCTGCAAATGAGCCGGTTGCAATAATGATGTTTTTTGCATTTACTTCAGCCCGGTTGCCATTTTCAAGGCTGACTTCTATCTTATTTGCAGAAAGGAGCTTCCCGGTTCCTTTTACCAGCTCGATATTGTTCTTCTTGAAATGAAAAGCAAGGCCCTGCCTCTGCGCAGAGACAACTTTATTCTTTCTATCCATGGCCTTTGTAAAATCAAGACTGTATCCCTGGACATTTATCCCGAATACTTCAGACTTTTGTATATCTTCGATTTTTTCAGCAGTATGGTAAAGTGCTTTAGTAGGTATACAGCCCCAGTTCAGGCATGTCCCGCCAAGAAATTCTTTTTCAATTACAATGGTTTTAACTCCAAGCTTGGATGCTCTTATTGCAGCTACATACCCGCCTGGGCCTCCGCCAAGTATTGCAAGATCCGCATTTTTTATTTCCATAAAAATCAACTCCTTCGTAACTAAAAATTTTAAATCATATATGATAAATTATCAGTATGGATAAAATAAAAAAAATACCTTATTTTGACCTTGGCCTTATTGGATACAGCCAGGCTTATGATTTCCAGCAAAAAATCTTTAAAATGGTCCAGGAGGGATTCTTTGCAGGCGCTATCCTGCTCCTTGAACATCCCCCGGTGATAACACTGGGAAACAATGAAAACAGGAACAATCTACTTGTTGATGAACCCGGGTTAAAAAAACAGGGCATAGAATTGGTACAGTCAAATCGCGGCGGCGACGTTACCTTTCACGGACCCGGCCAGATTGTTTGCTATCCTGTATTTGGCCTCTCATATTTTGATAAAGACATTACTTCATTCGTGTTTAAACTGGAGCAAATAATCATAGACGTACTGGAGGATTATAAAATTAAAGGCACCAGGATTGAAAAGCTCCGCGGTGTCTTTGTTGACTCAGGCAAGATAGCATCAATAGGTATACGTGTAAAAAAATGGATAACTTTTCATGGCTTTTCTTTTAATATAAATGTAAATCTTGACTATTTTGACAATATCATTGCTTGTGGATTAAAAGATCATTTGCCAGTATCGCTCGAAAAATTGCTCAAAAGCACTGTCCCTGTTTCAGATGTCAAAGAACTTATAATAGAAAAATTTAAAAATACCTTTGATATAGTTATTGTTAAGATTTATCCTTAGTTCCGGTTTTGGATCCCGGTTTTGGCTCATCCTTTAACGCTTTATTATCCGCTTTATGGGCTATTGACTGTTCTTCATCCTTTTTGAGCACCCCATATATTTCGCGCAATACATGCAGCGGTTCCGTGAAAAGACGTTTAGGGAAGAAAGGTACAAGTGATGCAAAAGCTTTCTTCATATCCTCCGTCATCCTGTGCGGCTTGGAAAGGATCCTGTCTATAAAATCCTCTGCAAATACAGTCCTTAGGTGCCTGCGGTCGATCTCTATTTTTTTAGTGCAACTGTCACAGGAAATGCTTCTAAGATAGCTGCCTATATAATAGACTGTATGAGATGTCTCATCATTACAGTTTACGCAAAAAAGCGTTATTTTGGTTATTTCATCTTTCATAATTTTCTATAATACTACTATTATGGATAAATTCCACGCAGGGTTACAGCTTCTGCTACACGTCCTACTGCAATAAGTGAAGCAGCGGTGCGCATATCGACATTCTTTGAAATATGGCAGTTATACACATCATAGAATGCCTTCTCCATAATATCTCTTAGCTTTAAGTTCACCTCACGTTTTGCCCAGAAATATGAGAGGTTGCCCTGCACCCATTCAAAGTATGATACTGTAACTCCTCCAGCATTGCATAATACATCAGGTATTATAAATACGCCTTTATCAGCAAGTATCTTATCTGCTTCAGGCGTTACTGGCCCGTTTGCTCCCTCAGCTATTATTTTTGCCTTGATTCTGGCAGCATTTTTTTGGCTTATCTGGTTTTCAAGCGCAGCAGGTATAAGCACGTCACAATTGAGCTCAAAAAGGTGCTCCGGGCTTATATGCTCAGCCTGGCCATAGCTTGAAAGCGTATTCCCGGCTGACATGTAGTCCAATAGTTTATAAGGATCTATGCCTTTGGCATCATATATTGCGCCGGATACATCAGAGACTGCGATTATTGTATGCCCTATGTCATAGAGTATCTTTGCGCAGTTTGAACCGACATTTCCAAATCCCTGCACAACAATTTCAAGGGGGCACTTTTCAACTTTTAAGACTTTGAGTGTAGAAAGAAGGGTATATACTGCTCCCCGGCTTGTAGCGTCCTCCCTGCCCTGGCTGCCGCCCAAAGCTATGGGCTTACCTGTGACAACTCCGGGAACTGAAAAGCCCTTGCCCATTGAGTATGTGTCCATTATCCATGCCATGACCTGGGCATTTGTTCCTACATCGGGCGCAGGAATGTCCTTTTCAGGTCCGATATCTTCTATGATTTCATATATAAATCTTCTCGTTATTGATTCAAGTTCAGAGGCGCTTATGCTATAAGGGTCAACAATAACGCCTCCTTTTGCGCCGCCAAAGGGGATGCCTACAACTGCGCATTTCCATGTCATCAGCATTGCAAGGGCCTTTACCTCATCAAGAGTTACATCCTGGTGGTATCTTATGCCCCCCTTTGCAGGTCCCCTGTTAGTGTTGTGCTGGACCCTGTATCCCTTGAATATCTCAATAGAGCAGTCATCCATCTTGACAGGAATTGCAACCTCTATTGTCTTTCTAGGTTCGCGTAAGTACTTGGCCAGGCCTTCTGTTAGGTTCAGCATCGATGTTATATTGTCAAGACGGCCCAGCGTCATTTCCCACATACTTTCAGCTGCCATATCGGTTTACACCATCCCCTCTTGTTTTAGACTATTGCATTGATTCCAGATTCCTGGGTCCTTATCCTTATTGCATCCTCAACAGGCAGGATAAATATCTTTCCTGAGCCAAACTCTCCAGTCTGAGCAAGCTTTACTATTGTTTTTGTGACATTATCAAGGATATCTTCATCCACGACTATCTCAAGCTTTACCTTTGGCAGGAATTTGACCTCTTTGTTTGGGATCTCGCCTGCAATATATCCTCTTTGTTTTCCAAAACCCGACACTTCTGATAAAGTAATGCCCTCAACGCCTGCATCAATTAGCGCGTCCTTTATCTCATCAAGCTTGAAAGGCTGGATAAAGCATTCTATTTTTTTTAGCATATCAAAATCTCCTTTGCTAACATGTTTAATATATTTAGCAATTCAGTAGATACCTGGCTTAGTTTAGTTAATCCAAAGTAATTATCCAATCTAAATAAGAAGAAGTTCAGGACTTTCCAGGACTTCTTTTAATCTTTTAAGAAACACTGCTGCATCTGCACCATCTATGATCCTGTGATCTACTGCAACTGATATCTCCATTAACTGTCTTATTTCAATCCTGTCATTTTCAACAACCGGGGCTTTATATGCTTCCCCTACCATTAGTATTGCTCCCTGGGGAGGATTGATTATTGCAGTAAATGTGCGGACTCCAAGCATTCCCAGGTTGCTTATGGTAAATGTTGCATTTGAAATATCTTCCATAGCAAGTTTCTGGTTTTTTGCTTTCTCGACAATTTCAATCCTTTTCCTTGCAATATCAAAAATACTTATCCTGTTACAGCCATATATTGTCGGCGCAACCAGGCCGGCGTCTGTTGCAACTCCAAGCCCTATGTTAACATCCTCATAAATAATGTGACTTTCATCAAGAAGAGAGGAATTGATTTTTGGCTGTTCTGCAAGCACGATGGCGCACGCCTTGATTATAAAGTCTGTATAAGTTATCTTAACTCCATAAACATCCTGGACCTTATCTTTTATTTTATCCCTGAGCGCGATTAAAGAATCTACCTTTATAACAGAAGTTGATATGATATGGGGTATATTCTGCTTGGAAAAGGTCATCCTCTCGGCAATTACTTTCCTTATTCCTTTTAAAACTGTAGATGAAATAGCTTTTGGAGGCAGTGGCTCTATCGAAGCAGCCGGAATATAAGGCGCAGCCTGAACAGTTGCTGATGGGGCGGAAACCTTGTTTGCCTGGGCAAATGCCAGTATGTCTTCCTTGACGATCCTTCCTTCAGGACCGGTCCCTTTAATTGCCTCCAGGGTATAATCTATGCCCATCTCGTTAGCCAGACTTCTTGCAAGCGGCGATATCCTGATTCTCTCTCCTGCCAGCTTTGCTGCTGATTGAGGTACCGTCTTCTGCGACATTTTTTTAATATATTCCTCTACATCTTCCTTGACTATCCTGCCGCCTGGCCCTGTCCCTGTTATCATGGAAATATCAATTCCCTTGCTTTCTGCAATATTTCTTGCCAGCGGTGAGATCTTTATTTTTGATGTGTCTATAGCTTCCTGCTGTGCCGCATATGCTGCAGGTATTGCTGCTTCCGGGGTTTCCTTTTCCAGTACAGTTTCAGCAACAGATGCTCCACCTGATACTGTTACAGAAGAGGCTGCTTCAAGGCTCTCATTTAATTCGCCTATATAAGCAATAACCTGGGTTACAGGAACTTCCTCTCCTTCATTTTTCAATATCTTCCGCAAGTAACCTGTATGATATGCCTCGACTTCCAGGGAAACCTTATCTGTCATCACCTCAAACAAAACTTCGCCTGACTGGACCTTATCGCCTTCTTTTTTATGCCATTTTTCTATTACCCCTGTTTCCATTGTCAAACCAAGCTTTGGCATGATTACTTCGTGCATAATTTTATCCTTTCTAAATTATGTCAAGTTAACTTCTGTGAATTTAAAGACTTTTACTTCAACACTACATTTTATATATTTAAGTAAATAATTAAAATACCAATTATAATTTAAGTACTAAATAAATTGCCGCATATTAAAACTATTGCAAACTAAAAATAATCTGACATTCGCTCCTGATATAGCTCCCTGGCAAAATTTAACCTTTGAATATTTTAAAAATACTCTCTTTTATCCTTTCATGGCTTGGAATCATGGCATTCTCAAGTACCGGGCTGTAAGGGACAGGACAATTTTTGCCGGAAACCCTTATAACAGGGGCATCAAGAAAATCAAAAGCTTTTTCTGCAACCTGCGCAGAAACCTCTCCCATAAAACCACCAAAGCCGCAAGCTTCTTCAACACATACCAGGCGCCCTGTCTTATTTACTGAATCCAGGATAATTTCAATATCAAGTGGCCTGATGGTCCTGGGGTCTATCAATTCGCAATCAATACCTTCCTCTAAACTCAACTGGTCTGCAACCTCAAGACATTTTTTTACCATAAATGAAGTGGCTACCAGGGTGACATCTTTTCCCTGCCTTTTAATATCGCCTTTACCCAGTGGTATCTCATAAAGATTTTGCGGGACATGCTCCAAATATTTTTTATTCTTGTATAAAAGCTTGTGTTCTATAAAAACAACAGGGTTATCATCCTTAATTGAAGCTATAAGCAGCCCCTTTGCATCATATGGGCATGAAGGCATTACAACTTTTAATCCGGGGATATGCGCAACAAGCGCCTCAAGACTCTGTGAATGCTGGGCTGCTGCTCCTGTCCCTCCGCCTCCTGCTGTCCTTATAACCATGGGGACCTTTGCTTTGCCCCCGAACATATACCTTATTTTAGCTGCCTGGTTGGCAATCTCATCCATTGCAATGGTTATGAAATCTGAAAACATTATCTCAACAATCGGCCTCATCCCGGTAACTGCGCTTCCTGTTGCCACTCCAATCAGCGCATCTTCAGAAATCGGGCTGTTTATTACTCTTTCCCTCCCAAATTCCTCAAGCATTCCAACAGAAACGCCGAATGCCCCGCCGTACTCGGCAACATCTTCCCCTATAAGGAATACATCATTATCATGTCTCATCACCTGCTGCATGGCTTCCCTTATTGCTTCAAGATATGTTATTTCCCTTAATGTTGTTTCCAACAATTTTAATTCCACCATGTAAAACCTCCTCCTGCCTTAAGCAAATACATCTATTTCCACCTGTTCGGGTGACGGAAATGGGCTTTCTTCAGCAAATTTTACAGACTCTCTTATTTTTTCCTGCGCTTCCTGTTCTATTTTATGGGCATCCTCATCTGAGATTATCCCGTCATTTATAAGAACCTGTCTGTAAACCGGTATAGGATCCCTTTCGGTCCATGTTTTTAATTCTTCTTTCGTCCTGTAAACCTGGGCATCACTTTTTGAATGGCCTTTCCACCTGTATGTAAGGCATTCAATAAGCACGGGTCCATTTCCGGACCTGGCATGCTCTGCAAAGTGCCTGACTGTGTTATAAACTTCAATGGTGTTATTTCCATCAATTGTTATTCCCTCAATTCCGTAAGACAGTTTGCGGTCTGAAATGCGCCTTATATTAAAAGCTTCCTTTACAGGCATCGACATTCCATACTGGTTATTCTCACATATATACAGTACCGGAAGATCCCATATTGAAGCCATATTAAGTGCTCCATGAAAATTCCCCCTGTTTGCAGCTCCATCACCAAAAAAACATCCCACTATCCTAAAATCCTTCCTCAGCTTGCAGGTAAGCGCTGCTCCTGTTCCTATATCTATGCTTCCTCCCACTATACCGTTCGCGCCAAGATTTCCAGTTGTTACATCTGCTATATGCATTGAGCCGCCCCTGCCCTTGCAATATCCGGTCTGTTTGCCCAGTAGCTCAGCCATCATAAGGTTGAGACTGGCGCCTTTTGCAATACAATGCCCATGGCCCCTGTGTGTTGAAGTTATATAATCATCTTTTTGCAGGGCATATATTGCCCCTACTGCTGTTGCCTCCTCGCCTACATACAGGTGGCATGTACCGTGTATCTGCCCTTTTATAATAAATTGCTCTGTCTGGCCTTCAAAATATCTTATCTCATAAAGCCGGCTTAACATCTCTCTTTTTATATCAGGACCAAGTTCTGCAAAACTGTCTTTTATCCTGTGCCCGTCCACCTCAAGAGATTTCCTGTTTTTTGAGATGGCGGAAGTTTCTTTGTGTGACACTGGTTTATAACCTCCTCGTCTGTTTTTTTAAAAGCTCCACACCTGTATCTTCATCAGTTAAAAGAATATTTACTATCCTGCCTGTAAGTGAAGCCCGGATGATACCTGTTTTTTTATGCCCGAAAGCAATACCGATTATATTTTTCATTTTCCTGAGCTTTTCCAGAGGAGCCCTAACTATCCGCCCGTCAAAACTGCTTTTTACCTGCAAGCCATCCCTGTCTATGAAAATAAGATTGACATCGCCTATGACTCCAAGACCTTCAAGATACCTGAAATCCTCCACTGTAAAATTACCGGTCTTTATCATAGTGGAATCCGCGCCAATATCGCTCATGCCTACAACTGCTGTATTTATTTTATCAGTAAGTTTTAAAATCTCGCTAATATTGGAATCCTTTTCCAGGATCTCTTTTGCTTTTCTGCTGTCAAGCACTGCCGGGGAGTGTATTATATAACTTTCCCCTCTATATTTTTCCGCAAGCAGTTTTGCAACCGAGTTTGTATGCACTTCTACGCCTGATTTGCCAAGTCCGCCAAGAAGCGGGATTACACTGATGAATATTTTTTTTTCCGGGTCAATTAAACCTGCTACAGACCGCAAAGTGTTTCCCCACCCTACCCCAAGCAGGTCGCCATCTTTTAAAACCCGTTCGAAAATTCCCTCCAGGCTGGATGCAAGCTGTCTGTAAGTTTCGTGGATGTCTTCAGATGAAGGTACGATAATGCATTCCCTTAAAGTAAATTTTTTCTCTAGCGCGGATTCCAGCTCCTCGAAATCCTGTCGTTGAGAATTGATTTTAATCTCGACTATTTTTTCCTTTTTGGCCTTTGTAAGGCTTCTGGATACTTTTGTCCTGGAAATATCCAGCCTGCCGGCAATTTCCTGCTGATTCAAATCCTCTAAATAGTAAAGCCTGGCGATTTTTGATAGAAGCTTATGCTCCTCTGTACTGTCCATAAATATATCCTGTCAATAAAGACCTAAAACTGATACAAATCATATAGTGCACATATGTGCAGCATATGAAAATACATGCAAGCTAATTTTAAAAAAGTTTATGTTTTATTTCAAGAGTAAAGTTGGCTATAATGACTTTTATGAGCACTGCAAATACAGTCTTGCTAAGGATAATAGAAATAGGCCCTGTTATAATCATTCCTTCAATATTGTTTCTAATAGGCCTGGTTACAACAAGAAATATTTTAAAAAACCTGCTTTACTGTTTCCTGGTCTTTGTGGGAATGATGGGAATGGCAATAATGCTTACGCTGTTTATAAATTTTTTTGAACCCCTTATAAACACGATAGTCGCCGGCTCAAACAGGGAACTCATTGTAATGGATACCGGATGGATCGCAGCAAAACATGTCATTATAAACTCACCTGTAACACTTTATACAGTGATCGCAATCGCTGTCCTAAACCTTTTAATGTTAATACTCCGGCTTACCAGGACAATCAATATTGACCTGTGGAACTGGTCTGCAGCCCTGTTTGCCGCTTCAATGGTCTTTGCAATAACTGAAATAGGCTGGCTTGGGGTAATTGTAGCAGTAATAATCTATGCGATTACACTTGTAATAGGAGACATATATGCTCCGTACATTGAGAGCTTTTATGGAATAAAAGGCATATCAAACCCTCAAACCCAGACAGTGATATGGGCTCCGGTGACTCATGCTATTAATGCAATTCTGAACAGGATTCCCGGTATCAGGAGGATGCATATATTTTATGGTGAGATCCAGTACAAACTAGGCATTTTCTCCGAGCCTATGATATTTGGATTCTTAATAGGATTTATAATAGGGCTCATCACAAAGTACAGAGAATTTGCACTCGGTACCTGGCCTAACATACTTTATGCGCTTGGAGCGGGGCTTGAACTCGCTGTGATAATGATACTTATGCCAAGATTTGTGAATATAATGTATAAAGGGCTTTACCCGGCAATAAGTAATATAAAAAGTTTTTTAAGCAGGAGGATAACAAAAAGAGAGCTGTACATAGGTATGGACGCCTTAATTTTTGCAGGACATCCTGCTGTAATCGGACTTTCAATAATAGTAATTCCCCTGTCAGTTTATCTTGCAACATTACTGCCGGGAAATAATATTTTACCTTCATCAGACCTGGTTATTGTTCCATTTATACTTGTGTGGGCCGTAGCGCCGTCAAGAGGCGATATTTTCAGGAGTTTTATTTCCGCAGTCATCATTATCCCGCTGACATTATGGATAAGCAGCGATATGGGAACTCTTTTTACAAATTTTTTCAGCAAATATAATATTGAGATAACAGAGGGAGCAAGCAGGATATCGAGCTATGGAGCAGGTTCGAACTGGATTTTTTGGATAATACTGCAAATCCTCAAACCGCTGCTAAATCTGTTTTCGTGAGTATTTGCAGAGCCTGCCCAGGCGCCTGTTTCAGGAACGCTGCAGAGTTACTGGTTTTTAAAAATCCTGTGAAAATATTCGGTATACAGGTTTCTTCTTGTTTCTTTCTGGTCTTCTATTAAAACAATCCCGTTCTGTTCAAGGGTCAGGTGTATTTTCCTGTCATTATGCATTATTAAAGATCTTGCATTAAATATGCTGGCCCTGCTTACCCACAATCCTGATTCCATGGATATATAAGGGAAAAAAGAATACTGCTTCATCGTGTCTTCCCAGTTTATGTCTATTCTTTCAATCAGGTCAGGGTAACTAATATGCGGGTTTTCCTTTAATATGGACCTTGCCTGCTGGATGACCTCATTTGTAACCCTTTTTTCGATCCTCTTGAGATTATAAGAGGCTAAGGTTAGA
This sequence comes from uncultured Actinomycetota bacterium, assembly GCA_964354265.1. GTDB lineage: Bacteria > Actinomycetota > Humimicrobiia > Humimicrobiales > Humimicrobiaceae > Fen731. The sequence continues at coordinate 24,106 of CAYGYY010000021.1, forward strand.
AATATACCATATATGATGATAAACGGGATAAAATAGTAATAATAGCTGTCAATAAATCTTATTAAAAACCTTCCAGTTTCTCCTAAAAACGTATCAAGCCAGATATTTGCCATAATTTAAAAATCCTCAGCAATTAATTGATAAATATATGTTGCATGGAATTGTAAATATTTTGCACTATCTTAAAATTATACATTATTTTAAATTTTTTTTCTTTTTTACCGGTCACAGGGATTTTTTTATTAATCTAAAACCCCCAATGGCTATTTTCCAAAACATCTGTCCCGATTACCGGTTATCAATGGTTCTCAGTCAGCGCTTTTATAAAAAGTGCAAGATAGCACAAGGCAATTGGAGGGATACCGATAAATGTGAATAACAGTCCCCTTGAAACGCGGTGCGCCGACCTTGTCTGTTTAATGTTGGCTATCAGGCTTAGCAAAAATAAGACACCGGACCCTAATACGAGCGCAGCCAGTAATGCCACCATTGCATAAGCAAATACAACTGCGCCATTCTGCATAAACCTGATACCGCTAAAAATGGTTAGTATATAAAAAGCAAAAGTGAAATACCCTGCTGCAGCTACAGCAATGCCAAGTTTAAAATTCCTGCCCTCTTTCCGGATTTCTCCCGGAGCGGACGGTTTGAATCCTGGTGAAGTATTAACATCAGGTTTTATGTCCTGGATGTTGCTATATCCTTTTTTATAGTCATTACTGAACCTTATCGGTTCAAGATTTGCCATTTCCATTTTTACCTCCTGGAATAATGGAAAAATAATTCTTCTGCAACTTGCATTATTGTATACTATTATATAAAATATGTATATAATAATATACATCGATGATTTTTATGTCAAGTACAAATAATGAAAATAAGCTAATAAAGCTGGGAAATAACCTTAGAAAACTCAGGTTTGAGCATAACGAGCTCTCGCAGCTTGAACTTGCAAATGCTGTCGGGGTCACGAGATTAACTATCCACTCAATAGAAACGGGAAAATTCAATCCTTCGGTTTTTCTTGCCTTGAAGATAGCAAAATTCTTTGACAGGCCTCTGGAGGATGTCTTTTTTCTTTACTATGAGTAATTTTTAAAAAAAGAACTTACTTTAAAAATATTATTTTTTTTTATAAACAGGGGGGGCACAAAAAAAGTGGTATTTCGACATATAGAAACACAAAGTGAAAAAATTTTGACTGATATCCCTGAAAGGAGAAGGCTACATGAATAATGCCATCAGAATAAGCAGGAAAGCTACAATAGTTCTTTGCATTATTTCAGCTTTTGGTTTCATATTCAATTCTATTATTTATATAATGATGCATCTTAAGATTTCAGGAAACATGGATATCTCTGCATTTATCAACAGTATTTCCATTTATATCGGTATAGGCATGATTATGCTTTTGCTTTTCCACTTTGCCGCCCTGACAACAATTATCCTTACAATGAAGGTTGCCAGCAAGGATAGCGTGGTACTGTCTTTTATCTTTTTCCTTTCAATTGTTTCTTTAGTAATGATATTCGGGGATTTTGCGCTTTGCAGCGATATTGTGAAAGAATACAGGGCAGGACTGATTGAAGGGATATTTTCCGAGTTTCTCATATTATATTTCAGCCAGCTGCTGCATCTTGTTTTCTATGTATTTGCTGTAATCCTTATCTTTATAACTGGTAAAAAGCAGAAACCCGGCAAAGAAGGAAGTCCGGCAGTAAAAGACGAGGCTATATTTATAGATGTGCAGTATGTCGGTATTTTTACATCTATCTTTGGTCTTGCGATACTGATAGCCCTTTCCTTCTTCACGCCTCTATGGGCAATTAAAAAAGGTATAATAATGTTATGCATCATTCTGGTGCTGCCATATGCAATGATAGTCATCTATTGGCTTGTACTAAAAATAAGAGATCGTATTACAGAATGGTATGATGAAAAGCAGTTCCAGGATGTGACCAAAGCAAGTTTCATGTCACTGCTTGCCTCTATGGTCATACTTGCAGCGTTTTTTCTTATCCAGAATCTTTACAGCAAATTTGCGCTGATGAATGTCATATGGTTTCCCCTGTATTTCTTTATTACACTACTCATTTTTTCAAGCATTGTATTATATCTGAATAAGAAAGCAGGTTAATGATTTTTAAAGCGCAAAATAACCCGGAAAACAAAAAATACCTGCTTCTTCTATATGGCGCAATAATCGGGATAGCATTCGATATCCTTTTCTATAATAAGACGCTTGGGATTTCTTATATTATTTTCATTGTCATGATATTGTTGACTCTGGTTTTATTCTTTTTGGGTGATTTAAAAAAATTAAATAATTATGCCTGGTTTTTTACAATCCCCATATTATTGCTGTCATCGGCTTTCTTTATTTTTTCTAACCAGGTACTCAAGATTATAAATTACCTCATCATACCACTGTTGATAATAATGCTTGTTACTCTGGCTGCTAAAGTGAATAAATCAGATTGGTCAGATATAAGATTCGCTGGAGATATTGTCAAAAGGATTTTTGTCCCCTTCAGATTTATCCACCGGCCTTTTACTGAACTATCCAATAAGACTGGCGATGATGATAAAAACTATAGAAGCAGGACCCTGCCAAAAGTTATAATCGGATTGTTAATTTCAATTCCGATTCTTGCAATCATTTTGTGGCTTCTCTCTTCTGCAGATATTGTATTTAAAAATTTATTTATAAACATGCCCGCTATGAAAATACTCAAACATTCCCTGATAATTATCTTTGTTTCAGTTTATGCAATTTGCTTCTTTTGGACTTTGCTGAAAGCATTTAATGAAAGAAAGGAAATTGTATCAAACAAAAAACAATGGAGACTATTTCTGGATCCTGTCGTCTTATTGACTATACTGATTTTAATAAATGTTGTTTATACCATATTTTCTGTTATTCAATTTACATATCTTTTTGGCGGTGATTCTTTTATCCTGCCTTCTGATTTTACCTATGCAGAATATGCAAGAAGGGGTTTTGTCGAACTTATTGTCGTAACTATCATAAATTTTGGAATTTTAATTTTTGGCATCACATTTGTCAAAAAAGAAAGTAACAGGACTTTTACCGTTATTAAATCATTTCTTACCCTGCTGGTGATTTTTACTTTCATTTTGCTGATTTCAGCTTTCTACAGGATGCTGGTTTATGAACAAGCCTATGGTTTTACATACCTCAGGATATTCGTCCAGACTTTCATGATAATGATGTTTTTTTTATTTATTATCAATATCATTTATATCTGGTATGCTAAGCTCCCGATAATTAAATCATATTTCATAATATCTCTTTCAATTTATATAATCATGAATTTTGCAAATGTGGATACTATAATAGCTAAAAATAACATTAACCGTTACTATGAGACCGGTGAGATAGACATAGTTTATTTGAACGGTCTCTCCTACGATGCTATACCGGATATGCAGAGCTTCTATACTTCAATAAAAAATTCAACGGACCCGGAAGAGAAACAAATGGCCGAAGATATACTGAAAAATTTTGAGGAAAAAAAATCAGAACTCATAAATCAAAAAAGCTGGCAGAGTTACAATATCTCAAAATATGAAGCTGAAAAAATAATTGACCAGGAACTGCAATAAAATCCTGCCTGATATAATATGGCATTTAAAATTTAGTGATGATTATACTTTATATTCCCTTCCGACCCTTACAAACCTTCTAATGTTTTCAGCAGGTGTTTCCTGGGGAAGGTCGCATCCTGTACTCAGGATAAAATTGGGGTATTTGCTTGTTTCATCAAGAAGTTCTGTAACTTCTTTTTCGACTTCATGAGGTTTTCCCCTGAGCATTGTCTTGCATGGGCTTATATTTCCTATCACTGCAACATTCGCAGGAACTATTTCAAGGACTGTTTTAAGGTCAACACCCATGTCTTTGGAATCAAGGCTTAAGCCATTTATGCCAGATTCCACCATTCTGTCAATTAAGTGCATGGTATTCCCGCATGTATGGTATACGGTATTGACTTTGCTATATTTAATGCTCTCGATTATATGTTTTACATAGAATGCTGAAAATTCAGAAAACTGGTTAGGCCCCAGCATTACTGCAGTTGGTTCAAGGATAACAATGAGTTCAGCGCCTGCAGATATCAAAAGAGTTGCATATTCCCTGATTTTTTCCGTTACAAAATCACAAAGCTTGTGAAGCTTATACGGCTCAACCGCAGTTGCTATGGCAGCTTCATCTGCGCCCATAATAAGAGCTGCAACAGAATAGGGCCCGGTAATATAAGCGCCTCTTAGGACATTGTCCGGCAGTCCCACGCTCATGAGCTTTACTGTTTCTGCATAACCTATGACGCGCGAATCAAAAGAAATATTTATTTCCTGCAACCTTTCTATTTCTTCCATATCGAATCTTGATTTAGGCACCGTTGCAGAATCTTCTTTTGGAAATACTGTATATCTTCCAAGTGCATTTGCTTCCACTGAAAGGTCCATCAGGGGGAATGCGGCATCGGGCTTGAATTCATCGACAACTTTTTTTATTGCCTTATAGTGTTCACCGAAATTCTGCTGGGCAAGTTTTATATCGGCTCCTGTCAGCTCCACCCCAGGAAACCCACAAAGCGGTGCAACGAGCCTTCTATGCTCATTATATGATTTATTTGCAAGCTCTATTAAATCTCTTTCTTTCATATAATCCTTCTTCAACCCTTTCTATAACCATGGATTTTACCTGTATTTGGTGTAGATTACTGAAATTTGATTTCACAAATCCATGTCGATTCATTAAATTTGAGTGTGGTCTGGTGGAGATGAGCGGATTCGAACCGCCGCCCTCTTGTCTGCCAGACAAGCGTTCTCCCACTGAACTACATCCCCACTCAAGTACTGAATATATACTCTAACATAATTTACATAAGCTGAGTAAATTCTGCAAGAGGTTTTATCATTACGTTGCCTTTCAGATAATAAATATTATAATTTTTAATACTATAAATCTAAAAAAAAGGTAAAATATTAGCATTGAAAACTCTGATTGCTTTTTTATTTAAATACTGCAATCGTGTTATATAGAATTACGGTTATTAGGTTACCTGTTTTTACTTTTTTATGGGGGCACTTTGGAAGCAATAAAAATTGAAAACCTTGTAAAAAGATATGGCAGTAAAGAGGTTTTAAGTGAAATAAATCTTTCGATTAAAGAAGGCGAGTTTTACTGCCTGATGGGCCCCAATGGTTCAGGAAAGACAACACTTACATCAATCCTTGCTTCAATCCGTGAAAAAACAAGCGGTAGTGTCGAAATATTCGGAAAACCCCCTTCACGGTCTCGGGATATAATAGGCTATATGCCGCAGGAAAATTTTTCCTCTGCTAACCTTACAGGAAGGGAAAACCTTCTTTATTTTGCAGGCCTTCTTGGCAACTCTAAAACTGATTCAAGAAAAATTGCTGATGATCTCCTGGAAAAAGTCGGTTTAAAAGATGATACAAATAAGCTTGTATCCAAGTATTCCGGCGGAATGAGGAAGAGGCTTGAACTTGCCACTATCCTTTTTACAGGTATTAAACTGCTCATCCTTGATGAGCCCACAACAGGACTTGACCCGACCGCAAGGCGGAACTTCTTTGAACTCATCGGGGAAACAAAAGGGGAAGACACCACAATATTTTTAATAACACACATCGGTTCTGATGCTGAAGCAGCAGACAGGATAGGGCTTATAGATAAAGGGAAGATAATCACAGAAGGAAGCCCTGAAGGACTTAAAAGAAATAACAACTTAAAGAACGCTCTAACTATAGAAGCGCATACTAAAAATGACAGTATGAAGGCTCTCCTCAAAAGTTTTGCATATGATAAAGAAATAATTGAAACAGACCTTGGTTACAAGCTTTACAGCGATGATATTGCAGAAGACATCCCAAAAATCATCAGGATTTTAGACCATGAAGGTTTTATAGTTACAAGGCTTGAGAGCACCACCTCCACTCTGGATGACGTTTTCTTTAAGCTTACAGGCCACTCGATAAAGGATTAATAAAATACGGATATCAGGCCACAGTATATGTGGCAATAACATTTATAACTACAAAACATATGACTGAAATAATTGTAATAAATAATTTAATACAGGACTGATTTAATTATGAGGCAGATAAGCGCAGTTTTTACTAAAACAACTAAAGAGCTTTACAGGAACAAGACAACTGTTTTCTGGACAGTTATATGGCCTATAGTTTTTTTATTTTTAGGAATATTTGTTTTTTACAGGGGGGTTCCTCAGGAACTGGTGCCCCAGTACAGGGCTGGCATTACAATCTCAATGATTGTTTTTTCATTGATGATATCCGGTATGAGTACAATGCCGGCAATAATTGCACAGGATAGGGCAAGCGGCCTGTTTTTAAACCTGCCCTCTCTGCCAGTGCCAC
>CAYGYY010000022.1:0-30531 GCA_964354265.1 uncultured Actinomycetota bacterium
GAAGTTTCTGTAGTAAAAAACCGGGATATTTTTCCGGATTAAAAGAAAATAAACAGGTATGTATCCTGCAAAAAAAAATGAAGCGACAGATAAAAATAATTTTATATATATAAAAAGGATCATCTTTTAAGTAATGATAACAATTCTGGCTCATATTATAAATATCTCCTGAAATTATATTATTAAATAATATTGAGTATTATAATATCTCTGTTGATGGTTTAAATGACTATTTTAGTATTTAAAAGCACCCAATTTAAAAAAATTAACTGTTTTAAGCTTTTCTCTAAAACCATATAAGAGGTATATAAGATGATTCTAGCAGTAGGCGCTACAAGTTTTGTGGGCCCTCCAGTTGTTAATAAGTTACTCGATGAAAACTATGAAATTAAATGCCTGGTCAGGACAGGCAGTAATACCTTCAAACTGCAAAAAGGTAGAACCCGGCTTACTTCTGGGAACCTCCTGAGCCCTGATTCTATAATTTCCTGCCTGGAGAATGTCGATTCTGTAATCTGTCTTATCGACCTAAAGCACACGGACCTCATAAAAAATCTTCTTGAAGCGATTTCCAGGACCACTGCCAGAAGGGTAGTATTTTTAAGCTCCACTACTGTTCTGGTACCCTTAAAAAACCACATAAAGGATGCTAAGCTTGAATCCGAGGAAATGATAACCTCTTCAAACCTTGACTGGACCATTTTACGGGCTTCAATGATTTACGGGAATGAAGACGACAGGAATTACTCAAGAATGATAAAGTTTATTAATAAGCACGGTTTTTTCATTATGTTTGGAGATGGCAGTAACCTTATCCAGCCCGTATATGTGGAAGATGTCGCAAATGCTATTGCCCTTTCATTAAATAATAAAAAAACCCGTAGGAAAACCTACGAGATATGCGGTAGAGAACCAGTTAAATATAAAGATATGCTTGAAATTATCAGAAAAGAAATTAAAAAGCCCTTCAGGGTAATAAGACTGCCGATAAAGCTAAGCATGTTCGCTGTTTCAGTTTATGCCAGGTTTTTTCCCAATTCGAGTTTGAAGCCGGATATGATTGAGCGGATGGCAATTGATAAATCTTATTCATATGAAGAAGCTTCCAGGGATTTCGGATATGCTCCGGGGAGTTTTGAGCATGGCATTAAAAAATTGATTTGCGATATGAGTTTAGAAAAAGATAATAATGCTTTAGAGCCGTAAAATAAATGGACAGTAATCATTCCCACAGTCATCTTCCCTTGAACAAGATTTTCATCTTAATAATGATCACCGTATTTTTTTTAACCCTTTATACTTTGACCTGTTTCCCGGTAATAAATAAAAATGTCTGCTCCCTTAAAGAGAAAATAATTATTACTGATAACAGGGTTATCAGCACCGGGGATAGATCCAGCTTTCCCGCAAGTGACGGCTGCAGCAGCGATATAAGCTCATACAATAATCTAACTGTCATAAGACTTGCCTTTAAAGATCCTGTAACTCCTGAGATAGGCGACTATATTAAAATAAATATGGTTGCTGAAAATACAAAAGGGGTTCCTTACCCGCAAGGTAGTTTTGCAGTAGATCTCGGTACTGAAAATATCACAGGAGAAGAAACCGCAGAAAATACCCAGGAAACAAAACCAATATCCAATATCCAGGAAAGGACAAAATTTTTTATAGATGGTTTCAACCATGAATATTATACGCCCATAGGAGAAAATAAATATTACAGGTTTGGCTGGCAGTTTGGTATTTTAAAACCCCGGGAGCAGTTAAACAGCATTGTCCTGGAAATACCGGCAATCAGCGGCATAAAAATTGACATTACGGGCATTGAGCTTAAAAAAAGGTCTTTTTTCCCCCTTGATTCTTACCTGAATTACTTCATTAAAGATTATTTCAGGATATCTTATATAAACAGGTACCTAACTCCGGCATATTTATTTTTATTGCTCAGCCTTCTTATATTCCTGGTTTACAGATTAATGTTATTTACCGAATCAAAAAGGCAGTCAAAACCTGGTTCGAACGCGGTCTCTTATGCCAATAATAACAAAAGGGGCAGCGCAAGTTTTTGCAACAGGAGCTTTACATTTTTTTACCCTAAAGAAACAATACAAAACAGCAACAAAACCTCAAAGATAATCATCGCCGCTGTTTTTTTGTCAATAGCTTGTTTTTCAGTGTTTTATTTTTTAGCCGCCGGTACTTTTTTTACAGTTAAAAGTTATATGGACTCTTACAGCAGGAATATTTTTTTAAAAGATGAAGACAATGCTTATTATGGTTTTTATGATTTTGAAAAATTTATTTTATGGCTAAACAGCAATATCCCTGTAAATGAAAACATTATTGTGCCATTAAAGGGCGAACCCGTATATATAATGGCTGAAATGGCATACAATCTGTACCCGCGGGACATCAAATTCCCTAACACAAGCGGTAAAGAACTTTCGGAGGTCATAAATGATATTGAAAGTATCAGTATGAAAGGAAAAACCCCCGCCTACAATTATATTGTAGTATTATGGGATGCAGAGCCTCTATATTATAAGTCTTTTGAATTTGTTGCAAAGTACCGTGAGAATGGGGGATTCATTTTCAGGGTGAAGGACTGACATAGGCCCGGGTCCTTAGCCTTTTAAGTCATGATGAAATGATATAAAATATCTAAAAAATCTTAGCTGTTGCTTTAGTTTATGGAATTGAAGATTTTTCTGTTTTTCTTGTTTTCAATATATTTTATTATATTATTTGTTAAAAATATTTAACTGTTTATAATCCATACATCGAAAGGATAAAGATTGAAATTATTAGTTACTGGAGGCACAGGTTTCACAGGTAGCGCCCTTGTAGAATATTTAATTGACAGGGGTCACAGCGTTACTGTACTTGATAACCAGAAAGGGCTTTTTTATGAGCATCTTTTAAAAAAAGGGGCCAACATTATATTAGGTTCTGTAACGGACAGGGAAGCAGTAAAAAAATCACTGGAAGAAGTCCAGGGAGTTTTTCATCTCGCTGCAGCTTTCAGGCAAATCGATGCCCCGAATAAAACCTACTGGGATATCAATGTAGAGGGTACCCGTATTGTATGTGAGGAATGTATTGATAAATCACTAAAGAAGTTCGTATATTGTTCGACCCAGGGTGTGCATGGGGACATTAAAAACCCTCCGGGGGATGAAAATTCTCCTGTAGTGCCGGTTGATTATTACCAGTATTCAAAATTTGAGGGGGAAAAAGTAGTAAAGGAATTTGCTTTAAAAGGGCTTAAAAGCGTCATAATCAGGCCTACAGCAATTTATGGCCCGGGTGATCCTGAAAGATTTTTGTATCTGTTCAGGTTTGCCAAAAAGGGGAAATTCTATATGTTCGGCAATGGCAAAGCTTTTTATCATCCTGTTTATATTGATAATCTCAGCGATGGTTTTTATGCCGCATTTAACAGTGATAAAATCCGTGGAGAGGCTTATATCATTGCTGACGAAGAATATTTTACAATTAAGGAACTGGTCAGGAAAATCGGGGAATCAATGCATGTGAGCATAAGGTTTATCCGGCTGCCGTTTTTGCCACTCTATATTTTAGCCTGCTTATTGGAATTCATATATAAGCCTTTTAAAAAGACCCCTCCTCTTTTCAGGCGGCGTGTCGACTGGTTCAGGCAGAAACGGGCCTTTAAGATCGATAAAGCCAAAAACGAATTAAATTATGTTCCCGGCATAGGAATTGAAGAAGGCCTTAGAAGGACTGCTGTTTGGTATAAAGATAATAATTATCTTTAAAAAATTTTTCAACAAACCGGCGTAAGGAAACAAGAGAATGTGCGGAATTTGTGGTTTTAACTGGAATGACGAGAAACTGATTCAAAAGATGACTTTAAAAATCCACCACAGGGGACCTGATGCCCATGGAGTAAAGACTTTTGATTCTTTCTCTGTGGGCAATGCAAGATTGAGTATCCTGGACCTGTCCCCAAGAGGGAACCAGCCAATGTCAAGCAGAAATGGAAAGCTATGGATAGTATACAACGGTGAAGTATACAATTTTTCCGATATAAAGAAAGAATTAATAGATAAGGGATATACATTCAATAGCCATACTGATACTGAGGTGGTGCTTAAAAGTTATGAAGAGTACGGCCCAAAGTGCCTTGAAAAATTCAATGGAATGTTTGCAATTGCCATATGGGATGATGAGAAAAAAGAACTCTTCCTTGCAAGGGACAGGATAGGCATCAAGCCATTGTACTATTATTTTAAAGACGGAAAGCTTATCTTCGGTTCAGAAATAAAAAGCATTCTTGAAGCAGGCTGCGTAAATAAAGAGGTGGATTTGCAGTCCATGTACTATTATCTTGGATATGAATTTGTCCCTGCACCAAATACAATGTTTAAAAATATCTATAAACTCAGGCAGGGTCATTATGCTATCTTCAAAAATGGCAACCTGAAAATAGAAAAATACTGGGATTTAAAATTTAAGGATGAGATAAAAGATGAGGATGAAGCAACCTTAAGGATATTTGCTGCCCTGGAAAAGTCTGTGAAGAGACGCCTTATTGCCGATGTCCCGCTCGGAGTTTTTCTTTCAGGCGGACTTGATTCAAGTACTGTCACGGGCTTTGTTTCACGGTTATATCAACATAAGGTCCAGACCTTTACAATCGGCTATAAAGACAGGACTTTTTCCGAGCTTCCCTATGCAAAAATTATCTCTGATTACTTCAATACTGAACCTAATATCCTTATGATAGACCCGATATCGCCTGAAGATATAGAAAAAAGCCTGTATTACCTGGATGAACCCATGACAGACCTTTCAACAATACCTTTCTACCTCATCTGCTGCAAAGCCAGGGAAAAGGTAAAAGTCTGCCTTAGCGGAGAAGGCGGGGACGAAATGTTTATGGGTTATGACAGGTTTAAGGCTGCAAGGATGAACAATTACTATAATATTTTTCCATCTTCTATTAGAAGGAAAATCCTTACCCCGCTCATACTCAAATTACCGGACCAGCCTCAAAAAAAAGGGGCTATCAACATACTTAAACGTTTTGTCGAAGGCACTCTTTATCCGGAAGATGTAGGAGCCATGAGGTGGCAATATTTCATGAATCCTGTAATTGAAAAGAATATATTCAATCAACATTCGCGGGAAGGCATTTCATTTAACCCATTTGACCCTGTATATTATTTTTCAAAAAACCATGGATTGATTAATAATGTGGATAAAGACATATTTGTAGATATAAAGCTTACAATGGCTGACAGCGTGCTGATGAAAGTCGATAAAATGAGCATGGCAACCTCTCTTGAAGTCAGGGTGCCTTTTCTTGACCATGAAGTGGCAGAACTCTGCGTTTCTATTCCAGCTGATTTAAAACTCAACAGGTTGATGACAAAGTATATATTGAGGAAAACCCTTTCGAAATATAAATTCCTGCCGGAGAGTATTATTTACAGAGGTAAGCAGGGCTATAGTTTGCCTGTTAAAAACTGGTTAAGGGAAGAACTTAAAGATTATATGATAAGCCTCTTTAAAACATCACCCATAATCAGGGAAAATTTTAACGATTCATACCTGGATGAGCTTATAAAAGAGCATGCGGCCCTTAAGCATAACCATAACCATATCCTCTGGGCTTTAGTGAATCTGAGTCTGTGGTACAGGAAATTCTTTAATTGATCTTATCTATATGAACCGGTTTGTTGAAAACGTTTCCCCGTCGTCCCCTGGCTTCAATTTGCGCCCTTGCCTGTCAGGGCAGCCCTGACTGTTATAAGTATTATTCTGAAATCAAGCGCAAATGATGCATTTTTTACATACCTGTAGTCATGTTCGACCTTGTCCGGTATCGAAAGCTCGTCTCTTCCGCTTATCTGCGCGAGCCCGGTCACTCCAGGCCTGATCTTATCGACTCCTTTATCCCTGCGCAATCTTATTAAAAATTCCTGGTTATAAAGCGCAGGCCTTGGACCGACAAAACTCATTTCCCCTTTTAAAATATTTATGAGCTGTGGTATTTCATCGATGCTGAACCTGCGCAGAAAAGTGCCAGTTTTTGTGTTAAGAGCTTCCTGGTTTTTTACCTCGTCCGTCGGTATGTCAGGGGTGCCCTCCTTCATGGACCTGAACTTATAGATGGTAAAAAACCCGCTATTTATACCCACTCTTTTTTGCGAATAAATTATACGTCCGGGTGAATCTATTTTTATCAGTATCGGGATAATTATCCAAAGAGGCAAAAATAATATAAGAAGAACCAGGGAAAAAATTATATCAAAAATGCGTTTTACAGTTCTATACAACATAAGGAAATTATAAAACAAAAAACAATAACTGCAAAATCAAAAAATGCGCTGCCGCTACCACTTGTACCATATTTTCTTTTCATCAAATCCAGGGATAAGACGGCGAAAATCCCTAAAAAGATTGGCATAATCATAGACCTGGATCTCTTTTTCTATGCTGAATAATATGTTGGCTACTTCATCTTTTGTTAAATTCTCGCCCCCGTTATTCTTTGCTTCATAAATATAGCTGAATTTAGTTTTTATTTGCTCCTCATTATCAGAATAGAGCTCCTCATTCAGTTTTTCTCCATGCTTGGGACCGGTATAGATTATTTCTATATCCTTTCCCGGCTCCATGCCATAAAGCTTAATCATGTTGGAAGCGAGATCGACTATGCTTATCTGTTCGCCCATATCAAGTACATATACCTCGCCGCCTTTCCCCATTATGCATGACTGTATGACCAGTTGCGCCGCTTCCGGGATGGTCATGAAGTATCTCTTCATCCCGGGATGGGTAATCCTTATTGGTCCTCCTGCTTTTATCTGCTCTTTAAAAAGCGGTACAACGCTGCCGCGGCTGCCAAGCACATTCCCGAACCTGACAATAACAAACCTTGTGTTTTTTACTTTAGACAATACCTGTAGGTATTTTTCTGCCAGCAGCTTTGATAATCCCATAATGCTTGTGGGATTTACAGCTTTATCAGTTGAAAGCATGACAAATCTTGAAACATTGTTTTCAACAGACAGTTTGGCAAGAATTTTGGTGCCAATATAGTTATTATGGATTGCAGCTTCGGGATTCAACTGCATCAAAGACACATGTTTGTAAGCGGCTGCATGAAAGACAATGAAAGGTTTATGCTTTTTAAATACTTCCCTCATAAGCTGCCTGTCTCTTATGTCTGCCACAATAGGCACAAGTGAAGAAAACCCGAATTCATTGGCCAGTTCCTGTTCGACCAGAAAAAGGTTATTTTCAGCATTATCTACCAGGATCATATTTTCAGGATTAAATCTTATCACCTGTCTGCATATCTCAGACCCGATTGAGCCCCCGGCTCCTGTTATTAATATTGTTTTGTCCTTTATTTCAGACACAATTTCCGGGGTTTTGATATGAATAGGCTCTCTTCCAAGAATATCTTCGATATCAATATCCCTGACCTGATAAAGATAGACTTTACCATCAATTACCTCATACATGCTCGGGAGGGTTTTGCATGGTATCCCGGTCTCTTTTGCCCTGAACGCGATCTCCTGTCTTAGTTTTCCGGAAGCAGAAGGAATAGCAATAATGATTTCATCTATAGAAAATTTCTGGACAATTTCTTCAAGGTCAGAGATAGGGGCAATAACCCTGACTCCATGTATCTGGTGTTTCAGCTTGGCAGGATCGTCATCGAGAAACGCCACCGGGACATACTCCCCGTTTCTCTGTCTTATCATTTCTCTTACAATCATTTCTCCAGCATCTCCGGCTCCGCATATTAAAACCCTTTTTTTACGGGTTCCCGGACGGCCAAATCTTAGCTCATTAAAGAATCTTTCAGAAAAGCGTGAAATTATGATAAGTACAAGCGTAATCAGGAAATCAATGATCAGTATGCCTCTTGGGAAATAAGGAAGAGTCAGGGTGTTATAACCAAACCACGGGACAGGCTGGCTTAAAACATAATATATTACCCCTGTTATTATTGTACTTAATAATGTTGCCTCAATGATGGCAACCATATCTTTAAGGGAAGCATATTTCCAAACCCTTCTGTACATGCCGAAAACCAAAAACATCAATAGCTTTATTGTTAAGATAATGATAAGGTAATATTCTATAAAGTCTGTGTATCTTTCAAAATAAATGATGCCGCTATAAACGCCAATGACTCCCCTGAGGAAAAAAGACAGTATAAATGAAGAGAATACTATCAGTATATCAATTAAAAACAGCCTTATTATTTTTAATGTCGAGCTTTTTCTCATAGGTCAATTATAACACAGATAACTGTCGATTTAATCCTTGTTAATCTGAGAAATACTATAATTCAAGAAGTCTATTTGGAGTAAAATTATTTTTAAAAATCATGCTTAAAATCAGGACCTGAAACACTATAAAAACAGCCTTTTTGCTATTCTTCTATAATATTTTCTTTATAATCCTTGCCCAGGATTATGATGATATCTGCCATGCTGGAATAGTCTGCCCATTTATTGCTGTATTGTTCCGTTGCATAAGTGTTTAAAACCTGCTCGAGCTGTTTAACTTTTTCCTCTTTACCGATATTATAAATTACAAGCGTTTTTTCAAAATCATATTCCCTGGCATTTGCAATATCATAGATTATAAAATTATAACCCTTAAGATAATCCATGAATTCAGAAGCCGCTCCGCTTATTCCCGAACCGTTATATATTATTATAGATGTCTTCTTTGCAATTGAGTTATCGATTGTTACTCCGTCATCTACATCAATCTCCAAAGGAAACACTCCCTGTTGCGAAAACCAGGTGACTTTTTCATGTACAAGATCATACGCAAGGATATATCTTCCCGGTTTCAATGGCGCAGTTACTATCATCTCGACTTCTGCTGACTGGCCATGTTCCAGGTCCTCAGGAAGCAGTCCCCTGCCTGCGCCGAAATCAACTACTTCCCTGGTATCTCTGTTATACCAGTGATAGCCAAGCCGGACAGGCTCATCTGAGTCATGTAGCCACGTCATATACCCGTTGTTTGTCACTGTTACATAGGTAATAAACTCCTCTCCCGGTTTTACCTGGTTAGGGGTTGTCCCGCCATCATCATAGGTTGCTGCATAATCAATATTTACGGAAACATATTTTTCTAACATCGGAACGCCCTGGAACGAAAACCAGGTTTTACCTTCATGGACCATATCTATCTGCAGTATATATTTGCCGGGTTCAGAAGGTGACAGCACTTTCATATTAATTTCCACTTCCTCCCCGGGCAAAACTTCGCTTTGAGGCAGGACAGTCCTTTCACCATCGAAAACAACTGTTTTTTTTGTATCAAAATTCAACCAGTGGTAGCTTACATAACAGGGTTCCAGCCCTGTACCCTCCCATGTAATCGTCCCCGTATTCTTTAAAACCAATCTAAAATAGTAAATACTGTTTTTCACCATTGATTCAGGTATGGGCGGAGTGCCCTCCGTATACTCTGCGCCGTATTTACTCATAGGCTGCCCGAAGATAATCCTCTGCCACATGGCTCTTGCTTCATCAGTATCCGGAACCTGGACACTGACGGTACCGTCCTTTATCCAGTCCGGATGTGTAGGGATAATCGCAGAACTTATATTTTCCATACTGAAAGATAATGCAGCCCTGGCATATGAAATAATCGTCATCAGGTCCAGGTCCGTCCTTGTATTTTCAACTATTATATTGAAGAAATCATTTATCCTGGATACATTGCTTAAATTTAATTTCTGTTTAATAAGTTCTTTTAATACATATTGCTGGCGCTGTATTCTTCCAATATCTCCAAGCTCCGTCGACCTGCTTCTGGTAAAAGCCAGCGCCTGTTCGCCGGTAAAATGATGATTGCCCGCAGATATATATGCGCCTGTTTTTGAGTCTTCAAGCGGCCTCTCCACAATTACATCAACCCCTCCAAGCTCATCTATAAGTTTTATGAATCCATCAAAATCTATAGTAATATAATGGTTTATAGCAGCATCCAGAAAATTGGATACCGTTTTAATCATAAGTTCTTCCCCTCCGTAAGCATAAGCTGCATTGATTTTGTCTTCTCCGTGCCCTGGAATCTCAACCAGCGTATCCCTTGGAATCGATAGAAGAGATGCTCTTTTCTCTGCAGGATTTATATGAAGCACCATTATTGTATCGGCTCTTCCAAGGTCGGTTTCCGCGTCTCTTGTATCGCGGCCCAACAGAAGGATTGTCACAGGAGCTTCAGGAGCTTCGACTGGAGTAAGCAGGTTTGCAATCTGGGTAGTCGTTTGTGAGTTTATTGTTTTATTAGTGTCGCTGATATAATAATAAAAATAACCTGCCGCACAGCATGCAAGGAATAAAATTACCGAAAAACTGATGATAAGTACTTTTACATAGGTCTTAAGACCGGACCATTTAAGTTTCTTTTTAATTTTGTTATTATCTGTACTCTTGTTTTGCACCTTATCTGTACTTGCAGAGTCTTTTTTTAAATTACTCATATATTAAATATCTTTTTGTTTTAACCTTATTGTATAAATCTATTAAAATATAATTGCGAACAGTTGCAGCCTTTTTTTCAGGTTTTCCTGAATTTTATTTTTTTATCTGCCCTGTTTTTTATATGCTTTTTATAATATATATCCGGTCAGTTTACAAGCTTAATATCAGCGCCAAGCCGAGCCAGTTTTTCTTTAAAATTTTCATACCCTCGCTGGATGTGATAGATATCATACACTTCTGTTACACCTTCCGCAACAAGTCCTGCAAGTACCATTGCGGCGCCTGCACGGAGGTCAAAAGCTTTAACAGGCGCACCTGATAATTTCTTTGCACCTTTTATCACAGCATGGTGTCCATCCAATTTGATGTTTGCCCCCATGCGGTTAAGCTCTTCTACATACATAAACCTGTTCTCAAAAACATTTTCAGTTATTATTGATATTCCCGGCACTATCGATAGAAGGACTGCAATTATTGGTTGCAAATCAGTAGGAAATCCGGGATATGGAAGTGTGCTTATATAAATCGGTTTTAGCTCTTTCTTTGAGCAGCTGACAGTTATTGTATTATCAGATGAGCTGTTAATATCTATTCCTACCTCTTTAAGTTTTAAACAGAAAATCTCAATGTTCTTCCATATTGCATCAACTATCTCGACTTTATGTCCACACAAACCTGCGGCAGTTATTAAAGTCCCTGCCTCTATACTATCCGGCATTATTTTGTGTACTGTGCCATTTAGGCTTTTTACGCCTTTTACAATTATGCTGTCGCTTCCTGCACCGGTAATATCTGCACCCATTGATGTAAGAAAATTTGAAAGGTCGATTATTTCCGGTTCCCGTGCCGCATTATTTATAACAGTCTGGCCTTTTGCCAGCACTGCAGCCATCATAAGATTTTCAGTAGCGCCTCTGGAAGGGAAATCGAGGTTAATTACACTGCCTTTAAGGTGAAAGCCGCTATTGTTTTTTATTTTTTTTGAATCGACCTCACTAATGACATAACCGTGTTCTGATGAATTATTTGCACCAAGACATTCAAATCCTTTAAGGTGCAGGTCTATCTGCCGGGTGCCTATATTACAGCCACCGGGTATCGCTACTTTTACTTTTCCGAACCTGCCCAGCAGCGGTCCTGCTACAAGCACAGAGGCTCGCATCTTCCGTACAAGCTCATAAGGCGCTTCAAAAGTGTTTATTCCCACAGGATCTATTTCCATAAGATTATTATCAGCGTCGAATTTTACATCCGCATTTAAGGTCTTTAAGACTTCCGCCATTGTCCTGACATCTTCAATATCAGGAACATTTTTTAATATGATTTTTCTTTCTGAAAGAATAGATGCAGCCATTATCTTTAATGCCGAGTTTTTTGCTCCGCTTACTTTTATTTTTCCGGTCAGTTTTTTTCCGCCGCTTATTACAAATTTTTCCATAATTATACCTGGATTGGAATATGTTTACTCCGGGCATTTCCCTGGAGGTTAAAATAATATCAAGCACGGGGATTGATTTAATAATTGCTTATAGTATGCAATACAGATATCAACAATTTAAGCACTGATGGCTGCGCTTTTACTTTTATATTCCGATGTATTAACTATTACGATGTATTAACTTTCAAAGTTTTAAGTTTTTTAAACCCGCTAGCGCCTGAACTACTTTTCTTGTCTCTTCAGTAATTTCCTGTGTTATATCATGTTTCTTTTTAAGCTCTACAATTATATTTTCCCGACTCTCAAAGTCCGTGATTATCGCTCTTTCTGTCAGGACGTATGCTTTACTGCCTAATAATTCAAAATACCCCCTGCAGACACCAATATATACCGGTTTGCCATCATTTACAAGTTTGAGAATACCTGTTTTAAGTTGCGCAATAACAGGTACATGCCTGGGCAGCACGCCAAGGCTTCCACTCTTTGCAGGTATGCTGATAAAATCAACATCACCCTCAAATACCAGCTCTTCAGGAGTGGCTACTGTTAAATTTATCCTGTTCTTATTATCTTTAGTTTCCATATATTATTACACTTTATAGCAGGATTTACTTTGCAGGATTTATCCCGCATAAAGGGCCGCAGGCTATTGCGCTGATTCCATCTTTGATGCCCTCTGTTCCACATCTTCTATCCCGCCGGTCATATAAAATGCCTGCTCCGGCAAACTGTCATACTTGCCTTCTGCTATAGCCTTAAATCCTTTAATCGTATCTTCAATCCTGACATACTTACCTTCCCTTCCAGTAAACTGCGCAGCTACAAAGAATGGCTGGGAAAGGAATCTCTCGATTTTTCTTGCCCTTTGTACTATTGTCTTATCTTCCTCAGAAAGCTCATCGATGCCAAGAATTGCTATGATATCCTGGAGTTCTTTATTCCTTTGAAGTATCTCCTGGACCCGCCTTGCAACCTGGTAGTGTTCCTCGCCTACATATTGTATATCAAGTATGCGGGATGAAGAATCAAGAGGATCGACTGCAGGATAAATGCCCCGTTCCGAAATCTGTCTTGAAAGTACTACTGTCGAATCCAGATGGGTAAAAGTTGTGGCAGGGGCAGGGTCCGTAAGGTCATCTGCAGGTACATAAATAGCCTGGACAGATGTTATCGAGCCCTTTTTAGTGGAAGTTATCCTCTCCTGGAGCTCACCCATCTCAGTGGAAAGTGTGGGCTGGTACCCCACAGCGGAAGGCATTCTTCCAAGCAGGGTAGATACCTCCTGCCCCGCCTGTACAAACCTGAATATATTATCTATGAATAAAAGCAGGTCTTTACCCTCGAAATCCCTGAAGTACTCAGCCATTGTAAGTCCTGAAAGGCCGACCCTAAGCCTTGCACCCGGAGGTTCATTCATTTGTCCAAATACAAGCGCAGTTTTATCGATTACTCCCGATTCCTTCATGGAAAGCCAAAGGTCATTTCCTTCCCTTGTCCTCTCTCCCACACCTGAAAAAACAGAAAAACCGCCATGTTCCGTTGCTATATTATGTATCAATTCCATTATTATGACTGTCTTGCCGACCCCTGCGCCTCCAAACATCCCGATTTTGCCGCCTTTTACAAACGGGCATAAAAGGTCTATTACCTTTACTCCAGTTTCAAAAAGCTCTGTTGTCGGCTCTATATCGGAAATATCCGGCGCTTCCCTGTGTATGGGCATCTTCATCGAAGTGTTGACTTCTTTATCGAGCCTGTCGATGGGTTCACCAAGTACATTAAAAAGCCTCCCCAGGGTTTCCCTGCCGACCGGTACCTCGATAGGCCTGCCTGTATCAAAAACATCCATGCCCCGCTCCAAGCCATCGGTTGATGACATCGCAACTGCCCTTACCTGGTTGCCTCCTATTGACTGCTGGACCTCGGCAACTACTTTTTGTGAATAGTTGCTTTTCTTTTCTTCAGACCTGTGGATCTCAACAGCAGTATATATGTCAGGCAGATTTCCCGGAGAAAATTCTATATCAAGAACCGGGCCCCTTATACTAACTATCCTGCCCCTATTCATATTTAAATTGATATTGCCTTTTGTATTTTCAACCATATCTCTTCCACCCTTTATTCTTATATTAAAAATTTAGAGTATTAATCGCCGCTTAGAGCATAGGCCCCGGATACTATTTCTGCAATCTCCAGGGTTATCTGCTGCTGCCTTGCCCTGTGATACATCAATACCAGGTCCTTTATCATATCTTCGGCATTCTCGCTTGCGCTCTTCATTGCAGTCATCCTGGCTCCTGTTTCGCTTGCGGTAGATTCAAGAAGCGTACCATAAACAGTTGTATAAATATATTCCGGCAGTATAGATCCCAGCACTTCCTTTGGTGACGGGTCGTACATAAATTCTATAGCAACCCCCTGCCGGGAGCCTTCTTCTGCAATGGGTTGCGGTGTATCTGGCACATCCTGCATATCATCTGCCTGATGTATACCGGCATCAATTGCAATTGGCAATAATTGAAGTCCGGAAGGGATCTGTTCTGCAGGATTTTTGAATTTCGTATAGCATATGATTACCTTATCAACTTCCCCGGAAATATATTTAGAAATTATATCCCTGGATATTTCCCTGGCATCTAAAAATTTCGGGTAATCAGACAGGTTTTCATAAACCTTATCTATTTCATAACCCATATACCTGAAATAGTTCCGTCCCCTGGTGCCAATTATAAATAGCTTTACAGTCCGGCTTTTTGCCCTTTGTTTTTTTATTGTCTTTTCTATAAGCCGTACGATATTGGAATTATATCCGCCGCACAGCCCCCTATCGGCAGTTACCCCCAGCACAAGGACAGATCCAGTTTTTTCATGAGAAACCAGCAATGGATCCTCAAGCAATGCAGAATGACTTGCAATATCAGTTATAACATCTTCTATGCCGGCCATGAATGCCCTTGCTTCAAGTATCCTGTTCTGGGCTTTCCTGATTTTGGAAGAAGCGATCATTTCCATCGCCTTGGTGATTTTCCTGGTACCGCTGACACTTTTAATCCTGCTTCTTATTTCCTGGGATTTTTCCATTCTTTAGGCCCCTGAAATAACAAAAGACTTCTTGAATTGCCCGATTGCAGCAACAATTTTTTCTTCAAGAGTCTCGCTTATATTTTTTGTATTTTTGATTTCTTCGATTATTGCTGAATGTACGCTGTGCAAAAATTCAAGATACTCCTTCTCAAACTTTCCAAGCTTTTTTATCTCAATATCATCAAGGAACCCCTTTATAAGAGCATAAAGTATAAGAACCTGGTCCTCGACATCCATGGGCATATACTGTCCCTGTTTTAATATTTCAACGGTCCTTTCTCCCCTGGCAAGCTGCTTGCGCGTTTCTTTGTCAAGCTCGGTCCCAAACTTGGCAAAAGTCTCAAGTTCCCTGTACTGCGCCAGGTCCAGCCTCAGCATTCCTGCAACTTTTTTCATGGCGTTTATCTGCGCATTGCCTCCGACCCTTGAAACAGATATCCCGGGATTTATCGCGGGTCTTACGCCTGCATTAAAAAGGTCCGTTTCAAGGTATATCTGCCCGTCTGTAATAGAGACTACATTTGTTGGTATATATGCCGAGATATCCCCGGCTTTTGTTTCGATTACCGGTATGGCAGTAAGTGAGCCCCCGCCTTTTTCTTCAGATAATTTTGCAGCTCTTTCAAGCAACCTTGAGTGCAGGTAAAATATGTCTCCCGGGTAAGCTTCCCTTCCCGGCGGCCTTTTTAAAAGCAAAGAGATCTGCCTGTATGCTACTGCGTGCTTTGAAAGGTCATCATACATTACCAGGGCATGTTTGCCCCTGTGCATAAAATATTCTCCTATTGCACAACCTGCATATGGCGCAAGGTACTGGAGTGACGCAGGAGTCCTTGCAGTTGCGCTTACAATTATCGTATACTCCATAGCACCGGCTTCTTCCAGTTTTTGCACCAGTCTTGCAATTGTCGATGTTTTCTGGCCAATTGCTACATATATGCAATACTCATCCTTCCCTTTCTGGTTTATTATTGTGTCCGTAAGTATTGCAGATTTTCCAATGCTCCTGTCACCTATGACAAGCTCTCTCTGTCCCCTTCCGATAGGTATCATGGAGTCGATAGCCTTAATGCCTGTCTGTAGGGGTTCCTTGACAGGTTGCCTGTCAACAACCCCGGGTGCTGCAAACTCTACAGGCCAGAACTGGCTGTTCTTTATAGAGCCTTTGCCGTCCAGGGGATTTCCCAGGGGGTTTATTATCCTTCCCAGGAGCTCTTCGCCTGCGGGTACCTGTAGAATATTTCCGGTACATTTTACAGAGTCGCCTTCCTGTATCTTTTCGAAATCTCCAAGTATGATTGCGCCGATTTCATTCCTGTCAAGGTTTAACGCCACACCATAGACATTATCACCAAATTGGAGCATCTCGCCTGACATTGCCCTTGTAAGGCCCCCGACTCGTGCTATTCCATCCCCTGCTTCAAGTACCTGGCCGACTTCCTCTGCTATTATCTCTCTTTTATATTTGTCTATTTCAGAGCTTATTAACCGTGCAATTTCTTCTGATTTAATTCTCAAAGCCAAAGTCTTCACCTCTAAGTTCCAAAGCTTTTAATTTTGATTTTAAGTCCCTGATCTTATTCTTGACGCTCAGATCTATGACACGTTCTCCTATCTTAATGACCATGCCGCCGATAATAGCGCTGTCTATTGTATTTTTCACTCTGACATCAAGTCCGGTCTTTGAATCAACATCTTTTTTTATCTCTTCAAGCAGCGCATCATCCAGTTCGATTGCGCTTATAACTTCAACTGATACCTGCTTCCTGAAACGGTTCGTAATTTCAACATAATCCCTGTAGATCCGGTCGATCGATTCAAGCGCATCCATTATTATTGCTATCGAAGCAAACGCCTTTATGGACCTGGTGGATTCTTCCCCGAGTATTATAAGCAGTGACTTTATTTTATCCGGTTTTTGTATTGCAGGATCAGTAAGATATTTTTTAAGGTCCAGGTTGCG
This sequence comes from uncultured Actinomycetota bacterium, assembly GCA_964354265.1. Classification (GTDB taxonomy): domain Bacteria; phylum Actinomycetota; class Humimicrobiia; order Humimicrobiales; family Humimicrobiaceae; genus Fen731. Next base: position 16,982 of record CAYGYY010000022.1, read on the forward strand.
CATTACCTCACCTGAAAGCTGGGCAAGTTCGTTCTCTGCCCTGTCAATTTCGCCTTCAGCCCTTGCAATGTTAAATAATGCGCTGGCATAATAGTTTGATTTAAATTCAGTTTTACTATCTGTTTTTTCCATCTTTTATCCTATATGCGGACTTATGGATATTTTATATCTTTTAAATCCCTGATGAATTTTATATTATCCGGCCTTATATCTTCTGGACTTCTTTTAAACTTTCCTCTATGAGCCTTTTATGCTCTTCTTCCGAAAGGCTTTTCCCGATGATCTTTTCAGTTGCATCCATTGCTATGTCGACTATCTGATTTTTTACTGAAGCAACGGACCTTTCCCTTTCAGCCTTTATTTCTTCAAGAGCTGAGTCAAGGATGACTCTTGATTTTTCACTGGCTTTTTCTTCTATCTCATCCTTAATCTTCCTGGCTGCAGTCTTGCTTTCCTCTATTATCTGTCTTGCCTCTGTCCTTGCCGCGTCAAGTCCTCTTTTCTGGTCATCAAGGTATTTCTGGGCTTCATCCTTCTGCCTCTCGGCACTATCAATTGCATCCCTGATCTCGTCCTGCCTCCTGGTAATCATCTTATTGACAGGCTTTAATGCAAATTTCCAGAGCACGACAATAAGGATTGCAAATGTTACAATCAACCAGAAGATAGTACTGGTCATGGGACTTATGATTTTAGATACTTCTTCCAAATTTTTTACACCTCTTGATAAATACTAAAAAATTATTAGTTTTACTTTCAAAAAAATCCTGCAGGCATTTTATGCAACAAAAATCAACAGAAATGCAACGACAAGCGCGTATAGCGAAATTGCTTCTGCAAAAGCTATGCCGATAAACATTGCAGTATTGATCTGCCCCCCGGCTTCCGGCTGCCTTGCAATGCTTTCAACAGCTTTGCCGACAAGGTTGCCTATAGCAAGTCCCGGCCCTATTGCTCCAACACCCATACAAAACCCCGCTGCTATCAATGCCGCCGTTTTTGGATCCATGTACTTCCTCCTGACTTTTAATTAACCCCTATGTTTTTGATAATATTAATGCCTTGGGTTTACAACTTCCCCAATATATAAGGCCGTAAGTATTGCAAAGACATATGCCTGTATGGCCGAGATAAATAATTCCAGCATCATCATCACTACTGCAAATGGCACTGCTGCAATCGCTATGAAATAAGTCTTGAAATATATAATAAGACCAAGTATTACATATATAATCGTGTGGCCCGCAAGCATGTTTGCCATTAGTCGGATAAAGAGCGAAAATGGTTTTGCTATGGCGCTTATGACTTCTATCGGCACCACTATGACAAGCATCCATTTCGGGACTGAAGAAGGCGCATAAGTCTTGAAATACCCCTTAAAGCCATTTTTTTTAAAATTAGTGATATGTACTGTAAAAAAGACAATTAATGCCATCGTGAGAGTAAAAACAGGGTTTGATGTAGGCGTATATGCCCCGGGCACCAGGCCGATAAGGTTGTTTGCCAGGATGAAAATAAATACTGCTGAAACAAAAGGCACCCATTTGTCGCCTTCACCGGTACCTATCATATTGTAGCACATCCCTCTTTTTATGAAGTTTAGAAGCAGCTCGGCTATTACCTGCCTTTTACGCGGCATTGTCCTGGGTTTTGCTGAAATCACTAAGAGCAGTATAAGAAATAACCCCACTCCAGCAAACATTGAAAGAGTAAGATTGGTAATTGAGATATCTACAGGACCGATGTGGATAGGAATAATGATCTCAAGATAAAAATGTTCAAGTACTTCCAATTGCCTCCCCGGATCGACAACTAAATTTTATAAGTAAAAAAATTTTTAAAATTTTAAAAATTTATCCAGAGCCTTAAATTAAGATCTTCATAAAAACCAGCTGCTAAACCAGCTTGTTTAAATAAAAAATTTATTTTTTATAGTACAGCACTCTCTTATATATAAGAAATATTTCCAGGTTAAAAAATATAGTAAAAAAAATCAAAAAAGAAAATAGGAAATACATATAATCTATATAATTAAACCGGTAAACCAGGTAAAATGCAACGGCTGAGACTGCGATTTTGGCAAACAGCACTATCATCAAATATTTAAGCCTGTCCTGGACGCTGCTGCCCGCTGCTCTAAGGTAAACAATAAGTGTTGCAATGAAAAACAAAAATGTCAAAAGCCCGCTTGTAAGTATTCCAAGGAATTCCCCCATATCAAATAAGAAAAAGCATGCGACCTCTATTGCTATAAGCGCTGCAAGAGATATCAATGCGATGTTTCTTATTCTTAAGTTATCCCTGTTGCTATCTTTGCTGCTCATTTCAAATTCCTTTTCACTTAAATATCCCGCTTTTATTCATGAATTCTGCAGTAAATTCCGGCGTGGTTATGCAGATATCTATTCCGGTGGCAATTTCAAAACCTGCTTTTATGCTGAATTTGGGTATAAGTTCAAAATGCCAGTGATAGTGGGAGCCGACATTGTCCTGCAATGGTCCTGTATGGATATAATAATTAAAAGCAGGTTCACTCAATTCCTCATAGAAGAAATCAACAACCATGCCAAGGCAATGCGCAAAAGAATCTTTTTCAGCAGAAGATATATTTTCAATATTTGAGCAGTGCCTTTTAGGGACTATCCATGTTTCAAAAGGGTTCCTTGATGCATAAGGCTGTACTATTATAAATTCGCTGCACTCAAATATCAGTCTTTTCTTCTCTGAAAGCTCAAAATTTATTATATCGCACATAGCGCACCTTTTGGTCTGGTCAAAATATCTTTTTGTCCCATAGATTTCCTTCATCAGCGCCGGGGGGTTTAAAGGGAGGGCGAATATCTGGGAGTGCGAGTGCTCCAGCGATGCTCCAGCCTCCTTGCCCTGGTTAAGCATAATGATTACACTCTCAATCCTTGTATCTTTTTTTATCTCTAGAAGTCTTTTTATATATACTTCTACCAGCAGCCTGATCTGTAAGGCACTCAATTCGCTTATATTAGTTATATGCTCCGGGGAGTGTATAATGACTTCATGAATACCAAAGCCATCCATGAACATATATATTCCATACTGCATTGATAAATGAGCAGCATTTGGAATTAGTGCAGGAAATTTATTTGGCACTACCCTTATCTGCCATGGGGAGCCTTCATTAACGTCATTTCCGTCTTTATCGACCCTTAAAACCTCCGGCGGGGTCATCTGTTCGTTTCCGCTGTCAAACGGGCAGACTGCATCCGGTTTTTTCTCAACCTTTATTTTTTCTTCCCTGAAATTTTCCGGTCTTTTAGCCCTCTCAGTCGCAACTATTACCCATTCGTCAAGTATTATGTCTTTTCTGTACTCCGGCAATGCCTGCTCCTTCTAATGTCTGGAGTTTTTATAAGATTTATTGGGATACTATTTCTTGAAGAGAAGTTCCCTGACTTTATTTTTGAATTCAGTCAGGTCTGAAGATTTCACAAGATATTCATCTGCCGCCCATGTCGAGAAATTCTGCGTAAATTCTCCGTATGCAGAGTAAATGATAATCGGGATATCTTTATCTTCCTTTCTTATCTTATCAAGAAGTTCAAGCCCGTTCATATTAGGCATTTTTATATCAATTGTTATCAGGTCGGGCATTTCTTTCCTGTAAAGCTCATATCCCGCCACTCCGTCTGGAGCAGTAACAACATCGTACCCTTCATCGATCAGTTCTTCCTTATAAAGATTCCTTATCGGCATATCATCTTCTACTACAAGTATCTTTTTCATTTTAGACTCCTGCAAAAAATTAAAATCGTATCAATGGTAATTTTATTGTAAAAGTGGTTCCAATTTCAATATTGCTGACAACATATATTACTCCGGAATGCTGTTCTATTATCCTCTTGGTAATTGTCAATCCAAGCCCGGACCCGCGGGACTTTGTAGTATAAAAAGGAAGGAATATGCTATGTATGTCCTCTTCGCTGCCAAGGTAGGCTCTGTTGTTTACTTTGACAATAATGTACTTTCCATCGCCATCCTCTTCAAATTGGACGCAGATACTAACAGTATCCCTTGTCTCGCTTGCTTCAATCGCATTATTGAATACATTAATAAATGCCTGTTTCAGTTTATCTGCTGAACCGTTTATTATAATCTTACGGTTTTCAATAAAAATACCTCCGCATTCAATCGAAATATTTATTTTTTTCTGCTCTGCGGCTGTATCGGCAAGAGATATACATTCCTGGAGGACTTTGCCTATATCTATCTCTTTGTATTCAACTTTTCTTTCGGCTGCATAATCCAGTATTTCGTTTACGATCTTTTCAAGCCGCGCTACCTCCCCAATGATAATATCAAGGTCTTCGGAATTTACCCTGCCATTTTCAGTGTATTTTTTCTTTGTCCTGTTGGCATATCCGCCGATTGCAATCAGGGGATTCCTTATCTCATGGGCAACAGTTGCTGAAAGCCTTCCAAGCTCAGAAAGCCTTTTTGCTTCCATAAGTGATTGCTCAAGCGTTACTGTCTTTGTAACATCCTCGATAATTATTACTACTCCTTCCGGGGTATCCTCTGAAAATTTGAAAGGTACAAGCGTGATATCAAATATATCGCTTCTTTCATGATTCCCCATAATGATATTAGCCTTATAGAACCCTTCAGCCCGTTTTTCCTCCATTACTCTTGCAGCTTCATCAAACAAGTCAAGCTCATCTATGAATATAAGGCCTTTTTTTATTTGCTTGCCAACAATATTTTCTTTAGCGCTCCCCATAAGCTTTTCACCGTTACTGTTGCAGAGAGTCACTCTGAAATCATGGTCCATGACTATGATGCTGACCGGTATGCTTTCGATAATCTTTTCATTATATTCCTTGAGGAATTCGAGTTTATTATTGAGTTTTCCAAGCGCCGCAAGACTGTCCTTTAAGTCATTGTAGATTATTGTATTTCTTATGGAGGAAGCTGCAAACTGGCTGAGCATCAGTAAAAAATTTATATCATCCGGGGTTATCTCGCGCTGGTTGAACTTGTTATCCACTACCAATACCCCGACCTTTTTGGCACGGCTTATAAGCGGTATCACACAGAATTTCGGGTAATCAAGGTATGTAAGCAGTTCAGTTTCCAGGATGGAAGAATCTGAGATTTTTTCTGGATCTGCATTATCATAATTTCCGCTGATGTCGACATTCCTAGGAATTCCGTCTTCCAGGCAGGATGAAAGTATTTTTCCTGGTATGATGGGGATATGTATATTCTTTATCTGTTCGTCAAGAGCTGAGGTTTTATGCTGGATATCAAATTTATCCGAATTAAGATACTCCTCAAGGGAATAATTACTTTGCTGGATCTCACTCCAGACAGTCCATGCTTCCTCACCCGAAGAAGGGCCTATCGCCATCCTTCCGCTAAGTGTTTTTGCTCCGCGGTCCAGGAGAAATAAAAGAGCCCTGTTAAAACCAAACCCGTCGCCGAAAGTCACGCCGGTAAGTATAATCCTCAATATCCTATTAAGGTCCAGTGTTGTAGCCACCGTCCTTGATATCTGGTTGATTATATTATATTGCCTCAATATATGCTCATAGTTTTTTATCTGTTCTTCAATAGTCATCTTGTCTCCAGCACGCTTTCATATAGCTGCATATATTTATGCGCAGAATAGTCCCATGAAAAATCACAATTCATACCATTGGACACTATATTTTTCCAAAGTTTCTTCTTATTGTAAAAATCAAGCGATCTTTTTAATGCACTTAAGAATTTATCCTGGTTGTAATCAGCGAATTTGAAGCCCTGCCCTCCACCAGCTATGTCCTGCTCAGATTGAATGTCTATAATTGTATCTGCAAGACCGCCGGTATCACGCACAACCGGGACGGTGCCGTATTTTAAGCTTATAAGCTGGCCGAGACCGCATGGCTCATAATATGACGGCATAAGGAAGATATCAGAACCTGAATAAATCTGGCGGGACATTTTATCAGAATAACCGATGGTGAGGCTGAACCTGTCTTTATATTTTTTCTGCAGCTTCTGCAGGATATCCTGATATTTCTCGTCACCTGTGCCGAGTATAACCAAATAGACTTTGTTTTTCATTATCTTATCCATTGAACCGGCAATGAGGTCCACCCCTTTTTGTTCAGAAAGCCTGGAAACCATTCCCAGGACAGGAAAGTCGCCATATTCAATATTTTTGCTGCTTGGACCAAAAAGTGATGCTATCAGGTCCTTTTTGCATTGTTTTTTCCCCTGCATGCTTGAAGTATTATAATTTTTAAAAATCGCAGGGTCAGTGGCAGGATCCCATACAGTATAATCTATTCCATTTATAATGCCTGAGAGATCCTGTTGCCTGCTCTTTAGAACACCATCAAGTTTGAATCCATATTCATCCGTAAGTATTTCACGGGAATATGTGGGGCTGACAGTGGTTATCTTGCTGGAATATACTATTCCGGCTTTCATAAAATTGATATCACCGTAAAATTCCAGCCCTTCCAGTGTAAAATATTTGGGATCGATACCGCATAAACCCAGTGTTTCCGGACTGTAAATTCCCTGGTATGCAATATTATGTATCGTAAAAACTGCTTTTGTGCGGGAAAAAGGCGTTTCTTTTAAATTGTCCCTGATTTCTTTTAAAAACAATGATGCAAGCGCAAAATGGTAATCATGAAGGTGGATAATATCAGGGATATAACCGATCCTGCTCAGTACTTCAAAAATTGCTTTTGAAAAAAACCCGAACCTTATATTATTGTCTGTATAATCTCCCTGGGGAGTCCCGTAAAGGTTATCCCTGCCAAAAAAAGCATCGTTTCTGATAAAATAAAAATCTATATTTTCATGGGTCGTCTTATAAAGATCAAAAGAAATGGCATTATACCAGGTTATATGTACTTCCAGGCCATCTGCAATCTTTTCCAGTTTAAAATCCTTCTCAAAGATAGATTTATATGCCGGCATCAATACAATTGAATCTGCACCCTGATTCATCAATGCTTTCGGGAGCGCGCCCGCCACATCAGCAAGACCTCCAGTTTTTGCAAAAGGCACCGCTTCTGAAACACAGATTGCTACTTTCAAAAATATCCTCCATTATAATGTAATTTGCCAATAACATGCGCCTGGCTGCAAAACGGTGCCGTCCATCCGCCTATCCTGTCTGGAACCTTTTTGCAGGGGTTAAATCATGACTGCTTAAATGGCTGTTATTAAAATAATCTTTGTCTGAATATACTATAGACTTGCTGGGCTGTAAAGCACCATTATTTCATTATTTTATAAGTCTTATCCCATTTTTTCCTTTACATCCAGGCTTCCCCTTTCTGTGCAGAATAGCAATATACAAAAAAATACCGTTATTGTATTATCTATAAATATGAAACAGGATAATTATATTCCGGATTATGATCCGGATCATTTCGGTGAGTTTGACATATATCTTTTTAAGAGCGGCATGCATTTCAGGCTCTATGAAAAGCTGGGCGCTCATATAAAAACATTAAAAGGCATAGATGGCACATACTTTTGTCTATGGGCACCTAACGCGGCGCAAGTTTCAGTTACCGGGGATTTTAACGGCTGGAACAGGGGCTCTAACCCTATGAACCAGAGGTGGGATGGCTCGGGTATATGGGAAATTTTTATACCCGGGGTGCAAAAAGGTTCGCTCTATAAATTCCATATCAGATCTAAGGTCTCAAGGTTTGAAACTGACAAAAGCGACCCCTACGCATTTTATTGCGAAACACCACCCAGGACTGCTTCGATTGTATGGGAAATAGACGGCTACGCCTGGAACGATTCAGAATGGATGACGCAAAGGAATGTAAAAAACTGCCTTTTGGCGCCTGCAGCTATTTATGAGGTCCATCTTGGCTCCTGGCAGAGAAATCAGGAAAACGGCGGATTTTTAAGTTACAGGCAGATAGCGCCTCTTCTTGCAGATTATGTTAAAAAAATGGGGTTTACGCATGTTGAGTTTATGCCGGTCATGGAGCACCCTTTCTATGGTTCATGGGGATATCAGGTTACCGGCTATTTTGCCCCAACATCCCGCTATGGGGAGCCGCAGGATTTCATGTATCTGGTAGATTTTCTTCACCAGAATAACATAGGAGTTATACTTGACTGGGTACCATCACATTTCCCGGACGACCCGCATGGTCTTTATAGATTTGACGGTACATTCCTTTATGAGCATGAAGACCCCAGGAAAGGTTTTCACCCGGATTGGAAGAGCATGATATTTAATTATGGCAGGGCTGAGATAAAGGAGTTCCTTATCAGCAGCGCGGTTTTCTGGCTTGATAAATACCATGCAGACGGACTCAGGATAGACGGCGTAGCGTCAATGCTTTATCTTGACTATTCACGAAAAAAGGGGGAATGGATACCTAATAAATACGGGGGCAGGGAAAACCTCGAAGCAACAGAATTTATAAAGCAATTAAATATTGCCATATACCGTGAGTTTCCTGATGTCCAGACAATAGCGGAAGAGTCTACTGCATGGCCTTCAGTGACAAAACCAGTTGATTGCGGGGGGCTTGGATTCGGGATGAAATGGAATATGGGATGGATGCATGATACCCTGGAATATTTTTCTAAAGACTCTGTCTACAGGAAATACCACCAGAATGAATTTACATTTTCCTTCTGGTATGCTTTCCATGAGAATTTTGTACTTGCCCTGTCCCATGACGAGGTAGTGTATGGCAAGAGATCCCTGCTGGAAAAAATGCCCGGTGATGACTGGCAGAAATTTGCAAACTTGAGGCTATTATTTACCTATATGTACAGTTTTCCAGGGAAAAAACTCATTTTCATGGGAAGTGAGTTTTCACAACGCCATGAATGGAACCATGAGGGGTCCCTGGACTGGCATGAACTTGGATATGAATATCACTCAAATATATCCAGGCTGGTGAGCGACCTAAATCATATTTATACTAACGAACCTGCGATCAGCCGCAATGATTTTTCGCCGGAAAGTTTCGAATGGATAGATTACCACGACATGCAGCAGAGCGCAATGTTCTTTTTGCGAAAGTACTACGACAGCATATTCCTTATCGCCTGTAATTTTACCCCTACACCCCACTATAACTACAAAGTGGGGGTACCTTACGGGGGAAAATGGATAGAGGTATTAAACAGTGACTCCATTCAATATGGCGGCAGCGGGCATGGGAATTTCGGTGTTGTGCTCGCAAATAAAGCGAGCCGCCACGGGAGGAAATTCTCAATATCAATAACTTTGCCGCCGCTTGGCATCATTTATTTCAAGAAGGAAATTTCTCAGGAAGTATAGTCATCAATATGGAAAGATATGTTTGTATTCACGGTCATTTTTACCAGCCTGCAAGGGAAAACCCCTGGCTTGGATCGATAGATATGCAGAGCGAAGCTTTTCCATATCACGACTGGAATGAAAAGATAAATGCAGAATGCTATATGGTAAATACCGGCTCCCATATCCTCGATTCAAAAGGCAGGATAACCGATATTTTTAATAATTATTCCCGAATGAGTTTCAATTTTGGCACTTCCCTGCTTTCATGGATAAAAAATAATGACAGATGCACATATGAATCGATTATTGAAGCAGACTCTCTTGGCATAAGCAGGTTCTCGGGCCATGGATGTTCAATAGCCCAGATCTACAATCATATAATAATGCCTCTTTCAATAAAAACTGAAAGGCTTATCCAGGTTAAATGGGCAATCAGTGATTTTGAAGCAAATTTTAAAAGAAAACCGGAGGGTATGTGGCTTTCCGAGACTGCAGTCGATATGCAGACCCTTGATATGCTTGCAGAGTGCGGAATAAAGTTTACGGTATTGTCTCCAAACCAGGCCCATAGTTTCAAGAAAATTGAAAATCAACAAACAGACGGGTTCAGCGGTTGGAAAGAAGTTAAAAATGGAAGCATAAACACAAGGATGCCATATCTTTGCAGGCTGGAAAGCGGCAGGGATATTTCCATATTCTTTTATGACAATGAACTTTCAAACATGGTAGCCTTTGGCGACCTGCTTGGCAATGGCGAATCATTTGCCGCAAAAATCACGGGACTTGCTGAAACCGGGCAGGAACTTCCTGAAATAATCTGTATAGCAAGCGACGGTGAGACATATGGACATCATCACCGGTTCGGGGAAATGGCCCTTTCGTACTGCCTTAATTACATAGAGTCTGCAAAGAATTCCAAACTGACCGTTTTTGGTGAATATCTTGAAAAATATCCGCCAGCTTATGAAGTCAGGCTTATTGAATGCTCCTCGTGGAGCTGCAGTCATGGCGTGGGCAGGTGGATGGACGATTGCGGATGCGCCAACGGGGGCGACGGGAGCATTAAAGGATGGAACCAGAAATGGAGAAAACCCCTAAGGGAAGCAGTGGACTGGCTCAGCGAAAAAAACAGTTCTATTTTCAATTCAATGATAAGCGGGCATTTAAAACCAGGGGTATTTGCAGAATCTTCTGTCATGGAATCATATATAGATTTCTTAAATGACAGTATTTCGGGCCTGGAGGATAAATATAACAAATACCTGTCCTCTTACCTTGAGAACCCGAAGAATAAAAATTCCTTCATAATGGTTTTGAGCCTGCTTGAGGCGTCCAGGCATTGCATGCTCATGCAATCAAGCGATGGGTGGTTTTTCGACGACATCTCAGGAATTGAGACCATCCAGATACTGAGGAATGCATGCAGGGCTATCGGGATACTTGAAAATATTACCGGGGAAAAAATAGAACCGTATTTTCTTTCAATACTGAAGAAGGCAAAAAGCAATAAAAAAGAGGAAGGCACCGGGGCGGATATCTACCGGAACTATGCAAAAACAGCTTTATATGATGAAAATAAGTTGGCCGCAATGCTCGCTTTTGAAATGCTTTTTATAAAAAAGGGTGCTCATTATCCTAAAACACGTTTTGTTCACGACTTTATTGTAGAAAAAATAATCTGCAAAAGAATTGACTACAAAGGCATCTCTGCGCTGGCAGGAACTGCGCAGCTCTGCTCAAAAATAATCCCTGACAAAAAGAAATTGGTTTTTGGAGCATTCAGGAAAAAGGATGTAGATTTATACGATATCAGTTCAGCGGCAGCTTTTTCAAAAACTTTTGACGGCATATCAGATATAAAAAACTCATTATTATATAAAAAAATAGAAGAGGCAATAAGCGGGCCTGTGGATGGACTGGCAGAAGTGTTTAAGGATATATCAGACAAAAAAATGTATGGACTTTCTGATTTTACTAATGACTTTCAGAAAAGTATTTGCGAAAAAACAGTTGCTGTAGCATCAGAAAACCTGGAAGAATCACTTATCGGGTTTTATGTATCGACGGAATCCGAAATTGCAGGCCTGGAGAATAAAGATATATTAAAATATTTATTTAGTGGGGTTTACCCTGTAATCCATGGATTTGCAGATTTGCTGGGTTTAATTGACTTATTAAAATTAAAAAACGACCTTAAGCGTAAAAAAACAGCAGAGGCATTAATCAGGATAAGCAACAGCCTGGTAAACAATGCCGGGCTGACCGGGACAGGAACCGGCAATTTGCCTCCTGAAAAACTTGGTCTGCTGGCAACGCAAAAACTCGATAAGATTGTAGAAGCATTTGCAGATGACAGCAGCGATCTGGCTATTTTAAAAAACCTTACGTCTTATCTTGAGACAATGGAGAAATTGAAGATACCTTTAAATCTCTGGAAGTCCAGGAAACTTATATATAATACAATGAAGAAATATTATTTTAAAAATATCCAGAAGTCAGCAGGACAAAAGGATGCAGCAACATGGATTGAATATTTTGACCGCATCCTTTATTATTTGAATATAAACAATGGTCAAACTTAAAAAAAGAGCATCAGGCCTACTTCTTCATATAACTTCCCTGCCTTCTGGTTATGGAATCGGTGACCTTGGGCACCTGGCATATGATTTCATAGATTTTTTAAAAAAAAGCGGACAGTCTTACTGGCAGATACTTCCTATAAACCCTACCAGCCGGAAAAAGAAATACTCTCCTTATGCATCGTTTTCGGCCTTCGGCGCAAATACTCTTTTAATAAGTCCATCAAGGCTTTATGAAGACGGCTTTTTAAACAAAAAGGATTTTGAGGATTGCAGGTTCACGGAAATGGCTGAAGGACTGTATCCGGTTAAAAATACTTTAATAAAAAAACTGCAAGGTCCTGAATCAAACGGCATGCAAAAAGGTTCAAGAACAGGATATCATTATTCATTTGTCGATTACAAAAAAGCTGCCTGTTATAAAAAATTCCTGCTTGACAGGGCATTTGAAAATTTCATTAAACACCCAAAGAAAATCCTGCCGGCTTTTAATGCCTTTATCCAGGAAAATGACAATACCTGGCTGGACAGACACGCCTGCTTTTATGTTTTCAACGATTATTTTACACAAAAAAACTGCGCCGCCAACTGGCGAAAATGGCCTGCGCCCATAAGGAACAGGAATGAATACGAGACCGGCCATCTTTCAGCAAGCCTTTGTGATGAGATAAAAAAGGAAAAGTTTTTTCAGTTTCTGTTTTACAGGCAATGGTATGACTTAAAAAAATATGCAAATGAAAGGGCAGTTAAAATCATCGGCGACCTTCCTATCTATGTCGATTATAACAGTTCTGATGTATGGTCATACCCTGAAATATTTAAATTGGACAGGTCGGGAAAGCCATCCTTTCTTGCAGGGGTTCCTCCTGACTATTTCAGCAGGACGGGGCAGCTCTGGAAAAACCCGGTTTATGACTGGGATAAACTCAAAAGTATGGATTTTTCATGGTGGATCAAGAGGATAGAGCATAATTTCAGGCTTTTTGATTTGGTAAGGATAGATCATTTCAGGGGCTTTATAGCTTACTGGGAAGTGCCTTCTGGCAGCAAAACTGCAGAAAACGGGTGGTGGACCGATGCATATCCATATGAGTTTTTCAGGACCCTTAAATACAGATTTGGCTCTCTTCCGGTGATAGCAGAAAATCTCGGCTTTATAACTGAAGATGTTGAAGAAGTAATGAAAGAATTTGATTTCCCCGGCACCAAAGTGTTGCAGTTTGCATTTGGCAAAGAATATCCTTATGAGCGCAATTTGCCTGATCATTATACAGAAAATACTGTGGTATATACAGGGACTCATGACAATAATACAGTCAGGGGCTGGCTTGAAAGAGAAGCTTCGCCTCATGAAAAGCAGAACCTAGAAAATTATGTTTCAAAAAAAATAAATCCATCGAACGTATCTGAGGTGTTCGTAAAGCTTGCAATGTCCTCCCGCGCAAATCTTTCAATTATTCCAATACAGGATATGCTGGGGCTTGGGAACAGGGCAAGGATGAATCATCCTTCAACAACATCCGGCAACTGGCAGTGGCAGGCCTGTACGGAAATGTTTTCGGATGAGACTGCAGAGCGTCTTTTAAAATTCACTTCTGAATATGGCAGGGGTTGACAAACAAATACAAAATAATTGTATAATAAAAGCTGACAAACAAATAATTAGCCCGTTGTTTAAAAAATGAAAA
>CAYGYY010000023.1:0-28463 GCA_964354265.1 uncultured Actinomycetota bacterium
TAAAATATAAAAAACTTTGAAATAATTCTAAGGATATAAAAATTTCAATAAAAAAATTTTTTTTTCTATATTGGTTAATATCTGTTTGTAAGAATGCTATCAGTTTGCCTGTGCAGATGCTTTCTAGGTTTAATTGCGCCGACCTTAAGTATTTCTATGCATTCCTTAAGTACGTCACCAACCACATACTTTTGATATGAACCCCAAATTTTAGACACCGAATTAACTTATCAGAATCAGCTGATGGGACTCATTTCCTTTCATATTTTTATTTATTATTCCTGTAACTTGTCTTTTAACAGGGATCTGACCCATTGCCTGTTTTCCCAGAGTGCACATCCTCCCCTGGTTTCTTTTAAGTTATCATGATTCTCCCGGACCTGTTTTAAAAACTCGGACCCCAACGCCTCCCGCAAAGTTAAATCCTTGAGATTTGAATCAGAATATGGTGCAAATGGGCAGGGTTCAAGGCTGCCGTCAGCACTGATATGCACAAAACCTCTTCCTGACGCAAGGCATCCGCCCATCTCATCCTCACTACCGGGGAAAGCAATAAATAATGCAGGAAACTTTTCTTTATACTCAATCATTATTCCCCCGATTTTTTTCTCCTGCTCCTCTGTCAGGCATAAATCTTCGGTGCCCTCTTTTACAGGTATATAGCTGATATAAAAGAATAATCTGCAGCCAAGACCTGCGAGTTCCTTTACAAATTTTTCACTTGTTATAAGATCAAAGTTTTCGCTATCAAGTGTTAGCGATACACCCCAGAAAATATTTTTTCCTTTTATTTTTTCTATAATTCTCTGTATATACTCATATACGCCCTCGCCGCGCCTGCTGTTTGTTTCGGACTGCCTGCCTTCTATGCTTATTATAGGTATGAAGTTTTTCTGTTTTTCAATAATATTTATAAGTTTTTCATCTATAAGCAAGCCATTTGTAAAAACCGGAAATATTATATCCGGAAAGAGCCCCGTGATACTTACTATTTCCTGTCTTACCAGTGGTTCACCGCCTGCAATCAGGATTATCGAGGTGCCAAGGTCATGTGCTTCCTGAATTATTTGCTGCAGTTTTACCGTACCTATTTCATCAGTCTTTTTCCTGTTGAACTCGCGGGCATAGCATCCCCTGCATGAAAGATTGCACCTTTGGGTTATACTGAAAATCATGAAAGGTGGAACGTGAACACCTTTTTTTCCCCATTCAAGCCTGAGTTTTCCAGCTTTTTTTTGCTGCCTGTATGCTTTTAAAAAGAATGCAGCAAGAGATGGCTCTTTTAATATGATTTTTATTGCATCTTTAAAAAGCGCAGTTATTTCCCCGTTAAGATATTCATCAAGCAAAAAATTACTCTCTTTAATACTACTATCATGTTCTTTAGTGCCAGCCTTCATTGTTTCCTTTCTTTATCTCTATTACAGTATTCTGGTATTTAAATAGGGGAAAATCACAGTAAAAAATAATAACACATATATTATTATTTAAAAGCCAGTTTTTTGATATTATATTTTTAAGGATAAATAAATTGGCACATAAACTCAAGGAAAGAAAGGATTTAAAATATGAATAATGACGATAAAGATGTCTCAAGAATTGCGCTTGAGTTTTTTAACAGTGGTTTTAACTGTGCAGAATCAACTCTTCTTTCAGTTGCTCAGGTTATCAATATAGAATGCAGGGACATCCCCAGGATGGCCAGCGGTTTTGGGGCAGGATTAGGCAGGCATGGAGAGGTCTGCGGCGCAGTCGCGGGTGCAGTTATGGCAATCGGTTTTATACATGGCAGGAAAGACAAAGTGGATCCTGAATCAAAAGAAAAGATATATGCAATGGTAAAAGAATTTGTTTCCCGCTTTGAAGCTGAATTTAACTGCATAAGGTGCAAAGACCTGACAGAATGCGACATGTTAACAGCAGAGGGTATTCAAAAAGCTAAGGAACTCAATGTCCACAAAGGTATTTGCTCACAAGCAGTAGCTTTTGCTTCCGAAGAAGCAGTAAGATTATTATCAGTAAAATGAAAAATATAAAAAATAAACAGGGATATCCCCAAAACTACCTTAAGATTAGATCTGCCAAAAAAGAAGATGCGGAGCTGATACTTGATTTTATCAGGCAACTGGCTGTTTATGAAAAAAGGCTTCATGAGGTTATTGCTTCAAAGAATGATATAATCGATGCAATTTTTAACCGCAAAATCGCTGAAGCCATTATTGCTGAATATAAAGGCAGGCCTGCGGGGTTTGCTATTTTTTTTTATAACTTTTCAACTTTTTTGGGCAAGCCGGGCATCTATATTGAAGACCTTTTTGTAAACCCTGAGCACAGGGGCAAAGGTATCGGCAAGCTTTTATTTGCCAGCATTGCGAAACTTGCAGTTGAAAGAAAATGTTGTAGAATCGAGTGGACTGTTCTTCACTGGAATGAGTCTTCAATTAAGTTTTATGAAAATATAGGCGCACAGCTAAAAGATGAGTGGGTAATTTATAAAATGAGCGGGGATGCATTAACAGATATAGCAGGAATCGCATCAAAATACTTCGACTAAAAACCGTTATAAACAACCCGGTCTTAAATGTCTTTTATCTGTGCCATGTAAAAAGCAAAAACATTTCTGTCGGCATTGGGGTTTTCAGGGTTTTGAATATCTGTAAGAATAATCATACTGCCTTTTACATAAGCTGCAATAACAATCCGGTCATCTTTCTGCAAGCCTTTAGATAATGTGCTTATAAGGGAAAAATCACGTATTTCACCTTCCCTCAAGTACGGGCTATCCCCGCTCAGGTATCCTTCCTTTGTCCATTTAATGTTTCCTTCATTATCTATGACATATGCTGCAATAAAAACAAAAAGACCGTAATCTGATTCAAGATATCGTCCAAGCTCCGGCTTGCCTTTCAGCTTGCCGCTGATTTTCAGCATGTTCGCACTTCCAAAAAAC
This sequence comes from uncultured Actinomycetota bacterium, assembly GCA_964354265.1. Classification (GTDB taxonomy): domain Bacteria; phylum Actinomycetota; class Humimicrobiia; order Humimicrobiales; family Humimicrobiaceae; genus Fen731. The sequence continues at coordinate 2,951 of CAYGYY010000023.1, forward strand.
TCGCCCTGTTCAAGTATAAAATTTCCAAAACTTGCAAGCTGCGGTTCGCATGCTTTTACTTTTCCCCACCATTGCGGAAACATGGTTTCGTAATTAAACTTCAGGCTTTCATCAAATAATATATAGTTTTCCTCACTGGCATTTTCTCCATATTTTTCTTTCATGGAAACAGCCTGTTCTATTTTATCCTTGATGCCGTCAAGAAAAGGATATATTCCAGCAGCTTTCCTGTACTCTTCTTCTGCCCTTCTATACAAACCGTATTCAAAATATATATCGCCATTCTTCTCTAATGTTTTGGCATCATCTATATTTTTTTGTGCACTTTCCTTATATTTTTTTGAAGTTTCAACTGCATCTGTCTCTTCACTTTTTCGGATTACATAATCATAATACTGGATTGCAGTCTCATATTTCTTTTCATTAAAATTTTTCTGTGCCCTTGTAAACTGGTCCTTTACCAAACCTGTAGATAAGAAAACCGCCGGGACAATCACAACACAGATAAGAGCCCCTACCCCAAACCAAAGGGATCTTTTCCGGCTTATCTTCAGGTTCTTAACCAGGAAAATGAGGAACAGGACAATAAGAGGTATGCAAAAAATTATTATGCTTATTAAAAACCCATATAAAAAATCCATAAAATCAATTGAAAAAAAAGCATTGATTACCAATGAAAAGATAAAACCTGCGCAATATATGATTATAAAAGTAATGGAAAGCGGTCTTTTCAAAGGATTTCCTTTCATGCTCTATTGATCATAAAAATAACATTCTCATTTGCATTTTTATATAGAACATTTATATTCGGGTATTTCGTTTTCCAGACTCTGAAGACTTCATCTGCAAAAGCCTGTCCAATTGAATCTACGCCCTTGAAATCAAGTACTACAGTCTTAAACTTTTCAAGGCCTACCAGGACTCTGCGCGCCTGCGAGCGGGAAACGTAGTTTACATCATCCTCATAAAGCTTAATATCGACTTCTGTTTTGCTAAATGAATAATTCTTATCGCTATATTGATCAAATACCTTTCTTAAGTCCCTGCCTGAATTTAAATTTACAGAAAATACAACCCTTGTACCCTCCGTAATTTTGACATTGGAAATGAATATATCATCAATAAGATTATTGAAAATCAATTTTTTCCCTGAACTTTGAATAGTCAAAATATCGCCCGCTTTTGATGTAAAAAAGATGCCCTGACCGCTATGATATTCTGGCGCGGTGGTCTGCTTTCCCTTGATTAAATCCTGGATGGCTTCCATTTCATTATGCAGATCCTTTTTGGCCATAATATTATTAAATATTCCAATGCCCCAGTCCCTTACCACAAATAATACATTGTCTGTTCTTCTTTCAATTATTATCTCTATTTTTTCTGAGGCAGAATGTTCAATTGCATTATTCAGCATTTCTGTAAAAGCAAATTCTAGGATCCCGGAAACATTTTTTTTTAGATCTTTTACAATACCTGAGGACTTTTTAATACTATTAAAAACCTCATCCTCGCGAATATTTGCATTAGTAAATATTTTATGGATTTTTTTTATTGATTTTACTACACTGGCTACTTTTTTTTCGTCTGCAGCAATATACCTGGCTTTGTTTGCTTTTCCTATCAGCACAAGACTTCCTTCTTCGCATAGCTCTTTAAAAAATCTGTTGATATAAGCCCTGGAATAGCCACTTGCACCGACTATTTCTGATGAGCGCACTTCACCGTTTTCCTCTATTTTTTTTAAAATAAGATTTTTTATGTCCATCTATATATCTCTATATATGTGTGTTTACAACTTTTTAAACTATTACTATTTTAAGTTGTCTACAAGTTGTATAGTACGTATCCTTATTTAATATTTAACATACACAAAGTAACCATGCTACCTTTTGGGTTATGTTTACAACTTATTATATTTTTAATAATTTTAGTTGTCAACAAGTTGTAAACATTAATGACGGCCTGAATAATCAGATATCCGGGCTTCTGCAGAGCCTAAAGGAAAAAGTGACACTTAGACATACCGGGTATAAGCATTGACAATAATGCAGCAATAAGAATTGCTATCATAAGCATACTTGCTCCGCCAAGCCTGTCGGCCCAGTTTTCAGGATAACCCTCATAATATTTACTGCTTTCAAATTTGTACTTTTTCCATATGCTTGCACGAATTATTGAAGGAACGCCGACCGCAAAAAGATAAAACCAGCCAAGGTAAAGCGACTGCAGGGTGTGGCCGTATTCATGCCTTACCTTGTTTATATTTCCTGCATCGTTTTCATTAATGAAAATAACCCAGGAAAGTGAAATCCCTCCGGGGAATCCTCTTACAAAATATACTACAGCATCCCTGTAATTAAGCCTGTAATTGATTTTAGGCCTCAGCGAAATATAAAAAATTGCAGCCAGGACAAGCTGGGGGAATTCCCAGAACAATAAAAGATATCTTGGTTTCATTAATGCTCCTGCTTGACAGTCCTGCACATCGCAATAACATTTTCCACAGGCATTGCCTCTGTTATGGTATTGCTTGAACCGCAGGCATAATAACCCTCCCGGGCAAATAAACCCAGGTTTGCTCTTACAAGCTCCTCCACTTCTTTGACTGTTCCCCTGATAAGAGTGTCCATTTCAATATTTCCAAGAAAGCAGAGCTTGCCATTATATTTTTTTTGCATTTCATCTATTTTTATAGCTTTTGGCTCAACGGGGTGGATCGCGTTGAAACCACAGTCAATAAGGTCATCGATTACTTCAGTTATATCCCCGTCTGAGTGGTATATAAAGGGGATATTCTTCTTTTTGCAGATGGTGCCCATTTTTTCATACCAGGGGAAAAGATTTTGACGCAAGAAAGCTGCTGAAAGCATCAGCCCTTCTGTATATGCTATATCATCCACAGCAGCAACAGCGCCAGTAATGTCAAAATCGGACATTTTTTCGAAAATCCTGTATTGTATCTGCCCCACTTTTTTAAAAAGTTTTTTTACCAGGTTTATATCCTCATAAAGATAAAAGCAAAAATTATTGAATCCCAGCAGCATCCAGGATGCAGTGAATATTTTCCCGCAGGTTGCAATCACTTTCATCCCGTCTGGCATCAGGTTTTTTAGCATGTAAAATTCGCTGAAATCTTCATTATCAGGGTCCATCCAGTTGTATTTTTCTATATCTTCAATTTTATTTATTATACTGTCGTTCTCACCAGCCCATAATTTTCCATCCTTTTCAGTAGTCTTGCCTATGGATTGGGCGGGTTTTAAAAGCCCCTTTGATACCAGTACAAAATCATATCCAAGTTCCATGCTCATCCTTATATTATCCTCAAGATTTATATCCTGTTTTTTAAAGTATTTCTGCTTGAACTCCTCATTAATATGCAGTTCGATTAAAGGGACTGTTTTTTTATCTTCGCAAAGCAATACGCTTCTAAGGTTTTTAAAATCAGGCTTATACAAAATTGACTCCTTTCCAGTGCTAAATATTGGCCTGTTGATAATATAATCCAGGCATTATTTAATTTTAATTTTATTTTCAGTTTTAATAAAGCTCCCCCCCCCTGTTTAAAAGTGCATTGGTTGCTAAAACCCTGTAAAAACGTCTAAGAAACGTATAAATATCTTTAAATAGCAGTAGAAAATAGCAATAGATTATTGAATAATTTATTGATTTTTAATAAAATTCTCTGAATTATCCATACTATCAAGCCGTTTTTGTATTTGTTTAATTTATAAAAATTGCCAGTAAGGAGAACGGGATGCCAAATTTGACACTTTTGCGTATCTTACCTTTCATCGGTGCACTTATCTGCATGCTTCTTGCTATGGTCTTTGCTTCCATGGTAAGGAAGAAAAACAGGGGCACGCCTAAAATGGTCGAGATATCCAATGCGATTTTTCTCGGTAGCAGAGCCTATTTAAACCAGCAGGCAAAGATAATGTTTATATTCTTTGTTGTAATTGAGGTACTGCTCGGCGTTATGGTCATATTCGGATATCTTGAGTGGCCATCTCTTCCAGCTTTTGCAACAGGCATGGGATTCAGCCTTCTCATAGGATATATAGGTATGTGGATATCAACCACTTCAAACTCCAGGGTGACTTTTGCAGCTAAAGAAAAAGGGCTTGGAGAAGCTATGAACATCGCATTTACCGCAGCCGCTGCCGCTGGGCTTCTGCTTGGAACAGTGGCATTATTTGATACTGCATTCTGGTTTAACATCCTTTACTGGTTTTACAGCAAATCGGTCCCTGATCCCGCTCTTGCCATGGAAAATGTAGTAAATATCCTCATCACGTTTACAATAGGGGCAAGTTTTGCAGCATTCTTTATGAGGACCGGGGGAGGAATATATACAAAAGCTGCTGATATGGGCGCTGATTATGTAGGAAAGCTTGAGTCAGGTCTTGAAGAAGATGATTACCGGAATCCCGCAACAATTGCAGATAATATCGGCGATAATGTAGGGGATGTCGGGGGAATGAAGGCAGACGCACTGGAGTCATGGGTAGGCGCAATAATTGCAACAGAATTCCTCGGATTCCTGGCATTTCAGGGTTCCCCTTTCATGTTGCACAGCATATTGCTGCCTATGATAATTTCAACTGCAGGAGCTATTGCATCAATACTTGCCATTTTCATAATAAAAAGCATAGTCGGCAGGTATAAGGAAAATGCAACAGTCAGCCTGCTTACGGGCACGACTCTTGCTGGGCTTCTTATAACAGTTATGGCAATAATCGTACTCTCATTCTTTACTGTCAGGTATGTCCTGGGGCCTGAATATGACTTCCTTTTCTGGTCGTCGCTGGGTGGTGTTTTTGCGGGTTTCCTGATAGGTTTATTCACCCTCCTATATACTGATTCAAGATACAGGCCCACCAGGAATATTGCAGAGAGCGCTAAATCAGGTGCGGCCACTGTTGTAGTAAATGGCCTGGCTTATGGAATGGAAAGTTCTATTTTACCTGCATTTACAGTAATTGGCGTTATGCTTTTCAGTTTCTATGTTTCCGGTGGCGCTGCAGATTTCAAGATGGGTCTTTACGGAGTGTCGCTTGCAGCAGTATCAATGCTTGCCATCTCGCCATTTGCTATAACAATAGATGTATATGGCCCGATAGCCGATAATGCAGGTGGAATAGCAGCAATGACAGAGCTTCCTCCAAGCGTCAGGAAAACAACAGACAAGCTTGATGCCGTAGGAAACACAACAGCAGCAATAGGCAAGGGATTGCTTATTGGAAGCGCTGCAATTACTGCGCTTGCGCTCGGCCAGGCATATTTTTCCAAAATCGAACTTTTAAACGTCAATGTGGTCCTGGATTTCATGAGGGACCCGAAAATCCTTGCGGGACTTTTTACCGGAGTAGTCATTCCGTTTTTGTTTGCCTCGCTTCTTATAGGTGCTGTCGGAAAAGCTGCAAATAAGGTTGTTATTGAAGCGCGAAAGCAGATAAAGGAAATAATGGGCGGCGAAGCAAAGGGGGACCCCAAGGCATTCATAACTACAGTGACTGCCGCGGCACAGAAAGGGATAATACTTCCAGGCATATTAATTTTTGTTATTCCGGTTGTGGTGGGGATACTTCTTGGCCCCGGTGGTGTTGTTGCGCTTATAATAGGCACTCTGCTTTCGGGTTTTGTACAGGCTATCTTCATGGCAAATGCCGGCGGTGCAATGGATAATGCCAAGAAAAAAATCGAGGAAGAGGGCAAGAAAAACACTCCTGAGCATGCAGCCTCTATTGTAGGTGATACAGTCGGGGATCCTCTAAAAGATACGGCAGGTCCTTCGATGAACATCCTTATTAAGCTCATAAGTGTAGTGGCGATAGAAACAGCAGTTCTTGTAGCAGACCTGTCTGGCAAGATATTTCATTTTTAGAAGTTTTAGTTTACTCTCTAATAAAAATCAATTATATATCTCGAGGTCGGTCAAATCGAGGTTGACAATGCTATAGTAAAGTCTCTGCTCAACATCAGGGGTGCTGTTTCCATCCCAATTGTATTTGAAACCGTCATAGTAATAACTTGTCCAGTCCATAGTCTGGCTTTCATATAAGAAACTTGTACCTTTTTCAGTAGCAAGATTTAAATAATAATCTGTATTCATAAAGCCATTTTCCTGGGTGATATCAATAGGTATCCATCCATACCCTGGGAGTTTTACCTCGACCCAGGCATGTCCCACATCGAGCGTCTTGTTATTTTCCCCAAGTATCAATGTAACCGGTATTCCTCCAACTACTCTTGAAGGTATACCGTTTGCCCTTAAAAGTGCGGTATATAAAATTGCATAATCAGCGCATACACCTTTTCCGATTTCCAGTATCTCAGACGCATTCATGAACTGGTAATTCCTGTCTTCTGCTCTATCCCAATCATAATATAGATTTGAAGCCACATAATCATAGATTTTTTTTGCTTTTAATACCGGGTCTGTTTGATTTCCTGCAGCTTTTTTTGCTGCAGATATTATGGACGGATGGTAGATGTCTATAAAAAGGTCCTCTCCGGTATACAAATCGAGGTCCTCATCGTCAGGCTCATAATCCAGGTTTTCAGTGGATAACTGCATAATATCATATTCATACATGGAAACACTATTTGTAATGCTTGCTGTAATCTTTTCACCGGCTTCGAGTTTTAAGGATTTATTGAATTTCAGGTGCGTAAGCATATTCCAGGAATCATCAAAAAGCTGGTCCGTATCGGTTACGCTTGCGGTGATACTGTTTACAGTCTGCCAGGGGGCAAATGTAAGCGGTGTCCTTAAATAGCATTCCAGGTCCTTTAATGTTATATTGCTGTTATTATTAAGGATGCATTCTATCCTGACATCAAAAGTATGTTCTTTTAAAGGCGCCGTAGGGCTAGCCTGGTTTTTTACTTCTATTTCGATTTCGTCTGTTGTTTCGTATTTGCCGTCTGATACCTGCAACCTTACAGTGTAACTACCAGGTTTGTTAAAACTGGCAACAAGCTCTTCGCCCTTTTCAGAGATTGCAAACTGTGCTTCTGGCATATCTGTAAATCCGGTGGAAAAATCAGAGCCGGTTTTCTTTTCGGATAATTCTTCTCCATTTATTTCCCACAAATAAGTGAGCTTCTCACCCTCCGGGTCATAGGAATCAAGAGCTGTGAAAAAAACCGGGTTTTGCCCTGAAAAAGTCAGATCATCTATCCTGTCTCCGAACACCTCGACTTCTGCAACTGGAGCTTTATTTGCCTTATCGCCGGTTTCCTCTGCTATTAGGCCTTCACCGGGCTGCTCTTTCTGCAATCCGATAATTACAAGCCCTTCAAACCCGTCCGCTATATAACCGTAGTCTCCGCTAATTGCAATATCATATGAGTTTCCGCCAGTATTCAGTATTGTTATTACAGATGGTTTAGAGATGTCTGTGGCATCAACTACAGAAATCCCGCCCTCGTTGTTTGATACAAACAGAAAATCATCCTTCATATCGATTTCCCAGGCACCTCCAACTATGACAGATCTGCCCGCGGTTTCCGGTTTTTCAGGATCAGATACATCGACTACCTGGAGAAAGCTGTCAGTATATTTCTGGCTTTCATCATCATATATGCTGCTTGAGAGATAAGCCTCTTTATCTTTAGCATAGACAGACCATGAGTTTGCCGGGACATCGCAAAAACCTGAAACTGAAGGCTTTGATTTATCAGATACATCGACTACAAAAAACCTGCTTTTTCCCAGGTAGTCTTTTTCCTGGAAATCATAGTAAGTGTTGTTTATGTATGCATAATTGCCTATCACATACAGGCCATTGGGCTGCCCTTCTATGCTGCACTGGCCTTTTAGCTCAGGGTTACTTTTATCGCTTAAGTCAATTATCTCCAGTGCGCTTTCTGCATAATTTTCAAAAATCCTTGTGGAATTCAAATAGGCATACCCGCCTTGAATTACAAGTCCCTGTACTGATTTCTGTCCGGTTGAACCGGAAATGTAATCCCCGACAACTGTTGGGTTCTTCTTGTCCCTTATATCTATGACCTTAAATCCACAAATAGAATAAATCTCTGAATTACCGGACTGCTCCCCGTTTTGGGTATCTTCTTGCCCGGTTTCTGGACTTTGCCAATCGGTATAGGATACATAAGCATAATCTTCCTGTATCATCACTATATTTGCCGCATTTATGCCGCTGCACTTTCCAATGATATAAGGATTTTCCTTGTCTCTTGCATCAACAACAAACATTATTCCAAGGTCATTTGTAAGATAAGCAAATCCACCCTGTGATTTGACATCTATTGCCTGTCCGGGGATTTTTAATTTTGATATTACAAACGGTTCCGGTTTTTCAAGCACTGTTGATTCTTCAGCTGTTGTTTCAGCAGTTTCAGTTGCATTTTCCGTGGACCCGCTTTCTTCCCAATCCTGTTCTTCTTCTGCAGTCCAGGGAGCATTTAAACCAGGGGAAAAGCAGCACGAGACCTGTGATATTACAATTGTCAGGCAAACAAATAAACTTAAAAACAGTGGGAAAAACTTTTTTATTAACATTGCCATTAAAGTTTTAGTTTATAACCACAATACGGGCATAAGTTGAAGTCTTCCTTTATATCCTTGCCACAATCAGGGCATTTATCCTTTTCTATCTTCCTGACGTGTGTTCCTTCCTTATATTCAACAATCTTATCCATGCCTATATCATCTGCCGTAAGATTGAAATCCTTGAATATCTGGTTCATTACACGAGCCTGATCCTCTGTAAATTCCCCTTCTTCCCTGAATTTGTCATAGACCCTTAAATAAAGTTCGACAATGTCTTCCTTTTCGAACTTGTTAAGGACTGCGACCTCATTTTCCATTAACTCTTTATAAACAATGATATTATCCTCTATGGTCTCGAATTTCTTATCAAGCATTTCATCACATTTTGTGCAATAAGGAGAATCTGTTTCTTCCTTTATCTCTTTTCCGCATTCAACGCATTTTTTTGCCATTTGCTCCTCCAAACATATTCCTAATTGTGTTTCTAAATGAAGAAATAATATAACATAAAATCCTCAAATATTCTAAAGTAAAAATCCGGGGCGCAGAACTGCTGAAAAAATCAAGCGAGTTTTTTAAGCTTCTGCAAAATGTGGTACAAACCTTCGGTGTCAAGCTTGCAATAATCTTCCAGGTTTTGCCTTATTGTTTTAATTTGTTCGTCAATTTCTTCTACAATATTTTCCCTGCCACCTGTTGTTCCGGGATTATTTGCTGAAATGAAATCCTTCCAGAGAGCAGAGCCTTCAAGAAAGCTTATGCTGGCAATATCGCCATTTGCGATAGGCAGGTCTTTATAACTTTTTTCTGTCAGCGAAGGCAGGACTTTTTTGATTGAAGCGCTTCCTTTCTGGGAAACATCATAGAAATAAAAATTTTTAAACGGGTCGAACAGATCAACTATCCTGCTGGCGACCATAAATATCCATCCTGTGTCGCTGCTGTTAAAAGCTGCAAGATCACGCAATACGGACCTTTCAAAAGACTCGTCATAGACTATTACGCTTCCTGTGAAGGCCTGAATGCCGTCTTCGCCGGAAGTAACCCCCAGCTTTTCTTTCAGGGCTTCTGTCAGCTCTTTCCTGGGATCGCTTTTTCCGTCTGCAAGGAATGAAAAGTGTTCAGGGGAGCATTCTGGAGTCCTTGCGATATGCAGTGAAAATTGAAATGGTATGTTCTGGTAAGGCCTTGTGTTTTCTATCAGTGGAACTGGAGACGCAAAAGTCTCAAAGTCAAGAAAATATAAAGGATACTCTATTTTATTTAAAAAATCCGCAATCGCAGGTTTATCCACCCAACTTCGTGAATTCTTCACACAGTCGATCTGGATTTTTTGTTTGTAATTTATTCCTGAAAAACCCTCGGGTATCTCATGTATATATTCTATTCCGCAATCATTCATCCTTCTGGCGATTTTATTAGTAATCGAATATAGATAAAAAATGCTTTTATCGCTTACATGTTCCCAGCACCTTGCTTTTAAAGGACAGTTAAAGGGGCTGTCGCAAAACTTCCCGACTCCTGTTTCCGGTATATCATCACTGGATATGATCCGCATCATCTGTCTCAGGTCGTTTTTTATATGCGGCAGTACTCTATCCACTTCTTCCGATACCTCGACTAACTTAAAAATACTGAATGGATCCAACTCCCCGTTCCTTATATATTCACTGTTTATATGCATCACATAGACATTCCTTATATCAAGCCCTGCCTTCAGGTAGCAATATTTCTGGAATGCGACGTCATAAATGGTTACCGCCTTTACTCCTGTCGAACTCTTAACTTCCACAATATCCCAGGATTTTCCAGGGAATCGTCCTGGACAATCAGATACCGGGTCAATTGCCGGATCCGTAATAATTGCCGGGCGTGACCCATTTGCGGGGACAAGTATGTCTGCTCTCGCATACAGGTCGACTGCTGCCTGTTTAGTAACATTTTCTTCCCTGGAAACAAAGCCTGCCTCAAACAGCGGTTTCCTTAAATCCAGGAGGTTTTGTGTTCTCTTTAGATTATCATCAAGATTTCCTTCTATCCCTGTTTCGATACCATCTTTATAGCGCAGTTTTGCAAGATTGCCGATAATATGACCTATTTTGAAGTTAAATTTTGCCCTGGGGTCATGTCCGGGTATGCTTTTTTTGTCATTGATATAGTACCAGAAATACTTTGGACATTGCCTGTATATAAGATAAGATGATTTGCTGATTAGTTTTCTATTTGCCATTAATAATTAAGATGTCACCCCGGTTTAATTAAAATCCATCATAAATACTATTCAAATCAAGGCCGGAGATATTAATATCCCTGTATTTTCTCTTCAGGTTTTCCATTGCCTCAGAAAGGTTGTCATTGCTTATGCCATTTTTAACTGACAGGTATGCCTCAATGAATGCTGCAAGATCATCTGCAGCCTTTACCATTTTTCCGTCTCTTTTAACTGTATTTTCAAATTCAGACTCTGTATACATCCTGATATTTTCATGCCAGCTTTTCGGCAGCAGCTTAAATATCTTTTTCTCCATTTCACTTCTTTCGTAATCCTTTATAAGCTCATCCAGTCCTTCTACTGATTTCTTGACAGGATTTATTATGTCTCTTGTCAGCACTTCGGGCAAATCATGGAAAAGCCCTGTAAAATAATTATTTATTATCCTCTCATCTTCAAAACCGAGCATATAAGAAAAAAGATATGAAAAGATGGCAACTACAAGCATATGTCCAAGAACGGATGTCTTCGGGACCCTGTAAAGATGGCTCCATCTTATCTGAAATCTGAGCTGGCCGCATATATCTATAAATGTCAGCAGGTCGGGGCAACCCAGGAACTTGCTGACGCCTGGCATGCCGGAATATTTTAGCTGTTCCTTTTCGATACTGTTCTTTATTTCATCTATCTGATAGCCATCCGGATCAAATCTCTGTATCAGCCTGAATTCCCACTTCGTCACATAGAAATGAGCTGCGCCGAGAATAGCACGGTTTACATCCTGCTTTAAACGATTTTCTTTGTTATCACTGATAATATAATCCTTGAACTTTTTACAGAAAATGCTGCCCAGTCCATGGATATCAGGATATATCCTTTCATATGCCCACTGGTTGAGTTTGGAGTATTTCTCCCTGTTTTGCCTGATTTCATAAAACAGTGGTGGTTTCAAATCAGTAAGTATTATCCTTTGCAAAAATTCGAAAAGCCCGCCTTCTATTATAGCTATCCAATTGATAGCAGGGTTGCCCTGTTCCTCCTCAAGCTTTCCCATAACGTATGCCACTATCATTTTATGGGCCTGTTTATCCAGTTCTGTCATTTCCACAGTGCGGATCTGGTCGTTCCATCTCTGCATCCCCGCAGCCTCATAGATTTTTAGAAGCAATGAATTTTTAAACATATATGTCTTCTTATTCCTGGCTTTGCCGGACTAATGTATTGAAATAGATTTTTCAACTCCTATTTCATCCCCATAATAATAATATGCATAATAGTGATATCCAAAAAGTTTAGGGTCGTTTCTGGTAAAACTTGTGTATAAATAAACACTCTTTAGATTGTCGAAAGTCGTATCCTGCATAATGCCATTATTATCATCAAATATACAATCAAAAGGCACCCACCCGACATCCTCAAGATATACTTCAGACCAGTTATGCCCCATTCCTATTTCATCAGGGATGGCATCCGTCGTATAACCTTCCACAACCCTGGCTGGGATACCTTTAGCCCGGCATAATGTAACGAAAAGGTCGGAATACTCGGTACAATCCCCTCCGCCTCTGGAAAGCGCAGCCGCAGCGCCGCAGTCTTCAGGATTATATCCCTGGTAGTCAAGCCTTTCAAGGACAAAATCATAAATCGACTGGACAAGGCTAACCTGGTCACTTTCTTTAAAGCTATCAGCAATTTTGACTATCCCGGGATCTTTTGTCTCAATATTTTTTTCACTGGCGGTGTAAAAGGCGTATTCTTCGCTGCTTAAGGGCCTGTAACTTATTTTTGTTTTCAACTTCTGCGCTCTTTTAAAGTCATAATCAAAAATCTGTATTTTCATATTTATATCCAGACGTAAACCTTCGTCTGGATTAAGTATCACAAACTTTGCATAACGGGTATTGCCGGACTCAAACAATTCAACCGGTCTGATTGAAAAACTGCTTTCAATTACTTTTTGCCTTAACTCATAATCATCCGGAATTACTGATATAAATTCTATCTTACTGGTATCCCCTGTAACGTTAAAAAAATACGAAATACCCAAATGTATCTGCTGCCCTTTTTCTTCAACGGCTTCAACCCCGTTTATATTACTTTCGACGGTATCTTTCAAGGTTTCATCAAAAAAACTGCCATTTTCCGCCTCCTTGTTTTCCCCGATGCTATTTTCCGTGGCATCTGCGCACCCTGTAAAAAAGCATCCGGTGCAAAGGGTGAGGATTAAAAAAGATATTGAAATCATGTTGATAATTGTTATTTTCATCTTAGTATATATGAAATAAAATAGAATTTTTTATATATCAAATCTGTTATATTATATCGTATAACTTTTTAATTTAAATTATAGGAGAAAAAATGGATCCCAGGATAGAAAAGCTTGCAAAAATTATTGTCAATTATTCATGCAGGATAAAAAAAGGTGAAAATGTAATGATAGACTGCTTCGGCACTGCCCCTATGCTGCTCTTTAAAGCTATTATACGGGAAGTCTATAATGCCGGTGGCCTCCCGTTTGCAGTAATGAAAGATAACTCGATAATCAGGGAAATAATAAAGAACTGCAGCATGGAACAATTAAAGTTCATGAGAAAAATCGACCTTCTTGAAATGAAAGGGATGGATGCTTTTATAGGCATAAGGGCTTACGACAATGTCAATGAGCTTGGTGACCTGCCAATTCAGAAGGTTTCGGAATATATGAAACATTATGCTGAAATCATAACTTATTACAGAGTCAGCCACACAAAATGGGTGGTTCTCAGATACCCTAATAACTCTATGGCGCAACTTGCTAATACAAGCCTTGAGGATTTTGAGAATTTCTATTTTGATGTCTGCAGCCTTGACTACGAAAATATGTCTGCCGCAATGGAAAAACTGGTCATTCGCATGAAAAAGACAGACAGGGTCAAAATTAAAGGACCCGGTACAGACCTCTCCTTTTCAATAAAGGATATCCCTGCCATAAAGTGCGCCGGTGAATTTAACCTGCCGGACGGCGAAGTTTTCACTGCTCCCGTGAAGGACTCTGTAAATGGCATTATAACTTTTAATATACCCCAGGTTGAACAGGGAGTGACATATGAAAATGTAAGGTTTGAATTTAAAAATGGGAAGATAGTAAAAGCAACTGCGAATGAGGAAGCGAAACTGAACAGGTTTCTTGACACAGACAGCGGGGCCAGATATGTCGGGGAATTTGCGATTGGGGTCAATCCATATATTTTAAAACCAATGAAAGATATGCTTTTTGATGAAAAGATAATGGGAAGTTTTCATCTCACGCCGGGCAAATGCTATGACGAGGCAAGCAATGGCAATAAATCTGCAATACACTGGGATATGATAATGATACAGACTCCGGAATATGGCGGCGGTGAAATATATTTTGATGATGTGCTTATAAGAAAAGATGGCCTTTTTGTAACTGATGATTTGAAATGCCTTAATCCTGAAAACCTTAAATAAATCATAGATTATTAAAACAGGAGGAAATTGCTTGCTGCAGGAACATTTTAATTTTGTTTCCGGTGATGGAATAAAACTTTTTGTATACAAATGGTTACCGGACAACAGAGATGGCGTTAAGGCAGTTGTCCATATAATGCACGGAATGGGTGAACATTCGGGAAGATATGAGGATTTTGCCGGTTTTCTGACAGGACAGGGCTTTGCTGTTTATGCCTGTGACCAGCGTGGACATGGAAAAACTGCCGGTAGTCCCGAAAGGTTCGGCCACTATGGAGATTCGGGTGGCTGGGATCTTGTACTCAGCGACATGCGAAAGCTGAATGATATAATAACTGAACAAAATCCCGGCAAAAATATTTTCATTTTTGGGCACAGCGCAGGCGCTTTTCTTGCAAGTGATATTATTATGTTCAACCCGGAAAAAATAAGTGGCGCAATTCTCTGCGCCACTATGGCCTCTCCCGGAACAATAGGAATGCTGGGGATACTTGTTGCAAAATACATTATCAGGAAAAAAGGGCCCAAAGCTAAAAGCCCTTTTCACAAAAAGCTTACTTTTGAAAAATTTAACAATTACTTCAAACCTGTAAGAACAACAGCTGACTGGATCAGCAGGGATGAAAATGCAGTAGATGCGATGATAGCTGATCCTTATTGCTATACCCTGTTTTCCGCCACTTTTTATTTGGACCTTGTGAAAGCTGCTTACAGGGTCAATGACCTGAAGAATATAAAGAAAATCCCCGAGGATATGCATGTTTTGATTATATCAGGGACCTGCTGCGCATTAGGAGATTTTGGTAAGGGGACAAGGAAAGTATATTCAGATTATTTAAAAGCGGGCCCTGCAAATGTCGAGCTGAGACTATACGAGGGCGCCAGGCACGAGCTTCTTAATGAGATAAACCGCGATGAAGTATACCGGGATATTAAAAACTGGCTATTAAAATAGCACTGGTGGCATTCTCTGGTATTAATGGTACCGTTTAATTATGAACATTGACTTTCATTCCGAGAGGCAGGGTCTCGTAAACCCACTTTGCATCTTCAAGCAATAGCCTTATACATCCATGGCTTGCCGGCGTACCGATTTTATTCAGCTCTTCTGTCATCATGTTCCCGTTTGCGTCATAGGGCACGCTGTGAAAGAGGTATGGCCCATAAAATCGCGTCCAGTAATATGCCCCCTGGGCAAATTTGGGAATCCATGCATAATAGATCTTCTGGTAAGTCGTAAATATCCCGGGTGGTGTGGGTGTTTCAGCCTTACCGCCAGAACACGCCATGCTTTTAATTATTGCATCCTTATATAATACAGTGACCTGCTGTGTAGTAAGATTTACATCTATAAGAAAATTTGCAAAATCCGTATAATCTACAATTATTTCCGGCTGGAGTTGAGGGTCCTGTCCTTCAGCGGGCAGGTTGTCCGGATTTTCGACCCATGCAAGGGCGATATCTGCTGTAACTGCCCCCATTGAATTTACTGCTTCACACTGCAGGGTAAAAGATTCGTCCCTTAGAAGATTGACCTGGGCAACATTTGGCCCCCAGGCGCCATTACTGTCATCCTTGTTAAATCTTATCTGGGGAAAAGGCTCCCCAATTACATCTGCCATAACCCTGTAAAAGCATACCTGGTTATCCTGGGCATATTCCGGCCCTATTATGATATGGAGATTTATTTCAGGAGGCGCCTGGATTATTTTTATTTCTTCCCCCTCGGATGCCCCGTCAGCGCCTGCGCCGCTATTATCTCCGGATGTGCTTTCGCCTGGATCATTGCCCTGTTCATCTGCGCTCCGGGCCTGGGTGGCTTGGGTATCTGTTTCATCTGGTCCACCGGTTTTTAGGGTTTCCTCATAAGTCTCATCTTCTGCATATTCTTCATTTGGTAGACCCTCGGGATCATTGCTGTCTTTAACAGCATTATCATCGCCCGTTTTACCTGTATCTGTAATGGCTGCTGTTGCCGGAGACTTTGCCGCTTCAAGGTTGGATTCTTCACCGGTGTCTTTTAAAGCGCATCCGGGAATGAAAAATAAAAATGCAATAAGCATTGCACATAAAAGTATTGTCCTGCAAATAACTGGAGCTGAGTTTAAAATAGTCGCACCTGCTGCTTTCATTTTCATCCTGCGTTTTTCTTCCGTTCTGTCTTTTTTGTTTAAATCAATATGGCTTTAAATTAATATTTCCAATGATTTCAGTGTTTTCCAAAGCCATTATAAAAATAATTATTCCAATAATACCAGAATTATAAATACTTTTAACCAATTAAAAGATTAAACTTGAAAGATATGATATCATAATTTATATGGAAAATTTAAAAAAAATAAAAACATTCACTTCAAAAATCGAAGCTGAGATAGCAAAAGGGTTTCTGCAGAGTAATGGGATAAACTCTTTTATTTTTACAGATGATGCAGGCAGCATGTATCCTGCCCAGGATTTTGTATATGGTGTCAGCCTTATGGTAGACAAGAAAGACTACGGGTCCGCAAAAGAGCTGCTGGATGCGCTTGAGTTTGAGACCGAGGAAGAATAAGCAATAATTAGCATGAAATATGAGTCCAGGGTATAAAAAAGTTATGTAAAAAACCTGAAAAATAATATAAAATCCTTAATTAAACTTTTCATTGCTGTTTAAGAATTACACTATCAATAACTGAAGCGTAAATTCTATTTATTAATAATACACTGTAATTATTACATGTTGATTTTTATATTTTATTTTTTATAAAGGAAGAACAATGGCCTTAATAAATCTCAAAGACCTCTTAAAACATGCACAGGAAAACAAATATGCAGTCGGTGCCTTCAATATAACAAACCTTGGGTTTATAGATACCGTAATAGACGCAGCAGTTGAACAGCGTTCGCCTGTAATACTCCAGATTGCAGAGGTGCATTTAAGATATGTTAACCTGGAGGAGATTGCCCCTATAATAGTCAGCGCTGCAAAAAAAGTCGATATCCCCGTTTGCTTTCATCTTGACCATGGTGAAAGTCTGCAAACTGTAATGCGCGCAATAAGAGCCGGCTTTACTTCTGTAATGTTTGATGGAAGCCACAATCCCCTTGATGAAAATATTGCACTTACAAAAGAAGTGGTTAAAGTAGCCAAAACCATAAACGTTAGCGTTGAGGCTGAAATAGGCCATGTTGGCGGGGAGGCTGTCGGAGAAAAAGCCCCCATTGCCCATGCAGCCAGCAAGGAAATGTTTACCAACGTCGACGAAGCTGCAAGATTTGTAAATGAGACTGGTGTCGATGCGCTTGCCGTGGCTATAGGCAATGTTCACGGTTTTTATAAAGGCGAGCCAGACCTTGATTTCGAGCGCCTGGCCCAGATTCATTCTGCAGTAGACATACCTCTTGTCCTTCATGGGGGTTCAGGCATATCAGATGATGACTTCAGGAGGGCAGTAAGTCTGGGAATATGCAAAATAAATTTCTATACTGAGATGTCCGCCGGAGCGGTCGCGCGTATAAAACAATATCTCACAGAAAAACCTGATGTCACCTCGTTACCGGATGTTATCAGCAGGGGTTTTGAAGAAGCAAAGAAAATTGTCATGAAAAGACTCGAGGTTTTCGGCAGCAAAGACATGTGCGCGCCTGAAAAGACCCTCTGCATTTCCTGTTCTGAGAGCACCTGTGGTTTCAGCGACCCTAAATTCAAGCCTGGGGCAAAAACCGTGCTTTACAGCGATCTTGTAGAGGAAATTACAAAAGAGGTCATCACAAGCATAAAAACCTCTAGCCTTAAATAAACCTGGCTGCGATTAAATCACACATTCTGGTGCCGATATGCCAATAAAGATAAAATGTGATTCTTTTATCATTTGCCTGTAAATTGTGCCGCCAGGGCCTGGGCTATGAATGCAACTGCAAATAATGCGCTTGCCACTATCATTAGCGGGTGCAATTCTTTAAAACGCCTCCTGAACAGTTTGATTAGCGTATAGCTTATAAAGCCAAACCCTATCCCATATGAAATGTTATATGTGAAGGGCATAATAATAATTGTGAGAAATGCTGGAATGCCTATCTCAAAATCCTTGAAGTTTATTTTTGATATTATGCTCATCATCAAAAACCCGACTACTATCAGGGCAGGCGCTGTAACAGGATATTTATAAACTCCTTCAGCAACCTGCACGCCGCCGCCAACAACTGCAATCAATGGAGCAAAGAAAATAGAGAGCAGAAATAACCCTCCTGTTGTAGTTGGCATAATCCCTGTCCTGCCGCCTTCAGATACCCCGGATGCGCTCTCGATATAGGTGGTTATGGAACTTGCCCCGAATAATCCGCCTACAACTGCTGCGCTGGAATCCACGAGAAGCACCCTGTTTAGGTTTTTAAGGTTTCCTTTTGAATCAAGAAGCCCGGCTTCTTCACCGACACCGATAACGGTGCCCATAGTATCAAAGAAGTCTGACATGAAAAGGGCAAATATCATAATGATTGCCGCTATATTGACCATCCCGTTGCTCCAGACTGCGCCCGGAATGTCTGCCTTGAAAAATGTAGAAAAACTCTCTGCTGTGGGCATGCTCACTATCTTTGACGGGAACGGGATTATCCCGAAAATCATTCCCATTATAGTCGTGCCTGCAATCCCAATCAGGATGCCGCCCCTGACCTTATACGCAACCAGTATTATTGTAAGGACCAGTCCAAATGCCGCAAGCAGCGCGTAGTTTGCCGTAAAGTCGCCCAGTTTAACGGCAGTCACCGGATCTGTTGCAACAAAACCAGCTTCCTGAACGCCTATAAATGCGATGAACAGGCCTATGCCTACGCCAATTGCATATTTCAGCCCCATGGGTATGGCATTCATAATTACAATTCGAAGTTTTGTCAGCACCATAATAACTGCAAGCAGGCCCTCTATTACAATTATGCCCATTGCCTGCTGCCAGCTAAGCCCGAGCCCCATTATTATCGTAAAGGTCACTACAGCATTAATGCCCATCCCGGATGCCAGGGCAAAGGGGGTGTTTGAAACAAGCCCCATGACGATGCTCATGATTCCTGCGCCAAGGCAGGTTGCTACAACTGCCGCCTCGAAAGGTATGCCGGTTGCTCCGCCGCTGGAAAGTATTGCAGGGTTTACAAAGATTATGTAGGCCATCGTCATAAACGTTGTTATGCCTGCAACAATCTCCCTCCTTACAGTGGTGTTTCTCTCCTGTAATTTAAAATACGACAAAGTCCCCTCCTTCTTGTTTTTATTTTGCTATAATAAATTATAAAGAACTTTCTCTGGTAACTGGTGAATTTCCCGGCAAGCCGAGCGATAAATTTAATACAGGAAACTGCTTTTGTTGAATTAAATATATTATATCCGGATTGCAGGAAGTTAAAATAAGATTATTTACATAGTATTAAAAAATACTAAAAAATTTGTCAACCATAAGTCTATGGTATCAGCCGTGGGCGAGCTTGCCATATAAGCTACAGGAAATTCAGGTTTATTTTTTGAAAGCGCTTTTATTTAAACAGTTTTTCAATACTTGAGTTTCTTGCTTATAATACCGCCTCCCAGTACTTTATCCCCTTCGTAAAATACGGCGCTCTGTCCTGGTGAAACGGCCTCCTGCGGTTCGGTAAAGCTGACTTTTGCACTGTTTTTTAAAATCTTTATCCTGCAGGGCACTTCAGCATGCTGATACCGTATCTTGACTTTTGCTATTTCGGGTATGTTGTCGACGAGTATATTGTTGTCTCTGGTAATAAAACCCGGGGACCTAAGCTCTTCATTATTGCCCACAACGACCAGGTTGTTGGCGGCATCTATATCAGTCACATATAAAGGTTCCTTATGGCTTATCCCCAGGCCCTTTCGCTGGCCGATTGTATAATAGGCTATCCCTTTGTGCTCCCCCAGTACATCTCCTTTTTTATCAATTATCCTGCCGGGCATTGAGTAGCCGGGTTTCAGGGCTTTTATAAAATCCCTGTAATCATTATCAAGAAAGCAAATATCCTGGCTTTCCCCTTTGTATGCTACCGGCAATCCTGCATCCAGCGCAATCTTTCTTACAGAAGATTTCTTATATTCCCCCAGTGGAAGTTTTATATAACCCAGGTTTTCGCGTTTAATGACGTATAAAAAATAACTCTGGTCTTTTTGCCGGTCTTCAGCCCTGGCTAAATAATATCCGGAACCGGCTGGCATGATTTTTGCATAGTGGCCTGTCGCAAAATAATCAAACCCAAGTTTTCTTGAATAATTTAGCAGCATTTCGAATTTCAGGTACCGGTTACAATCCATACATGGATTTGGTGTTTTGCCCTTCAAATAATTATTTATAAAATTCTTTATTACTTTTTCTTTTAAGGGTCTTGAATAATCTGAAATATAGTGCGGTATGCCCAGAAAGCTGCAAACCCTCCTTGCATCGTTAATTGCTTCAATGCCACAGCACCTCACTTTTTCGGAATGGTCCGTTTCAATTCCGAAACACATAGTCATTCCCACTGTTTCAAAACCTTCATTTTTCAAAAGCAGCGCTGCAACTGAAGAATCTACCCCTCCGCTCATCGCTACAAGTACTTTTTTTCCAGTCATTATTTTTTAATAGAATTTTTTATTATTTTTGACTTTCCCTCTATGCTTAAAATATCCGTTTTTGTTTCTTTAATCCTAATTTTTACCTTCTATAAGATAAATTATTTATATTTTTTTTATTCTGTAAATTATTCTATAATATATATAATTATTTTATAAAATAATTTATTGGATAAAGTATGGAAATTTTTATTCAACACCTTCAGGAATTTTTTAGCGCTGAAAACTTAAAGTTCCTATGGATGAGGGTTTATGAGTGGTTCGAGATCACCCTTAAGACTCTTTTTGGTCAAATCCCCTATACGCCCATAAGAGACCTTCTTATAAATCCCTGGTTCTGGGTAATCATAGTATTAATAATTGTATTAATCCTTATCTTCCGTAGACGATGATTTCTGATGATTCTTGCCAGCCGGAACAGTATTATTTTTATTTGCTTCACAGTTGCTTCTGCTTCTGTTTTTATCCGGGCCATCGGAGCTTTTTTTTATGATGAAGGCTAATAAGCCCAGGAATACCGATATCGAGACAACTATAAGGATAAATTTACCCGGATTATTCTTTACCCCTTCTGAAAAAAGATATAATCGTGAATTGTTTTTTTTAAGATAATCCATAAAATTACTATCCAGCAAGCTCGTGTCATTCTCATCAACTTTGGAGATTCTTTCAATTATTTTTTCTTCAATACCATGGTCTTCCGGCTTTATTACTACTTTTTTTGCTATTTTTAGATATTTATCTATTTCTGCCATCAGTTCTTCTTCTCTTTCTCGTATTTCAGTTTGTCCTTGATAATTTTTCTTGCCCTGTGGATATTTGTTTTTACTGTGCCGATGGGCTTATTTATTAGAACTGCTATTTCCCTGTAGCTGTAATCCTGAAAATCCCGCAGTATCAGTGGTATTCTGTAGCTTTCATCGAGATTGACTACTATGTCCAGGACTTCTTTAATTGTCTCTCTTGCAATAAAATTCTTCTCTATATTATGATTCAGGTCTGTAAAAACAACGTCATAATTTTCCTCAAAGGCTTCCAGGCTTACTTTCTTATCGGTTGTTTTTGATTTTATCCTCAGCTTATCTATACAGGTATTGATTGTAAGTTTTCTCAACCAGGTCTTAAAGCTGGACAGTCCCCTGAAGTTCTTTATAGACAGATATACTTTGACAAATACTTCCTGGCTTACATCTTCAGCTTCATGTGTGTCGCGAAGCATAAAAAATGCATTTGTGTATACATATTTTGAATACATCCTTACAAGACTTTCAAATGCTGCCTTGTCGCCTTTCTGGGATTTTGCGACAAGCGTTTTGTCGTCGGCTTCCCTGCCTGACCCGTATGTCTTTTTGGCGACTTCTTCATCCTGAGCTTCCGTATCATATATTGTCTTTGCTTCTTCGGTCTTTTCTTTTAATACATCCAAGTGTTCTTCATTGCCTTCTTTCATTGCTGCTGGGCAGAAGTTTCGCTTGTCCCGGAAGTGTCATTTGTTTCTATATCGTTAATTGTGCTTCCTGACCTGAGCTTAATTACATCTTCCTGCATTTTTACAGCTGCTTCTTCTGGGCTGATATTTCCATTCAAGACATTTTCTAAATTCATCATTATTGCTGCCCTGATAGCCCGCAGGGCTTCTTCCGGTGGTTTCCCCCTGCA
The DNA here is from genome assembly GCA_964354265.1 of uncultured Actinomycetota bacterium. Lineage (GTDB taxonomy): Bacteria > Actinomycetota > Humimicrobiia > Humimicrobiales > Humimicrobiaceae > Fen731. The sequence continues at coordinate 25,403 of CAYGYY010000023.1, forward strand.
TATTTCTATCTGTTGCATTTCTGCAGAATAAACCTGGTTTGAGGCAATAAAAGAGGAGTCCGCCATAGATTTTAACGACGGCATTGTTGATGTTTTTTGTGTCCACTGTTCATGGATTTTTTCAGACATGAGGTAATCTATAAGGCTCCTCGTTGTGTCCAGCGCCTTACTAAAAGTATTGGCATTGATCATAAAACCAATTCCGTTCAGCATCGGGGTGGGATTTTTGTAGCCTTCCCAGACAATTGGAATTTTTGCAACTCCAAAATCCATGCCCTCTTCGATATATTCTTCAATGGCCCAGTTGCCATTTATTATCATATGCGCCTTACCGGTTTTGAAAGCATTGTTTATTTCTTCATATTCATAGCCATAAGGGACCAGCTCTTCCTCATTGTAAATCATGACCAGGAATTCAAGCGTGTTTATCATCGCCTGGCTGTCCAGGGAAATCGCTCCTGTGGCATAATCATAGATCCAGTCCTGGTATCCTCCTACAAATGGTATTATCCAGTCAGCCTCATAAACATTGAAAATAAACCCGAAGGTTTCTTCCGCTGGTATATTTACTTCCTCGCAGTACTGCATAAGTTCTGCAAAACTGGCAGGGGCTTCATCAACAAACTCACGGTTATAAAAAAGCATAAGGTAATCATAAGCCCTGAACGGGATAACGTAGCTTTTATCTTCGTGATTCGATATTTCAACAAGTCCGTTAAAAATATCAGGATATGTCATATCATCAGTTATGGGCTTTATCACACTTGCTTCAGCAAGAGCTGCAGAAGATTCAAGGCTTGCAATTAAAAGTTCGGGTCCTGCGCCCGCAAGGCTTGCTGCCCTGAATTGGTCGATTAGCTCTTCCTCGCTCCTGAAATGCCTGGTATTGATTTTTATCTCCTGGTTTACAGCAATAAACTGTTCGATGCTGCTCATTAGCTCTATCTGTTCTTTGGGTTCAAGCTTGTCCCATATTGTTATCTCATTTACTGCAGAGATATCTGCTGATTCCTCTTCTGCAGCTGACACTACTGCCTCTGTAGGGACTGCCTGTTCTTGCTGGCCTACCCTGTCCCCGAAAATATTACAGGAGGATAAAAAAATGGTAATAAATACTGCTGTGATATAGAATCCGATAGATGCGGGCCATTTGTATGACTTAAAATATTTCAAACCTTTTTTCCTTATGATTTCATCATTTTATTAATTTTTATAAGCCAAACCAGGCTCCCTTTTTTCAGGCTTTATCCCTGGAATGTTATAATTCTTATTTTATTGATTCATTTATAATATTAAAGCACAAAAACAGAATTTACTTAAGCATTTGTGAGTTTTAGCGCATCTCTGAAATATGCCTCTATCCTGTAGTGCGTAAAATCCTGCAAATACTCGTCAAACATTATCATTAATTCAAAATCCTGGACCGCAAGAGCTGCCAGTGTATCATTTTTAATGTAGCATTCTTTTATAAAAACGGCCTGGTTTTTGAAATTATAGAAAGTTCCAAAGAGCTTCAGGTCTTCTATGTCGCTCTCGCCAAGATTAGTCACCTCCCCTTTTACCTGCAATATGTTTTCTTTTATCACCTGGCTTTCTTCAGCAACTACTGGAAATCCTTTAAGGCTCTTATTATAATTCTTGAAATTTACTCCTATTTTTATCCTGGAAATTTTGATGTAATTTGCTCTTGCATCATAAACGAGAGTAAAAGGCATGCGGCTTCCGGGCTGCAGGTAGTTTGCGAGAGCGCCTGATATGACTGTGTCGATTTTTTGTCCGGCAGAATCATAAAAATCATAGGTGATTTCTATGCTTGTCTTCCACGACAGGGAAAGATTTTCGAATTCCCCGAGAATAATAAGGTCCCCGTAAATATCTACATATATATTACAGTTCTTAATCCAGATATCAATAGACTGTGTGGGCTCGATTTCGACCTCAGTATAGTCAAAAAGATAAATCGGGGTTTCGGCCGGTGAAACTGTTTCGTCCCTTTCCGGTTCCCCGTCCTGGTTGTTTTTTGAAGCAATATCAGCGCTGGTATTTATAGTGCCTCCAGGTTTAAAAAGGCTGCCGGAAAATGATCTTGCATTTTCGCATGAAAAGAGGCTGAAACAAAGGACTGCCAGGATAATTGCAGCTGGTAAAGATAAAAAAGTTTTTTTTAAAATTTCCCCGGGCTTTTTATTTAACATTCGTCATCTTTGTCATTGCTTTCTGCCGGGACTATTTTATTGTTTTCATCAACATGGACTATCGCTGGCTTAAAAGCCCCGTGGTTTTTTTCGTCCATAGCTACAAACGCAAGAATTATTATCTTATCGCCTTTTAAGATCTTTCTTGCTGCTGCGCCATTAAGACATATTTCCCCACTGCCCCAATCTCCCTCAATAACATATGTTTCAAGCCTTTCTCCGCTGTCCAGGCTTACCACCATGACTTTTTCAAATGGCAGAAGTCCTGCTTTGTCCATCAGCTCCCTGTCGATTGTAATGCTTCCATGGTAATGTATTTGCGCATCGGTAACCGTAGCTCTGTGGATCTTACATTTTAAAACATTTATTAACACCATAACTTTCCTTCTTTATATCCATCATAAAAATTATAAATAAAACCAGGTTTTTACTTTAACATCATTGAGCGGAAAATCAATATAAATGGCACCTGTGTCTGCTATACATTAATAATTATATTATCAATAAGCCGTGTACTGCCTATATAAGCAGCGCAGGCTATAAGTATTTTTTCAGGAGTACTATTTCCCGGCAATAGCCTCATGGCTTCAATTTCTTCGAGTGTTTCCGGGTCCCTGAAATCAAAATAATCCAGGCCAGCCACATCTTTGCTTTTTTTTATTTTTTCCTGGATCATTTTCTTTAAATTTTCCAGGTCTTTTTCTCCGTTCTGAATCTGTTCTCCAGCAAAATTGAGACTGTTGTATATAATAGCCGCGCTTACCCTTTCCCATGGAGTAAGATATTTATTTCTTGAGCTCATGGCAAGCCCGTCTTTTTCCCTGATAATCGGGCACCCGATTATTTCAACAGGAATATTCATGTCT